>DASUCM010000065.1:0-17598 GCA_036276035.1 Candidatus Limnocylindria bacterium | reverse complement strand
GGCACCGGCTCAGGTCGCCATAAGGACATTGCCCCGATGACCTCGTCCTCGCGCAGCAGGGGGACACCCAGCATCGACCGCAGGTTGCCGACCCGCTGGTGCTCCCGCAGCCGGTACTCGGGATCCTCCAGGGCGTCGTCGATGCGTATGGGCCGGCGCTCCGCCGTCACGCGCCCGGTGAGCGATGCGCGATCGCCGGGCGTCAAAGGGAACCTCTCGTTCAGCTCTCGGAGTTCGTCCGGGATCTGGAACGCGGCGACGATCCGGAGTACCCCGCCTTCAAGGCGGTAGATGATCCCGTGCGGCGCGTGGCAGAGCCGGGCCGCGCGCTCGACGACCGTTCCGAGCAGCGTCGGCAGGTCGAAGGCGGAGCGCCCGATCGACGCGAGGACCTCGCTCACCGCCGTCTGCTGCTCCAGTGCCTCCTTCGTCTCGTTGAAGAGGCGCACGTTCTCGATCGCGATGACGGCCTGGCGAGCGAACGTCTCGACGAGCCGGATCTCTCGGTCGTTGAACGGGGCGACGCGGTTGCGCGCGACGACCATGGCGCCGATCGGCTCGCCGTCGCGGAGCATCGGCACCGCCAGAGCAGTGCGCCCACCGCCGCGCTTCGCGAGCGACGCGTCGCGCAGCGCTTCGTCCGACGCGATGTCGTGCACGTGGACCGGCTGCTTCTCGATGATCGCGCGGCCGCCCAGTCCGGTGTGGTCGATCCTGGCGGTCGTACCGTCCCGCCGCAGCTCCTCGAACATCGCGCGGAGCTCGTCCGAGGATCCGTAGTACGCGGCAAAGCGGAACGCATCCCCCTCGATGCGGCGCATCCACGCCTGCTCGGCCCCGCAGAGCTGCGCCGCGCGCTCGACGACCGTATCGAGGACCGCCTGGAGGTCGAACGCAGAGCGGCTGATGGACTGGAGCACCTCGCTTGTCGCCGTCTGCCGCTCGAGTGCCTCTCTCGTCTCGTTGAAGAGGCGCACGTTCTCCATCGCGATGACGGCCTGGGCTGCGAACGTCTCGACCAGCCGGATCTCCTCAGGCCGGTACGGCTCATACGGACGCCACAGCACCACTGCCCCGAGAACGCGGCCTTCACGCATAAGCGGAACGCCGAGCCCGCTATTCGGGGTCGCGAACGGAACGACCGCCGGAGACGGTTCGAGTTCCGGATCCGCCGTGTGATCGGGGATGTGGACCGTCCTCCGTTCCACGACGGCGCGGCCGGACAGGCGTGAACGCGTTGGCTCGAGCGGCGTTGCGCGGTAGTGGGCGATCGCGGCAGGATCCGCGTCCGACTGCGCGGCGACATGCAGCCTGCGGTCGGCCTCGAGAAGGAACAGCCCAGCGCGCCGCGCCCCGCATAGCACCTTCGCCCGCGCGACGACCACGTCGAGGACAGGCTGTGGATCGTCCGTCGACGTGCTGATGACCGACAGGACTTCCGAGATCGCGGTCTGCTGTTCGAGCGCTTCCTTCGTCTCGTTGAAGAGGCGCACGTTCTCGATCGCGATCGCGGCCTGATCAGCGAACGTCTCCAGCAACGCGATCTGCTCATCGGCGAATGGACGAACTTCCTGTCGCCGAAGGATGATCACGCCGATCGCAGCGCCCTTCCGGAGCAGTGGCACGGCCAACGCTGTGCGCACCCCGCTCGCGGCCGCGAACTTCTTGCCGACGGCGTACTCATCTTCCGGGTACTCGAGCAGGTCAGGAATGTGGATCGTCCCGCACTCGCGCACCGCGCGTGCAGCGGCGGGAGGCGTATCCGCAAGCCGCATCGCGCTCGGTGCGCCGGTCGGCACAGGGCCAACATGACCCAGCGGTCGGACCGCCTCACCTTCGACGCCAAGGACGAGTACGTCGTCCGCCTCGCACAACTTCATGGCCCGCCGCATGACCATGTCGAGGACCGGAACGATGTCCCCCGGGCTCTGGCTGATGGATCCCAAGACATCGCTCACGGCGCTCTGCCGCTCCAGCGCCGCCTTCGTCTCGTTGAGGAGGCGCATGTTCTCCTGCACCAGCCGCGCGTTCTCGCGGCGCAGCGCGCCGAGCTGCTCCCGAGTGCCCTTTTCGGTCTCCCTCACGCCCCCGAGTATCGGCGCACCAAGCCTGGCTGTGGAGCCTCACTGGTCTTGCCATCGCTCACAGTCCGGAGCTTGTCCTCGCGGCACTCGATCTCGGAAGCGACGTACCGTAGGCGCTGGTGGAAGGCGTCTGGGCCTCGTTACGCGACCGGCTGGACTACGCCTCGTTCGTGCCGCGCCTCATCCCCGACTACGAGCGCGCCGACCTCCGCTCGCGCGACGGCACGCAGTACACCGTCCTGAAGAACCCTCACGGCGACAAGGGCGCCGGCACGTACCTCCGCCTCGAGGCGGCCGACATGGAGCTCATCGAGCACATGGACGGCACCCGCACGATCGAGGACGTCATCGTCGAGCACCTCCAGCGCACCGGGAACTTCGCGCTCGACCGCCTCGCGCGGCTGACCGCGGCGCTCCGCGCGAACGGCTTCTTCGGCGAGGAGCCGCCGGCCGTGTACCAGAAGCTCTTCGCGCGCCGCGCGCGCCGCGATCCGCTCATCCGGGTCCAGACCTGGCTCCAGCGCCTCATCGTCTGGGACATCGCGCGCTGGTCGAACGCCGAGAAGCCGGTCGACGTCCTCTATCGCACGATCGGCTGGCTCTTCTTCACGCGGATCGGCGCGGCGCTCGCGATCGCCTTCAGCCTGGCCGGCCTCTGGCTCTGGATCATGGAAACGCGCGCGCCGCGGCACGACCTCGTCACGTTCCAGGGCTCGTACGTGCTGGGCATCCTGCTCCTCACCGTCCTGCAGGTCCTCTCGATCTCCGTGCACGAGGCGGGGCACGCGCTCGCGATCCGCCACTACGGTCGCCGCGTCCGCCGCCTCGGCTTCGCCGTGTACTACCTCTTCCCGTGCGTCTACGTCGACTCGACGGACATGGCGATGGCGACGCGGGGGCAGCGCATCGTCGTGTCGCTCGCCGGCCCGATCGGCGGGCTGCTCGTCGGTGCTGCATGCGCGTTCATCACCGCGTTCGGCGGCGAGTCGCTCGCGGGCGCGATCGCGTTCCGCGCGGCGAGCCTCTTCGTCTTCCAGTTCGTGCTGAACCTGCTGCCGATCCTCGACCTCGACGGCTACCACATCCTCGTCGACGCGCTCGACGCGCCGATGCTCCGCCAGCGCTCCCTCGCGTTCGTGCGGGGCACCGCGATCCGCAAGCTGCGGCGCCGCCAGCCCTGGACGCCGCGCGAGGTCGGGCTCGTGGCGTTCGGCCTCGGCGCGATCGTGACGTCGCTCCTCATGCTCGGCTTCGCCGTCTGGCTCTGGCAGACCCGGGTCGCCGTCGCCGCACGCGAGCTCCTCGGGCTCGGGCTCGTCGGCTACCTTGCGCTCGGCGCGATCCTCGTCGTCTTCGTCGGACCGCTCCTCGTCGCGGTGATCGCGCGGCTGCTCGGCATCGCGCGTACGAGCGCGCGCCTGTACGCCGCGCGGCAGCAGCGCGCCGCGGAGCGCGAGATGGAGGAGCGCATCCAGCTCCTCGCGCGCATCCGCTTCCTGCACGGGCTCCCGCGTCCGGCGCTCGCCGCGATCGCCGATCACCTGCGCGTCGACCGTGTCGAGCAGGGCGACACGGTCGTTACCTACGGCGAGCCGGCCGACCGCTTCTACCTCGTGCGCTCGGGCGTCCTCGAGGCGATCGGCCCCGAGGGGGAGCAGTTCGGGCGGATCATCCCGGGCGAGGGCTTCGGCGAGCTCGCCCTCCTCGACAAGACGACGCGCACGGCAACGGTGCGCGCGCTCGAACCGACCGTCCTCTGGTCGCTCGACCGCGGCCACTTCGAGCGCTGGGTGAAGGATCGCTTCGAGGTCGGCGCGCGCATCCGCGCCTCCCGGGAGGAGCGGGCCCGGCTGGCGGCCCTGCCCTTCTTCAAAGGCCTGGCGAGCCAGGAGCTCGACCGGATCGCGGCGCGCCTGCAGACGAGGCGCGTCCCGGCGGGCACGGACGTCTTCCGCGCGGGCGACCCCGGCGACCGCTACTACCTGATCCGCGAGGGGACGGCGGCTGTGCGCCTGCCGGACGGGACCGAGGTGCGGACGCTCGGGCCCGGCGACGGCTTCGGGGAGCTCGCGCTCCTCTTCGGCGGGGCCCGGACGGCGACCGTGACGGCCGTCTCGGACCTCGTCCTCGCGACGCTCGCCCGTGCCGACTTCGCGCGCCTGGTGCGGAGCTCAGGCGAGACGGTCGGTGAATTCCGCGAGAGGACGGGCCATTATGTCGGCGCTGGGCTCGGGGGAGCGGTCGCGACGGGCTCGTAGCGCGAGGCCGTCAGGAGCGTCCGTCCCTGCCCGCTGGAGGGCGTCTTGGATTGCTGGACCTGCGAACGCACGGCCGTCGGCGCGTGCCGCTTCTGCGGCCGCGGCTCCTGCCGCGAGCACGCGAAGATCCATCCGTTCGTGATCGACGTCTTCCGCGGGAAGCGGCACGAGTCGCTGCGCGCCCTCGTCGTCGAGGACGCGCTGCACTGCGGCGTCTGCAAGCCGAAGGGGGAGCCGGTGGAGCTCCCGGAGCTCGAGTGAGGAGGGGAGCGGGGGCGAACGTTCTCGAGATCACACAACGCATGTGACCGCGAGTGTCAGATCGCCGCGGCCGCTGGCGGATGCTGCCGCATGTACGCGGACCAAGAGCGAAGAAGGAGCTGTGTGAACATGTCAAAGGGGACTCTCGGACAGGTCGTCAAGCGCGCGATCAGTGACGCGGCATTCCGCCGTCAGCTGCAGACCGACCCGGATGGCGCGCTGAAGGGCTTCGACCTCACGGGCGAGGAGCGCGCCGCGCTCCGCAGCGGTGACGCCTCGAAGCTGAGCGGCTTCGGCATCGACCAGCGCATGAGCAAGGCGTTCGCGCTCGGCGAGGGCGCGTCGGCGGTCACGGCGCGCGGCAACATCGGCACGGACCTCTCGAACAGCGACTCGGCGCGCGCCGCGTTCATCGACCAGGACAGCGTCGACGCGGGCGGTGCTCGCGCCGCGCTCATCGACCAGCAGAGCGCGGATGGCAGCGGTGCCCGCGCGGCCCTCATCGACCAGCACAGCGCGGATGGGAGCGGCGCCCGCGCCGGCCTCATCGACCAGGGCGCGGGCGGCGGGCGCGCGGCGCTCTCCGACTCGGACCGCCTCGGCCAGGTCAACGCGGCCTTCGAGGGCGGCGACCGCGCCCCGGCCTCCGCGATCGGCGACAGCGCGGCGGGTGGCCGTGCGGCGATCGAGTCGAGCGGCAGCACCGGCCGCGAGGGCACCGCGTACATCACCGCCGACGAGGCGGGTCGCGATGCCTCGCCGGCCGCCATGGCGTCGTCGGACAGCTCGGCGAACACCGCGTTCATGACCTCCGACGAGATGGGCAGCGGCATCACGGCCGCCCAGACGTCCGAGGGCGACACGGCGAGCGACGCGCTGCAGCCGGACGCGTCCGCCCCCTGGAACGCCTACGAGAACCCGGAGCACCAGGGCTAGACCTTCCCGAACCACGACGTTCAGCGACGGAGCGGCCCGGAAGGGCCGCTCCGTTCGTTCGCCCGAGCGATTTGGCCAGGTGAGGACAATGGGCACCGGGAGCGTCGCCGGGATCACACAACGGGAGTGCCCCGGGCACTCCTGCCGGCCGGGACGCAGGTGCATCGTGACCGGCAACACCAACGGCGGCGAAAGGATGGACAGATACATGTCGAAAGGGACACTCGGTCAGGTGGTCAAGCGGGCGATCAGCGACGCCGGATTCCGGCGTCAGCTGCAGTCAGACCCGGAGGGCGCCCTCAAGGGCTTCGACCTCACGAGCGACGAGCGTGCGGCGCTGCGCAGCGGCGACGCATCGAAGCTGAGCTCGCTGGGCATCGACCAGCGCATGAGCAAGGCCTTCGCGATGGGCGAGGCCGCAGCGGCCGTCTCGCGGCACGGCGCTGGCAGCGACCTCGCGATGGGCGCCACGATCCCGGACGGCGGCGAGCCGCTCGTGAGCGACGCCCTCATCTCTGGCGGCGGCGGCCGGGCGAACGACGCCCTCATCGGTGAGGCGAGCGGCGCCAAGGGCGCGCGCATCAGTGACGCCGGCGGCTCGGTCCGCACGACGATCACCGACGCGGACCGTCTCGCATCGGTCAACGCGGCCTTCGAAGGCGGCGACGCGGCCCCCGGCCGCTCGGCGCTCGACAACAGCGCGACCGCGTCGCGCGAAGGCACGGCGTACATCACGGCCGACGAGTCCGGCAACAACGTCGTTCCCGGCGGATCCGCGGGCGGCCAGGCCTCGCTCGACGTGTCGGGCCAGGTCCGCGGCAGCGCGGCGATCACGGCCGACGAGGCGGGGCGCGACGTCGCGGCCCGCGGCACCCAGGACTTCGGCCAGCAGACCTCGCTCGACGTCTCGGGCAACACCCGCGACACGAGCGCGATCTCCGGCGACGCGGCCGGCCGTCAGGGCGACGCGTTCATCACCGCGGACGAGATGGGCAACGACGCGACCGCCGCGGTCCGCGCTCCGGACGCTGACACGGCGATCACGCAGCGCGAGGCACTCGACGACGCGGCGATGGCGAACCCGGAGGGCTACGACCAGCCCGACCCGAACGCCTAGACCCACAGCAGCCCACACAGGCGAAGGAGGCGGCCCGCAAGGGTCGCCTCTTTCGTCGTCCTAATAGCGGATGTCGCGCTGGAGGACGGCGGGGTCGTGGACCTTGATGTGGCGGCGGCCGATCGAGATCGCCTTGCGCTTCTCGAGGTCGGCAAGGACCCGGTTCACGGAGACGCGCGTCGCGCCGACGAACGCCGCGAGGTCCTCCTGCGTGAGCTCGATCTCTCCCTTGCCGCCCGCCTCGCTGAGGTCGATCAGGCACTTCGCCACGCGGCCGGGCAGGTCGAGGAAGACGAGATCCTCCACGCGGCCGCTGCTGCGGCGCACCATCTGCGCGAGCAGGCCGAGCATCTTCCGCATCGCCTCGTGGTTGCGGTCGAGCGCCTCCATGAAGTCCTTGCGCGCGAGCAGGAGGCACTCCGTCTCGGTGAGCGCGGTGACCGTCGCGCTCCGCGGGCTGTCGTCGAAGAGCGCGAGCTCGCCGAACTCGTCGCCTCCGCGCTCGATGGCGACCACGACCTCGCGCCCGTTCTCGTCGGGGAGCGAGATCTTCACGGTGCCGGCGACGATGACGTACAGGTGGCTCGCCGGGTCGTCGCGGTGGAAGATGACCTCGTCGCGCGCGAAGCGCCGCGAGCGCATCCGCTGCGCGAGGAGCAGCCGGTCGTCAGCGGACAGGCAGGAGAACAGCGGGCTGACCGCCAGGTACTCGGCCACACGGCTGGCGTCCACGCGCGAATCGTCGCAGCGCGGTCAAGCCAGCGCCACGGGAGGGGCCCGCCCCTAGGCGACGAGCTGCTCCAGCCGCGGCTTCACCTCGCCGATGAGCCGCTCGATGGTCTCCCGGTCGTACGGCGGGCTCATGCCGAAGATGAACCCCCGGACGCCCGCGCGCCAGTGCTCGGCGAGCCGCTGGGCCACCGCCTCGACGGTCGGGACGCCGGGGAGCGCGCGCGCCGGAAGCGTCGCCATGCGGTTCCGCTCGCGCACGGCCTCCAGGCGCTTGGTCACGCCCTCCTCTGAATCGCGCACGAGGACCCCGCCGCCCGTGGTCGGCAGGATCTCGGCGTAGTCGCGGCCGACCTCCTCGCAGTGATGCTTCAGGATCTCGATCTTCCTGGCCACGACGTCCGGCGTCCCGAAGCCGTGCCAGATGTCGGCGTAGCGCGCGGTCACGCGCAGCGTCACCTGCTCGCCGCCGCCGCCGATCATGAGCGGCAGCTTCTTCTGGACGGGCTTCGGCTCGCAAAGGGCGTCCGTGAGCGTGTAGTGCTTGCCGGCGAACGTGGTGCGCTCCGTGTCGAGGAGCGAGCGGATGATCCGGCTCGCCTCGCGCAGCTTCGCGAGGCGGATCGGCACCGTGTCGAACGGGATCCCGTACATCTTGTGCTCGGCCTCGTGCCAGGCGGCTCCGAGACCGAGGATCGCGCGGCCGTTGGTGATGTGGTCGAGCGTGACCGCCATGTTGGCGAGCACGGCGGGGTGCCGGTAGGTATTGCCCGTGACGAGCATCGCGATCTTCACGTTCTTCGTGATCGCGCCCCAGGCCGCGAGCACCTGCCAGCCCTCGAGGTTAGGGCCGGTCGCGTCGCCGACGAGCGGCACGAAGTGGTCCCACGTCATGAGGTGGTCGTAGCCGAGCCGGTCGACGAGCAGGCCGTATTCGCGAAGCTCGTCCCAGCTGACGTGCTGCGGGTGGAGCTGCATGCCGAAGGGGATCGACGCGGTCATGGCGCGCTCCGCGCGTCACGCAGCGCGGGGATGATCTCGCGTCCGTACGTCTCGAGGATGGCCTCTTCGTCCCCGCTCATGAGGTAGATGTTGAACTGGCTGACGCCGGCCCGCTCGAGCTCGCGCAGCTTCGCGACGTGCTCCCCGACCTCGCCGATGACGCAGAAGCGGTCGACCGAGCCGTCATCGACGAAGGCCGCGTTCGATGACCCGGATTCGGCGTGGTGCTTGTAGTCGTAGCCCGGACGGTCCCGGACGTAGGCCGTCAGCTCCTCCGGCAGGCCCTTCTCGCCGTAGCGGCGCACGAGGTCCACGACGTGGTTGCTCACGAGCGCGGGGAACCAGCGCACGCGCTCGCGCACCGCGGCCCTCGCGCCAACGTGCGCCGGCGCGGCGCACATGATCTTCACCTCGGCGACGTCGCGCCCGGCCTCGGTCGCCCCCGCGCGCAGGAGGCCGGCGCACCAGCCGACGAGCGACGGGTCCGCGATCTGGATGACCGCGCCGTCGGCGATCCGCCCGGTGAGCGCGAGCGCCTTGGGGCCGTAGCCCGCGATCCACACCGGCAGGCGGTGCGGCTCCGCCCAGTCGAGACGGAGCGTCGTGCCCTCGTACTCGACGGCGCGCCCCTCGCAGAGCTCTTTGATGACGCGCGTCGCGACCTCCAGGTCCTCGAGCGTCGTCGGCCGCTTGCCGAGGACGCGCCGGGCCGAGTCGCCCCGCCCGATGCCGAGGTCCATGCGGCCCTTCGAGATCATCTGCAGGACCGCGAGCGTGCTCGCGGTGACCGACGGCTCGCGCGTCGCCGGGTTCGTCACGCAGGTCCCGAGGCGCAGCCGCTCGGTGTTCTGCGCCATGAGCACGAGGAGCGGGTAGGGGTCCTTCCAGAGCACGTGGCTGTCGAACACCCAGCCGTAGTCGAAGCCCGACCGCTCCGCCAGCTGCGCGAGCGACACGATGCGTGAGAGCGGCATGTCGGGTTTCAGCGTGAATCCGAACTGCATGAGCGACGCAGTCTAGATTTGCGGCGCAGTAACCTAGCCAGGCGAGGCCGGGCTTTGCCCGGCCGAAGCCGCAGTGCCCCCGGGGCCGGCGCTGACGACGTCGAGCCGGGACCGGGGTTTGAGGGAGAGATGACGACGGTGAAGGCGGCGCTCGTCCAGGTCGGCTGGACCGGCGACAAGAAGTCGATGATCGACAAGCACGTCCGGTACATCCAGGACGCGGCGAAGCAGGGCGTCCAGGCGATCTGCCTGCAGGAGCTCTTCTACGGGCCGTACTTCTGCCAGGTGCAGGACACGAAGTACTACTCGTACACGGAGAAGATCCCCGACGGCGAGACGACGAAGCTCATGCAGGAGCTCGCGCGCAAGCACTCGATGGTCATCGTCGCGCCGATGTACGAGGAGGACCAGACCGGGATCTACTACAACACCGCGGCGGTCATCGACGCCGACGGCAAGTACCTCGGGAAGTACCGCAAGACGCACATCCCGCACGTGAACGGGTTCTGGGAGAAGTTCTACTTCCGGCCCGGGAACCTCGGCTACCCCGTGTTCGACACCGCGGTCGGCAAGGTCGGCGTGTACATCTGCTACGACCGGCACTTCCCCGAGGGCGCGCGGATGCTCGGCCTCCACGGCGCGGAGCTCGTGTTCATCCCCTCGGCGACCTCGCGCGGCCTGTCGATGCACCTCTGGTTCATCGAGCAGACCGCGCACGCGATCGCGAACGGGTACTGGGTCGGCACGATCAACCGCGTCGGTCAGGAGAAGGAGTACGGGCCGAACGACTACTACGGCTCCTCGTACTTCGCCGATCCGCGCGGGAAGATCGTCGCGCAGGCCTCGGAGAAGGACGAGCAGCTCGTCGTCGCCGATCTCGACATGGACCTCGTTCGCGAGGTCCGCAACACCTGGCAGTTCTACCGCGACCGCCGGCCGGACATGTACGGCGACATGGTCGCGCCGTAAGCGATGGCGATCGCTGAGCGCGAGGGCACCGGCGTCCGCCGCGAGCGGATGTTCATCGGCGGGGAGTGGGTCGAGAGCGCCGGCGGCAGGACCTTCTCGGTCGACACACCGGCGAAGCGCGGGAAGATCGTCGCGGAGGTGCCGCGCGGCACCGCCGAGGACGTCGACCGCGCGGTGCGCGCGGCGCATGCGGCGTTCCCGGCCTGGCGCGCGGTCGCGCCACGCGACCGCGGCCGGCTCCTCCTGCGCATCGCGGACGACGTCGAAGCGCGGGTCGAAGAGCTCGCGCGCACGCTCGCGACCGAGACCGGCAACGCGATCCGCACCCAGGCCCGCCCTGAGGCGAAGAGCGTCGCGGACGTGTTCCGCTACTTCGGCGGGCTCGGCGGCGAGCTGAAGGGCGAGACCATCCCGCTCGGCGAGGCCTACCTCTCGTACACGCGGCGCGAGCCGCTCGGCGTCGTCGCGGCGATCGTGCCGTGGAACGTGCCGATCCTCATCGCGGCGTGGAAGATCGCGCCCGCTCTCGTCGCCGGGAACACGGTCGTGCTGAAGCCGTCCGCGAACGCGCCGCTCGCGGTGCTCGAGCTCGCGCGCATCTGCGAGGCGCACCTGCCGAAGGGCGTGCTGAACGTCGTCACCGGCACGGGCGAGGAGATCGGGACGCCGCTCGCCGAGCACCCGCTCGTCGCGAAGATCTCCTTCACCGGGCACACCGACACGGGGAAGGACGTGCTGCGCAAGGCGGCAGACCGCCTCGTCCCCGTGACGCTCGAGCTCGGCGGGAAGAGCCCGCAGATCCTGTTCCCCGACGCCGGCGACGAGCGCACCGTCGACGGCGTCATCGCCGCGATGCGCTTCGCTCGCCAGGGCCAGTCGTGCACCGCGGGCTCGCGGCTCTTCCTCCACCAGAGCGTCTACGACACGTTCCTCGACGGGCTTGCCCGCAAGCTCTCGACCTTCAAGGTCGGCGACCCGCTCGACGAGGCGAACGACATGGGCGCGATCGTGAGCGGCCAGCAGTTCGAGAAGGTCACTGGCTACATCGGCGACGGCATCCGGCAGCAGGGCGCGAAGGCCGTCGTCGGTGGCCTGCCGCCGAAGGAAGGGCCGCTCAGCGAGGGCTACTACGTCGAGCCGACCGTCATCGCGAACGTGCGCCCCGACTGGCGTGTCGCGCGCGAGGAGATCTTCGGTCCCGTGCTCGTCGCGATCCCGTGGACGGACGAGGCCGAGGTCGTGCGGCAAGCGAACGAGACGCACTACGGCCTCGCGGCGTACGTCTGGTCGCGCGACATCAGCAAGGCGCTCCGGACCGCGCACGCGATCGACGCCGGCTGGGTCCAGGTGAACCAGGGGCTCGGGCAGCTCGTCGGGCAGCCGTACGGCGGGTTCAAGCAGAGCGGGATCGGCCGCGAGAACTCGCTCGAGGGGATGCTCGAGAGCTACACGCAGCGCAAGAGCGTGACGGTGAACCTCACCTTCTAGCCGCCCCGCTCGTCAGGCCGCCGGCTCCGCTAGGAGCGTGCCTCCGCGGCCTCGAGGCCGAGGGCCTTCTTCGCGCCCGCGAGCTTCGCCTGCCAGAGCGTCGTCTGCCAGGCGTGCTTGAAGCCGAGCTTCGTGTTGATGTCGAGCATCTGCGCGTTCGTGTTCGCGTTCCCGGTGCGGATGAACTTCGCGCCCGGGCGTTCGGCAAGGATGCGCTCGAGCATCGCGGCCTTCATCCACATGCCGAGCTTGTGCCCGCGGTGCGCCGGCACCGTCGCGGTGCCCTGCTGATGGACGACGTGCGGCACCTTCGGGTCGTACGTCACCTCGGTGAAGCCCGCGCCCTCGCCCGTCGCCTCGTGCACGGCGACGATGAGCCACCACTCCTGGCCCGCCTTGCGGAGCCAGTCCTCGCGCTCGTGCACCTGCTCCTCGGTGACCTTCCACTCGCCGAAGTCGATGTCGCCCTTCGGCGCGTCGTTCATCCCGTTCGCGGCCTGCATGTACGCCGACATGAGCCGCGCGGGCACTGTTCCGTCGACGCGCTCCAGGCGGTAGCCGGGCGAGTCGGTCGACGCCCACTCCCGCAGCTGCGCGCGGTCGACCTCGGCGAGCACGAGCTGGTTCATGCGCATCGGCAGTCCGGGCGTCGCGCCGATCGCCTTCGCGAACGCGTCCCCCGCGGGCACGCGGTCGTTCGTCTGGCCGACGACGGTGAGGTCCTCGCGCTGCCCGTCGACGGCCTGGATGAGACGGCGGAAGAGCGCGCGGCCGACGCCCCGACGGCGATGGTCCGCGGCGACGCTGACGCCGCACCAGCGCAGGTGCGCCTGCTCGGGCTCGTTCGTGCTGTAGCCGATGCCCGCGGTCCCGACGAGCCGTCCCCGCGCGTCGCGCGCGGCGAAGACCGCGCGCCACTGCGACGGCGGCTTGATGCGCAGGCGCTGCACGTACACCTCGAGCGGTGTCAGCGGGTCGTCTGGCGCGCGCTCGTGCTGCATCGCCTGCTCGAGCACGGCCGCCTCGCGCAGCTGCTCGTCCGGGAGCTCGCTCGGCTCGACCTGAAAGAACTGGTAGTCCTCCGACCTTGCGGTCGTGCGGTCTGCCGCTTCGCGGTAGCCCTGCGGATCGGTCACCGCGGGAGACTACCGGACGCTCGCGACCGGACCATCACCTGCGATACGTTCGACGAGGCCTCGGCTGAGGCGCACGCCCGCGAGATCCACGGCTCCGAGCGTCACGCCGACCAGGGCGCCGACGACGAACGCGACCATCGAGCCGATCGCCCCGAACGGAATGAGGAACGGGAGCGAGGCGAGCGGCAGGTTCCCGGCGAGGGCCAGCGACACGATCTGGATGAGACCGGCCTCCAGCAGGAAGGCGATGCCGGTGAAGCCGCCCCAGCGCAGGGCCTGTCCGAAGAAGCGATCGCCCGCACCGGCGTCGCCGAGGAGATCGATCCCATGCAGCGCGCGACGCGTCGCGTACACCGTCGTCGCCCAGAGCGCGACGTAGAGCGCGAGGCCGGTCAGCGTGCTGAGCCCCGCGAGCGTGTCGCCGGATCGGCCGCGCGGGTACAGGAGGAGCAGGAGCGCGAGCGCGAGCGCGGCGGAGTTGAAGGTCCCCAGCGCCCAGCTCAATGTGCGAGCACCTCGGCCACGAAGACGATGACCGCGAGCATCGCGACCGTTCCCGCGTAGATCGTGCGCAACGCCCCTCCCGCCGCGAGGCCCTCGCTCGATGCGCGCTCGAGCCGCAGGACCGCGAGCGTGCGGGGGAGCGAGATCGCGAGGAGGAGCGCGACCGCGACGAGCTTCACCGTGAACGTCGAACCCCAGTCGGTGCGGGGCTCCGGCAGTGCTCGTCCGAACGCGCCGAGGTTCCCGACGCCCGTCATGACGAGCACCCCGGCCGCGGCCCAGAAGAGCCGCTCGTATGCGAGCGCCGCCGCGAGCGCGCCCGACGGCCCGCGGCGGGAGAAGACGACCACCGTGATGAGCAATGCGCCGCCGAGCGCGGTCGCCATCGCGGCGACATGCGACCAGCGCACGATCAGGTGGAGCGCGTGCGCGTCGAGTACCGGCACGCGGCCAGTCCACACCCGCGGCGCGCGAAGTCAAGTCGGGAGTAGAGTCCGCGCGCGAAGGACCTGACCGAGGAGGGAGCCATGCCGAGCGGACGGTTCGAGCACATCGAGATCCCGGCGGGGGACCCGGAGGCAGCAGGGAAGTTCTACGAGACGGTGTTCGGCTGGTCGCTCGTCCGCGACATGCCCGGCTACCTGATGTTCCGCGCGGGACCTCAGGACGGCGGTGCCTTCCTCCAGCGGCCGGCCGCGCAGAAGGGCGTCGGGATCGTCCCCTACGTGACCGTCGCGAGCATCGCGGAGACGCTCGCGAAGGTGGAGCGGGCCGGCGGGAAGACCGTCGAGGGACGTAGCGCGATCGTGGAAGGCAGGAGCTGGTGGGCGCTCTTCGCCGATCCGCACGGCAACGAGATCGGTCTCTATGAGGGGACGTCCTGATGGCCAGGACGCTCATCACCGACGGCACGGTCGTCACGGCGAGCGACACGTTCAAGGCCGATGTGCTCGTGGTCGACGAGAAGATCGCGGCGGTCGGCGCCGATCTGAAGGTCGGCGGCGCGAAGCGCATCGACGCGAAGGGGAAGTACGTCATCCCGGGCGGCATCGACGTGCACACGCACATGGAGCTCCCATTCGGCGGGACGTTCGCATCGGACGACTTCGAGACGGGGACCATCGCCGCGGCGTTCGGCGGCACGACGTCCATCGTCGACTTCGCGGTGCAGGGCATGGGCGAGCCGCTCGAGAAGGCGCGCGACCTCTGGCTCCGGAAAGCGCGCGGCAAGGCGGTGATCGACTACGGGCTGCACATGATCGTCCGCGATGTCTCGGACAAGGTGCTCCGCGAGATGGACGTCATGGTGAAAGAGGGCGTGTCGTCGTTCAAGCTGTTCATGGCCTACCCCGGCGTGTTCATGGTCGACGACGCCTCGATCTTCAAGGCGCTCGTGCGCACCGGCGAGAACGGCGGGCTCATCTGCATGCACGCCGAGAACGGCGGCGTCATCGACGTCCTCGTGAAGAAGGCGCTGGCGGAGCGGAAGACCGAGCCGAAGTGGCACGCCCTCACGCGGCCGCCCGAGGCGGAAGGCGAGGCCACGGGCCGCGCGTACAAGCTCGCCGAGATGGCGGGCGGCGTGCCGCTGTACGTCGTGCACCTCTCGGCGTCCCAAGCGCTCGAGCAGGTGAAGCTGTTCCGCGACCGCGGCCTGCCTGCCTATGCGGAGACGTGCCCGCAGTACCTCTTCCTCTCGTACGACAACTACGAGGAGCCGGGCTTCGAGGGCGCGAAGTACGTCATGTCGCCGCCGCTCCGTCCGAAGTGGCACCAGGACGAGCTCTGGAAGGGCCTCGCGCGGAACGACCTGCAGGTCGTGTCGACCGACCACTGCCCGTTCTGCATGAAGGAGGGCTTCGCGGGGCTGCCGAAGCAGAAGGAGCTCGGCAAAGGCGACTTCTCGAAGATCCCGAACGGCGCACCCGGCGTCGAGACGCGCATGGTGCTGCTCTACGACGGCGGCGTGCTCGGCGGGCGCATCACCCTCAACCGGTGGATCGAGCTCACGTCGACCACGCCGGCGAAGATCATGGGCATGTTCCCGCGCAAGGGGACCATCGCCGCAGGCAGCGACGCCGACATCGTCGTCTGGGACCCGAAGAAGGCGCAGACGATCTCCGCGAAGACGCACCACATGCGCGTCGACTACAACCCGTACGAAGGGCGCAAGGTGAAGGGCAAGGCCGACGTCGTGATGAGCCGCGGCGAGGTCATCGTCCAGGGCGACCGGTTCCTCGGGAAGAAGGGCCGTGGGAAGTTCATCAAGCGGGGCAGCCCGTTGCTGCAGACATGAGCGCCGACGAGACGCTGCTCCGGCTGGTGCGGCACAACACCTGGGCGAACCTGAAGCTCATGGAGTTCTGCCGGTCGCTCTCTCCCGAGCAGCTGGGGTGGACGACGCCCGGCACGTTCGGGACCCTGCACGCCACCCTCCGGCACATCGTGGCCGCGGAGCACGGGTACCTGCACGGGCTCACCGGCGAGCTCCCGCCCATCGAGGTCGAGGGCCGAGGCAAGCCGCTGGGCCCTGACAACACGCCCCCGCTCGACGAGCTCATCGAGCGCGCGCGCTCGAACGGCGAGCGGATGGAGCGCTACGTCAGGAGCGGCGCCGACCCGCTGCGGGTGATCGCCCGTCGGACGCACAAGGCGGTCGCCGCGATCATCGCCGCGCAGTACATCCACCACGGCGGCGACCACCGCGCGCACGCCGGCACGGTCCTCGGCGCGCACGGTGTCGAGATCCCGCCCGACCCGAACGACGACGGGCTGGATCTCTGGGGATACGGCAACGAGATCGGCGAGGTGAAGCCGGTCTGAGCGCGCTCGTCTCGCCGGAGCGGTTCCCCGACCCTGCCGTCGACACGACCGCGCGCAGCGGCGAGCAGCAGACCGTGCTCGCCGGTGGCTGCTTCTGGTGCGTCGAGGCCGTGTACGCGCAGCTCGACGGGGTGCGCGACGTGACGAACGGCTACGCCGGCGGCACCGCGGAGACCGCGGACTACGAGACGGTGTGCACGGGGCGCACCGGCCACGCCGAGGTCGTACGAGTGCGCTTCGACCCCGCGAAGCTCAGCTTCGGCCAGATCCTGAAGGTGTTCTTCTCGATCGCGCACGACCCGACGGAGAAGGACCGGCAGGGGAACGACATCGGCCGGCAGTACCGCTCGGCGATCTTCTACGCCGACGACGAGCAGAAGCGCGTCGCCGAGGCGTACATCCGCCAGCTCGACGCGGCGAAGGTCTTCGACCGGTCCATCGTCACGGAGGTCACGCCCCTCGAGTCCTTCTACGAGGCCGAGCCGTACCACAAGGACTACGCGCGCCGGAACCCCAACAGCGGATACATCCGCGCGGTGGCGGCGCCGAAGGTGGCCAAGCTGCGCCTTTACTGGAAGGACCGGCTCAAGGTCTAGCCTCGGGTGGTGCGGCCGGGCGTATCGTTGCTCGCCTCATGACGCTGAGGACGGAGCGCGGCGCCGACCTTGCCCGCATCGCGAAGGACACGAAGGACCACGTCCTCATCTCATGGTCGGCGCAGGGCGCGATCTCCCCGCTCGTCGTCACCGGCGGCGAGGGCTGCTGGATCCACTCGGGCGACCGCCGGATCCTCGACTTCTCGTCGACCCTCGTGAACACGAACCTCGGCCACCAGCACCCTCGGGTCGTCCGCGCGATCCAGGAGCAGGCCGAGCGCCTCACGTACTCCGCACCCGGGTTCACCGACGAGCCGCGCGCGACGCTCGCACGGATGATCGCGGAGCGCGCGCCCGGCGATCTTGTGAAGACGCTCTTCACGACCGGCGGCACGGAGGCGGTCGAGAGCGCGATCAAGATCGCGCGCCTGTACACGGGCCGCCAGAAGATCATGACCCAGTACCGCTCCTTTCACGGTCAGACGCAGGGCTCGATGACCGCGGGCGGCGACAACCGCCGCTGGGCGAACGAGCCGGGCATCCCGGGCGTGGTCCGCTTCCTGAACCCGGACCCCTACCGCTCGATGTTCGGGAACGACGCGCAGAAGGCGCTCGCGCACGTCGAAGAGGTCATCTGGTACGAGGGCCCCGAGCACATCGCCGCGATCATGTGCGAGCCGATCGTCGGCGC
>DASUCM010000064.1:0-29895 GCA_036276035.1 Candidatus Limnocylindria bacterium | reverse complement strand
CGGGTCGTAGGGCGCGGGCACGGTCTTCGCGTTGATCCAGGCCCACCGCAGGATCGGCGGGTCGGTGTCCGCGCCCTTCCACGGGAACGGCGAGAGACGCAGCAGCCGGCCGCTCTCGCGGTCGACGCCGATCACCGACGGCCGCTCGACCGGGAAGTCGTTCGCGGCGACGGATTTCGCCAGGACGAGGAGGTCGCGATCCTCCGCGGAGTCCTCGCGCAGGGCCGGCTGTGCCTCGCTCACCGACCCACAATAGGAACGTGCTGCGGGACGGGCTCCGCCGCGAGTTTCCCGGCGCCTCTGCGTGGCTGTCCAGATACCCGCGGGTGCGCCTGTCGGCAACGCCAACTGCCTGGACCGTCCTCGCCGCGGTGGGCGCAGGCCTCGTGGCCACGGCGCTGCTGGGGACGGCCACCTCGCTGCTCATCAGCGCGCTCGGCCCACGCGACTGGCCACTCCCACCGGCGGTCGGCGCGACGCGTTTCGCCGGAGTGGCTCTCGGCGCGGGGATCGCAGCGCACTTCGGCGGCCGACGGGCCATCGCCTGGTACGGACTGTCGCTCCTCGCCATAGAGATGTTCCGCTTCGCCGCCGGCACGCCCGCGCGGGCCGCGTTCTGCGAGCGCGCGGGCGAACCATGCCCACTACCAGGCCCAGGCGAGACGCTCGTCACGTATTGGCCGCTGGCCGCCGGGCTGCTCGTGGCGCCGCTCACGTCGCGTGTCTTCGCACGCGGGGAAGGCCGCACGAATCCGTCGCTCGAGGCAGCCGGCGCGTTCGGCATCGGGAGCGCGCTCCTGCAGCTGACAGCCATCCCGGTCCCGATCTCTTCGGAGCCCGACGCCCAACTGGTCGTGTGGAGCGTCGCGTCCCTCGTGCCGGCGGCCGGGGCGGGCCATCTTCTCGTGCGTCGCGGGGCTCCGCCATGGCCGCGGGG
Source organism: Candidatus Limnocylindria bacterium (assembly GCA_036276035.1). Lineage (GTDB taxonomy): Bacteria > Chloroflexota > Limnocylindria > P2-11E > P2-11E > JACDAF01. Next base: position 28,958 of record DASUCM010000064.1, on the reverse strand, counting down.
GGTCGCGACCGCCGCGGCGATCTTCGTCCTCCCCTGGACGCCAAGCCTGCTGCGCTACGCGGAGTTCCGCGGCACGGCGGCCTCCGCACAGGTCGAGTGGCTGATGGTGAGCCCACTTGTCTTCGCGGCCGTCTTCCTCCTGGCGGCGGTCATCACCGCGGCGCTCGCGCGATCGCAGCCGCCTGATGCAGGTGCAGCGCGTCGTGGACCGCGATGAAGAGGAGCCACCCGCGCGCGTCGAGCTCGCCGAGGTCGCGGTGCGGGTGCGTCGGCCCGCCCGCCGCGAGCACCCGCGCGTCCGCGCTACGTGCCTCGGCCGCACCGATGGCGGCGAGCAGCGCCGCGCGGTCCGCCGCGCCGCCGGGCTCGTCATAGGCGATGTTCCGCTCGGGCGCGCGCCCGAGCGCGAGCGCGCGCGCGATGCGATGCGCGTCCTCATCGACCCGGAGCGCGTGGCCGATGGTGTCCGGGATCGTCCAGCCGCCGATGTCGCGCCGCGCGAGCGCGGCGTCGTCGAGCGCGGCGAGCCCGTACCGGAGCGCGGTCTTCCCCGCGAGGACCGCGACGACGATCTCCTCCGCGGAGAGACCGTTCGCGATCGACTGGAGTGGCTCGCCCGCCTTCACGCGCTCGAGGATCTGCGCACCGGACACAGGCATGTCCGTAGCATGGCGGAGTGATCGACGACCGGGAGCTCGCTCTGGCGACCGAGCATCCGCGGGGCACGGAGCGCCGCCGCCTGCTCCCCTACCGCGACGCGCTGAACGACACGGTCGCCTACGCGCGGCTCCCCGAGGCCGACCGCGACGTCATCGTGCGCTGGGCCGAGATCCGCCGGCGCATCGTCGGGCGCGGGGTCGACCACGACCCGGCGAACCTCGCGGACCCGCTCCTTCCGGCGTCGCGCCTGCGCGCGCACGTGCTCGAGGGCGAGCGCCTCGCCGCGGGCTCCGCCGGCGCGAATGAACAGCGTGGGGACGATGCGGGAGCCGCGGACGACGGAGGCGACCTCATCGCGCTGGTCGCGCGGATCCGGCGCGGCTCCTAGGAGGAAGCGACCGCCGCGGCCGTGCGCTCCCGGTGCACCGCCGAGGCACCTCGCCCGGTGAGCCACGCGAGGACGTACAGGACGGCGACGAGCACGAGCAGCTGGCGGTATCCCGTGATGAGCGCGGTGTACTCGAGGACGCCGCCGGCGACCGCGCCGAGCAGGTTCGACGCGAAGGCCATGTCGGGATGCGCGGTGTCGCGGAAGGACCGCGTGAACACGAGGTTCGCGAAGAACACCGGCGCGAAGGCCACGAGCACCGCCACTCCGTAACGCAGCGCGGGCGTCTCGAAGAGCAGCCGGTCGGGCGGCAGCGCGTACGCGAGCGCGAGCGAGCCGAAGAGGAGCGGGTACAGCAGGACCCGCGGGACCGGCCGCCACGCGTTCACCGCGATGGCTCCGAGGACGCTGAGCAGGACCCCGGTGATCGCGAGCACGTTCACGAGCCACGTCGTGCCGAAGAGCAGCGCGAACGTGGCAAGGCTCTTCGTCTCGAGGAGCAGGAACGCGACGCCGAGCACGAAGAAGTGCGGGCTGAAGCCCCGGAGCGACGTTCCGGCGAGCCGGGCCACGCCGAGCACGGACCCGAGCGCGAGAAGCAGCAGGACCGCGAGCGACGCGACGTAGAACGGGGCGACGGCGCGCTCGCGCAGGTACGGGAACGGCCAGTCGTCGGTCGCCGGATCCGGCGTGACGGCGGCCGCCGGCGACACCTCGTCGCGCACGAGCCGCAGGGCCTTCGCCTGCGTCACCCCCGGGCCCGCCGCGTGCGCCGCCGCGTTCCCGACCGGGTAGATCCGCAGGAGCGGCTCCTCGCCGGTGACCTCGCGCAGCGTCGTCGATAGACGCTCGTAGACCCACGGGTCGGAGTAGAAGTTGTAGACGGCGACGACCCCATCGGGCGTGAGGTGCGCGACCGCCTCGGCGAAGGACTCCCTCGTGTAGAGGAACGACTCGAGGCGCAGGTTCGATGACGTCGTGATCAGGGTCAGCGAGTCGGTGAGCGCGAACAGGATGAGGTCGTAGCGGTCGGTCGAGCGGCGCAGGAAGGCCCGCCCGTCGTCGACGGTGCGGCGCACCCGCGGATCGGCGTACGGCCGGTCGGGATGCTCGCTCACGCCGAGCGACAGGATCGTCGGGTCGATCTCGACCGCATCGACGTGCGACGCGCCTCGGAGGAGCGCCGTCGCGACGTCGGTCCCGTTCCCCGCGCCGATCACGAGCACGCGGTCGAACCGCCGGTCCGGCAGCCAGCGGTAGACCTGCTCGTAGAAGGCAGGGCGGCCGGTCGCGGTCGCCGAGTGGAAGGTCTGGTGCGGGATGCCGTTCGCGGCGATCGTGAGCACGCCGTCGGTCCGGTACGGGCTGATCCGGTTGTAGGGCGACCAGAGATCGCCGCTGAGCGCCGCCGCGCCGGCGAGCAGGACGAGAGAGGTCGCGGCGCTCGCGAACGCGACGAGCGTCGGACGGCGCGCGCCGCCGAGGGCGGACCCGGCCGCGACGAGGCCGAACGCGATCGCGAACCACACGACCGGCGGGAGGCCCAGGGCCGAGCAGGCGGCGAACGCGAGCACGCCGGTGACGGAGCCGGCGATGTCCACCGCGTATGCGACGAGCGGCGGGAGGGCGCGGAACAGCCCGCCCAGCGGCACCGCGATGGCCGCGAGCGTCGCCGTCACGAGCACGAAGACGAGGAGCGGGACGACCAGCTCCGCGGTCTGCGTCACCGACGGCGCGGCGAGCGGGTTGAAGGGATCGAACCGGGCATCGACCTTCGACGCGAAGACGAGCCCGACGATGAGCAGAAGAAGCACGCTGAACGGCGTGCCGGACGAGCGGGTGCGGGCACCGACGAGGATGCCGAGGCCGATGCCGAGGAAGCTCGCGATGAGGACGAGGTTCGCGTAGAAGGCGACGTACGGCACGTTCGCCGGGATCCAGCGGATGAGGGCAAGCTCCGTGAAGAGCGCCGCCATGCTCACGAGGAAGAGCCGCGCGCGCGGTCGCGCGGGGGTGTTCAGGCGGTGACCGGCTCGCGCAGCGTCGCCAGACGCTCGAGCGCGCGATCCATCTCCCCCATGGTGTTGAAGTAATGCGGCGAGAGGCGGATGAGGCCCGGCCGCGAGTCGGCGATGATCCCGTCGCGGCGCAGTGCCTCTACCGCGGCGGGCGCGTTGGGGTGCTCGAGCGTGACGATCGCGGTCCGCTCACGCGCGTCCGCCGGGCAGCGCAGCGTCCAGCCCTGGGACCGCGCGCCATCGACGAGCCGCTGCGAGAGGGCCATGTGCCGCTCGCGCACGACGGCGACGCCGATCTCCTCCAGCAGGGCGATGCCGGCGCGCGCGGTGAACGCCGCGGCGACCGCCGGCGTGCCGTACTCGAACCGGCGCGCACCCGGCCCATACGCGAGATGCTCGACGTCGAACGCGAACGGATCGCGCACGCCCCACCAGCCGACGGCGGTCGGACGCGCGCGCTCCGCGAGGTCGCGCCGCGCGTAGAGGAAGGCCATGCCCGGCCCCCCCATGAGCCACTTCAGCGTGCCGCCGACGAGGTAGTCGACGCCGCTCGCGTGCACGTCGAACGGGAACGCGCCGATGGACTGGTACGCGTCGACGACGAGCTGCGCGCCCTTCGCGTGACACAGGTCGGCGAGGACCTTGACGTCCTGGATGTACCCGCTCGTGTAGTACACGTGCCCGGTGCAGACGAGGGCGGTGCGCTCGTCGATCGCGCGCTCGAAGAGCGCGAGGGGGACGCGCACGCGGTCGGGGCTGCGGACGAACTCGACCTCGACGCCGCGCCGCGCGAGCGCGAGCCAGGTGTGGCCGTCCGTCGGGAAGTCGAGGTCGGAGACGATCACCTTGGGCCGGCGCTCGTAGTCGAAGGTCGACGCGACGCCGACGAGCGCGGCGGACACGTTCGGCTCGAGGGCGACCTCGTCGGCGTCGGCGCCGAGCACGCGCGCGATGTCCGCGCGCAGCGCCTCGAGCTCGCCGACCCAGTGGTCGTACCAGGCGCGCCCGCCGAGCTCGGACCACTGGCGGCCGAAGGTCTCGAGCGCGGTGCGTCCCCGTCGCGGCAGCGGCGCGAGCGAGCACGAGTTGAGGTAAAGGAGCTCGTCGGTGATCGGGAATTCCGCTCGCCAGGCGCGCTCTTGTGCGGTCGGCTCGCCCGTGCGTGCGCTCGCCATGCTCACCAGCCCGCGGCGTAGCTCTCGCGGCGCGGGTCGGCCCCGCCCTCGAGCGCGCCGGTGTCGAGCCGGCGGATCGCGCACACGCCCGCGGTCGCGGGCGTGAAGGCGGGATACACCCCGACGCGATGGCCGAGCTCGGCGAGCCGGGCGCGGACCGGCTCCGGGATGCGGTCCTCGATGCGCACGACGCCGGGCTCGTACGCGTGCGGGTGGAACGACCAGGGGAACGAGTACGAGATCGCGCGCGGGAACTCGATCGCGGCCTGCGTGTTCATGCCGAAGTCGACGATGTTGCAGACGACCTGGACCATTGCCTGGCACTGCGCGTCCTCACCGGGGCAGCCGAACGGCATGAGCGCCGCGCCGTCGCGCATGAGGAGCGCGGGGTTCGGCGTCAGCCGCGGCCGCTTGCGCGGCGCGATCGCGGACGGATGGCCCGGCGTCGTCCAGAGCTGCGCGCCGCGGGTGGACACGATGATCCCCAGGCCCTCGACGAGCGGCGCACCGAGCCCCGGGTCCGACGGCGTCGCGGAGAACGCGTTCCCCTCGGCGTCCATGGCGCACACGTACGAGGTGTCCGGCGCGCCGACGCCCTGCGCCATGCGCGGGACGTAGCCCGGCGGGCCGCTGCGTCCCTCGAACTTCCAGGGGTCCCCGGGCGGCGGGAGCTCCGGCCACGCGCGGTCGTCGCGGATGAGGCGGCGCCGCTCCTCCGCGTAGCCCTTGTCGAGCATGCCCCGGATGGGGACATCGACCTGGTCCGGATCGCCGAAGTACCCCTCGCGGTCGGCGCAGGCGAGCTTCATCGACTCGATGTAGCGGTGCAGGAACGCCGCGCTGCCCGGCCCCATCGACGCGACGTCGTACCCCTCGAGCAGGTCCAGCGTCATCGGCACGAGCGGGCCCTGCGACCACGGACCGCACGCGTACACGTCGATCCCGCGGTATGTCGTGTGGACCGGCGGCGCGATGCTGACCCGCTGCTCGGCGAGATCCTCGAGCGTGATCGCGCCGCCGGAGGCCCGCATGAAGGAGGCGATCTCGCGCGCGATGTCGCCGCGGTAGATGGCGTCGCGCGCCGCCATGATCGCCGCCGCCCGGCCGCGCGTGCTGTGCGCGCTCTCGATCGCCACGAGCCGCCGGAAGAGGTCGCCGAGCTCGCGCTGGACGAGGAGCTCCCCGACCTTCGGCGCGCGCCCGCCGGGGAGGAACACCGCGGCGCTGGTCGGCCACTGCGAGATCCGCTCGCGCAGCATCTCGATGGCGCGCGCGAGGCGCGGGTACACGGGGAACCCGTCGCAGAGCTCGATGGACGGCGCCAGCACGTCCGCGAGGGAGAGGCGCCCGTAGTGCGCGAGGGCCGTGAGCCACGCGTCAGCGGCGGCCGGCGTCACGGACCTCGCGACGCCGACGGGCATATCGTCGCCGTGGCGCGCGCGGTAGGTGGCGAGGTCGAGGCCGGCGGGCCAGCGGCCGAGGCCATCGATCGTCTCGGGCTCGCGCATGCCGGGCTTGAAGACCATGATCGGCGCGACGCCGCCGAAGTCCGTGAGGTGGCGCTCGAGGACGTTCAGCGCGATCCCGGCCGCGATCCCCGCGTCGATGGCGCTCCCGCCGCGCGGGAACATGCGCAGCCCCGCCAGGGTCGACAGGTAGTGGCTCGAGCTGACCATGTGCCTGCTGCCGAGGACCGCGGGACGTCCCTGCTCGATGCCGATCGGCGGGACGGTCGACTCGACGGCGATCTCTCGCACGCTCGCACGATACCCTCGAACGATGCGCATCCGCGCGTGGCGCGTGCCGCCCTACGACAACGGGACCTACCTCATCGTCGACGACCGCAAGGATGCGCTCTGCATCGACCCGTCGATGGGAGAGCGCGAGGTGATGTCGGGCGTGCGCGAGGAGGGCCTCACGCTCGTCGCGATCCTGAACACGCACGGGCACGACGACCACATCTGGGACAACGCGAAGCTGCAGGAGGCCACCCGCGCGCGGCTCGCGATCCACCGCGCCGATGCGTACCGCCTCGATGCGACGAAGCGGCCGCGCACGTCCCTGCCCGAGCACGCGCCGTCATCCCTCCCCGACGACCTGCTCGATGAAGGACCGCTCCGTTATCTCGCCGACGTCGAGCTGACGACGGTCCACACACCGGGCCACACCGAGGGGTCGTCGTGCTTCTACCTGCCGGCGGAGGGCGTGGTGTTCACGGGCGATCTCCTCTTCGCGGGGAACATCGGCCGTGTCGACCTGCCCGGCGGGAACGCGCAGGCGATGGACCGGAGCCTCGCGCGCATCGCGACGCTGCCGCCGGCGACGCGGGTGTACCCGGGGCACGGCCGGCCCACGACGATCGGGGCGGAGCTCTCGTGGCTGCGGACGATCCGGCTCGCGTGACGCGCGCGAGGTAGGTCTCTAGACCGCGTCCCTGCGCACGACGTAGAGCTTCGGGTCGGTGGGCTGCGTCGGATTCGCCTCGACGCGCGCGCGCTCGAGCGCCTCGGCGCGGCGGGCAGCGTCGTCGATGCGGCGGAGCAGGCGGGCCTCGAGCTCGACCTCTGCCTCCCGGCGGCGGTCGGCGAGACGGCGCTCGAACTCGGCCTCCTCGCGTGCGAGGTCACGCTCGAACTGCGCGCGCGCCTCGGCCTTCCACTGCTCGAGCCGCTGCTCCTCGGCCTCGCGGCGAGCCTGCAGCTCCTCCTCGAGCGCGGCCTCCGCCAGCGCGTTGCGGCGGCCGATCTCCTCGGAGATGCGGCGCTCCTGGCCGAGCCGCCACTCCTGCAGCTTCCGGAGCTCCTCGACGCGCATGCGCGCGAACTCGAGGTTCTCGACGGCGCCGTTCCGCAGCGCCGCGTCGTCGGAAGGAGGGAACGACGGCGTGCGCTGCGGAGCGGCTGGGGTGTACTGGTCCGGCTGGGCCGGCGCGTACTGCGGGGCCGCGTACTGCGGCGCGGGTTGCGCGTACTGCGGGGCCGGGGGCGCGTACTGCGGGGCCGGCCGCACGTACGGCGGGGTCGGCTGCCCGTACTGCGGCGCGGGCTGCGCGTACGGCTGCGCCGGCGCGTACTGGGGAGCAGGCGGCGCGTACTGGGGAGCAGACGGCGCGTACTGCGGCGCGGGCTGCGCGTACTGCTGTGCCGGCGGGTACTGGGGCGCAGACGGCGCGTACTGCGGCGCGGGCTGCGCGTACTCGGGCGCCGTTGGCGCGTACTGCGGTGCCGCCGGCGCGTACTGCGGCGCCGCGGGCGCGTGCTCCGCCGCGGCCTGCCCCCACGGCTGCGGTCGCACCCACTCCTGCTGCGGCGCGGACTGCGCGGACGTCCAGTCCGGCAGCTGCGGCGGGATGAACTTCGGGTCGTTCGACGCGGTCTCCCAGGCCTGACCGAGGATCTCGGTGCGCGGATCCGGCGCGGGCGCCGCGGGGGCGGGTGGCGCGACGGGCGCCTCGGGCGCGCGCGCCTCGGTGACGGCAGCGTCCGCCTTCCCGGAGTGGCGCGCGGTCTCGGAGAGCCACGCCTCGTGCAGGCGGCGCTCAGCCTCCGCGCGGGCTTCCGCGGCCGGGCCCAGCCGCTGCTCCGGGGACAGCGGGGCGGGCGCCTTCCTGAGGCGGTCGCTGAGTGCGTTCTCGCTGTCGTCCATCTGCGCTCGTCCCCCAGACGGGTCACCTGACCCCGAAGTGCTGAGCGCATCGTGCGTCACAGGCTCTTAGCAGGCTCTTAGGACAGGGAGCGATCGCGTCAAAGATGCCCCGAGATACCGCATTGCGACTTCGCGGGCGCCGCGAGCCGCGCGTATCTGCCCTTAGTCGGTGACCCCGAGGATGTTGAAGCCGTTGTCGGCGTAGATCGTCTCGCCCGTGACGCAGCGGGACCAGTCGCTCGCGAGGAAGACCGCGACGTTGCCGACCTCCTCCTGCGTGATGTTCCGGCGGAGCGGCGCCTTCGCCTCCATGAGGTCGCGCGCGGCGGAGATGCCCTTCACGGCGCTGCCCGCGAGCGTCTTCAGCGGGCCGGCAGAGATGCAGTTCACCCGGATGTTCTGGGGCCCGAGGTCCGCTGCGAGGTAGCGCGTCTCGGCCTCGAGCACGGCCTTCGCCATCGCCATGGAGTTGTACGAAGGGACGACACGCTCGACGGCGTTGAACGTGAGCGACATCACACTGCCCCCGCCCGCCTTCTCGAAGAGCGGGATCGCGCCCCGGGTGAGCGCGACGAGGGAGTACGCGCTGATGTCGATCGCGGTCTTCAGGCCCTCGCGGCTGATCTCGTAGAACCGCCCCTTGAGGTCTTCGATGGCCGCGAACGCGATCGAGTGCACGAGGATGTCGAGCGAGCCCCAGCGCCTGCCGAGCTCGGCGTAGAGGGCGTCGATCTCCTCCTGCTTCGAGACGTCGCACGGCATCACCGGGATGTCGGACGCGTTCGGGAGCGTGTTCACGAGCTCGACGACGTTGTCCTTCATGCGGTCGTTCAGGTAGTTGAAGGCGAGCTGCGCACCCTCCCGCTGGAAGGCCGTCGCGATGCCCCACGCGATGCTGCGTTTGTTCCCGACGCCCATGACGAGCGCGCGCTTACCGTCGAGCAGACCCACGAGGCACCTCCCCCGGCTGGCGCGGATTCTCCCAGAGCGACAGGGCCGCCGTCGGCCGCGGGGCTCCGCTCACGGCGACCCGGCCGGTCACGGGAGCGGTGGCAGCGCGGTCGGCCAGCGCCGCGACGGCAGGTCCGGCCCGACGTGGGTGGCGAGCACCTCGCACGCCAGGCGGAACGCGCGGACGATCGTGTCGAGCGGCATCGACGCCGCGGTCGTGCCGGTCGTCATCTCGGGCAGCGCGGGAACGTGCAGGTAGGTCGCGCGCAGGCGCGGCGCGCGCTCCCGCCCGTAGCGGAGCGCGCCGTAGAGCGTCGCGTTGCTCACGTACGCGCCGCCGTCCCAGCTCACGACCGCGGGGATCCCCGCGCCGTTCAGCGCCCGCGCGATCGCTCGCACCGGCGCGGTCGCCAGGAGCGCGTCGGGGCCGTCCGGGTCGTCGTCGCTGCGCGAGTTCGCGAGCGCGCGGCCGGCGTTGTCGGGCGACCACGGCACGTCACCGACGGCGTGCGCGAGCGCCTCGACGTTCACGGCGGAGCGTCCGTACGCGAGCCCGCCGATGACGAGCGCGTCGACGGGCTCGCGCTCGAGCTCCTCGACGATGACGCGCACGGACTCCCCGTAGACGACGGGCACGCGGACCGCGCGGACCCACGCGCCGCCGATCACCTCGCCGTCGAGCTGGCGCACCGCCTCCCACGACGGGTTGACGCTCCGCCCGAGGAAGGGCTCGAAGCCCGTGAGGAGGATCCGGGTCATCGGTCAGGCGCGGGCGTACTCCGCGATGCCGAGCCTGCGCAGCGTCTCGTCCGTCGGCACGCCGTCGCGGTCCCAGCCGCGCGCGCTGTAGTACTCGTCGATCTGCGCGCGGACCCCGTCCTCGTCGAGGCGCACCTTCGAGAGCACGCCGCTCACGTGCGGCTCGTGCACGGTGCGCGGCAGCCGGTCATCCGCCGCGCCGAGCCCCTCACGCACGTTGAAGAGGCGCGTGAGCGCGAGGGCGCGGTCGCCGATCTCGGTGATCTCGGCGGGCGTGATCCCCCACCCGGTCACCGCGTTGACGATGTCGGTGAGCTTCGCGTCGTCGTACTTCAGGAAGAAGCACATCCCGACGGTGTTCCGCGCGGAGCGCGACGGGAGGTTGCTGTTCATGTGGTCGCCGCCGGTCGGGCTCGTCGCGTACGAGACCCGCACCTGCCTGCCGTAGTCCGTGCGCTGCCGCGGGTCGTGCATCGCGAGCTCGAGCCCCTTCACCGTCGTGAGGTGCTCGCGGCCCCCGTGCTTCTGCGCGGCGCGCTCGGAGCCCTCGGCGAGATCGTCGCCGAAGCCGCGGCGCTTCGCGATCGCCTCCAGCGCCGCGAGGACCGCCCTGCCGTTCCCGAACTCGAGCGGCTCGCCGTCGATCTCGGCCCCGGGGAGGATCCCCGCCTTGCGGCACGCCATCGCCCAGGCCACCGTGGCGCCGAGCGAGATCGTGTCGATGCCGAGCGCGTTGCAGCGCTCGTTCGCCTTGCTGATGAGCGCGAGGTCCCCGACGCCGCACTGCGACCCGAGCGCGGCGATGGACTCGAACTCGGGGCCGCCGTACTTCGGGTCGATCTGGTACGGCGTCTCCATCTTCACGACCTTCTTGCAGCGGACGGAGCACGCCCAGCAGGCCTCCATCTTCACGCGATAGCCCTTCTCGACGAGCGCCTCCGCGCTGATGTCCGCGGCCTGCTCGAACGGGCCGCCCGAGAAGTTGCGCACCGCCATCCCGCCGACGCGGGTGTAGCCGTCGAGGCCCATCCCGGTGCCGAAGTTGTGGAAGGCCCAGTGGTTCTCCTGGAGCGTGTCGGCGACCCAGCGGCCGACCTCCTTCACCTTCGCCGCGTCCGCGAGCGGAAGGTTCTGCGAGCCCTTCACGACGATGGCCTTCAGCTTCTTGCTGCCCATCACCGCGCCCATTCCGGAGCGGCCCGCGATGTCCTTGAAGTCGTTCACGATCCCGGCGAAGCGCACGAGGTTCTCGCCGGCGGGGCCGATCTCGGCGACGCGCGCGAGCCGCTCGCCGACCTCGGCCTTCAGCGTCTCCTCGGTGTCCATGATCTCCATGCCCCAGAGGTGCTGCGCGTCGCGGATCTCGACCTGCTGGTCCTTGATGTAGAGGTAGACCGGGGACGCTGCGCTGCCTTTCACGACGATGGCATCCCAGCCGGCGCGCTTCAGCTCGGCGCCCCAGAACCCGCCGACCTCGGCCTCGCCGAAGCCGCCGGAGAGCGGCGACTTCGCGCCGACGGCGTGACGGGACGCGCCGGAGAGCGGCGTGCCGGTGAGGACCCCCATCGCGAACACGAGGAGGTTGTCGGGCGAGAGCGCGTCGGTCCCCTTCGGCAGCTCGCGCAGCAGGTAGTGGGCGATGAGGGCGCGTCCGCCGGGATTCCGGCGGAAGGTCTCCTCGTCCAGCTCCTCGACCGCCGTCGTGCGGGCCGTGAGGTCGACGCGCAGGATCCGGCCCCACGAGCCGTACCGCTGCTGCATCACGGACAATGGTGACAGATGCACGAGTACGACCTCGTCTGCGACGTGTGCCGGAAGCCGCTCGAGCCCGCGGACGCGGTCGTCTCGTGGACGCTCGAGGGGACGAGCGAGCGCGGCTTCACCCTCGGCCACACCGCGTGCATGCCGGGGAGCGCGACGGCGCGCATCGAGGTGCGCCGCCTCGTGCTGCCGAACGAGTTCCTCGGCTTCGTCTCCGAGCGGTTCGGACGGCAGATCGCGGACCCCGAGCCGCTGCGCGCGATCGTCTGGGCGCTCGCACCGTTCGTCGTGCGCCACGACAACCCGGCCGAGATGGACATCCTCCGCGCCGCGTCGTTCGGCGCGCGGCCCGGCGTGAAGCCCGGGGTGGACGAGCGGACGCCGCACGACCGCGCGATCACGGAGCGGCCGGGGAAGCTGCCGGCGGAGACGCACTCCGGCAAGTAGCCGGGCGGGCTATCCGTGTGGGAGCTGGCTCGCAGCCCGCAGCCGCTTCACGACCGCGTAGAGCATCGTCGTCGCGATCTCGGCGTTCTGATGGAGCATGTCGCGGAACTGTGCCGGCCCGAGGACGAGGACGCGCGCGGGCTCGGCCACGGTGACCGTCGCCGTGCGCGGCCCGTTGTCGAGGAGCGCGATCTCGCCGAAGAACTCACCCTCGCGGATGGTGCGGACCGTCTTCCCGCCGGCGGAGACGTCGGCGCTTCCCGAGAGCAGGACGAAGAAGTCGCCGCCGCTCTGACCCTCACGGCACAGCACCTTGCCCTTCTCGAGATCGAGCTCGTCGGTGCGGCCTGCGATGAACTGCAGCTGCTTGTCGGTGCAGCCCGCGAACAGCGGGACGCGGCGCAGGCGCTCGACGCGAGGGTCGCTCATCGGCGCGGAGTCTAGGTCACCGCGATGGGCGGCCGGCCGCGCTCACTGATCGAGCAGCTCGACGCGCCGCGCCTGCAGCCGCTGGTGCAGATGCCCCACCCGGCCGAGCAGACCCGCGTACTGCGCCCAGGCCGCGGTCCACTCGGCGTCGCTCGCATCCCGGTCGAGGACCTTGGGCTCGAGCTCGCCGAGCTCGCGCAGCGCGATGCGGAGCTCGTCGAAGAGCGCGCGCCAGCGGTCGTCGGCCGGGAGCCGCGCGCTCAGTTCCAGCGCCTCGGCGGGCGGTCGTCCACCCGGCGACCGCGCCAGTACTTCACGTTCCCGCCGGCTCCTCCGCCGGAGCGGTAGCCGTCGTCGCGGGTGAGCACGTACGCGGCGATGGCGAAGAGCGCGGGGACGATCGTGTCGAGACCGCGCGCGTTGAAGACGTAGACCAGGACCGCGCCGAGCGACCAGGCGAAGCAGATGACGAGCAGCCGCCAGAAGGCGCGGCCCATCAGCGCGGCATCAGGCGTCCATGCGCCCGATGAACGAGGCCTCGCGCGCCCACCTGCCGCATTGCACGAGCTCGTCCTTCGTGACGACCCCGGCCTTCACCGCCATGCGCAGCTCGTCGCGAAGCGTCGTCTGGAGCATCTCGGGGCCATCCGTGTTGAAGCTGAAGCGGACCCCGTGGCGCTTGAACACGCCGACGTACTCGCCGAGCTGCGCGAGATCGCTCACGACGCGCGTGTGCAGGTTCGAGGACGGGCAGATCTCGAGGAGGATCCCGCGCTCGGCGAGGACCTTGCAGAGCTCGGGGTCCTCCGCGGCATGGATGCCGTGCCCGATGCGGTCGGGCCGGAGGTGCTCGACGACCTCCGCGACGGACTCGGCGCCCTCGTCCTCGCCGGCGTGGACGGTCGCGCCGAGGCCGGCGTCGCGTGCGCGCTGGAAGAGGTCGGCATAGTCGCGATAGCGGAACGCCCCGCTCGCTGGCCCGGCGATGTCGATCGCGATCACGCCGCGGCGCCGGTAGGCGATCGCCTTCTCGAGGATGATCTCGTTCAGCGCGTGGTCGAAGCTGCGGTCGAGGCAGAGGATGAGGCCGGCCTTCACGGGGTAGTCGAGCCGCGCGCGGTCGAGCCCGCGGATCGAGGCCATGATGATGTGGTCGAGGTCGCGCTCGCCGCCCCGGTTGCGCTTCATGGGGTTGTAGCGGAGCTCGAGGGTCGTGATGTTCGCCTTCCGGTACGCGCCGCCGACCACCTCGTAGACGGACTCCTCGACCGCGAGCGGGCTCGACTGGATGAGCTCGGTCCAGCGGTACAGCGCGAGGAACTCGTCGAACGACTTGCGGGAGCCCTTCTTCACGGTGATGAGCTCGAGGAACTCCCAGTAGTCGCGGGTCGGGAGCCGGATCCCCTGGCGGTGCGCGATGCTCCACATCGCCGCCGGATCGACCGCGCCGCCGAGATGGACGTGGAGCTCGGTGAGCTCGTCGCCGAGCGGGTGCGGCAGGGGCTAGCGGTCCGCGCCGGCTTCGGTCACTAGGAGCCCTGTTCTCTCGTCGGCGGCCGCCGGACCCGCCGGCGCCGGCGCGGCGCTGCTGGCTTGCCCTCGGGGTGCTCCGCCCAGATGACGTGCCCGTCGTCGTCCGGCGACGCGACCTTCGCGAGCCGGTCCCAGACCTCCGCGCGCCGGAGATCCTGCTCCGCGACCTCGCGCGCCTGGGCGCGCTCGAGCATCACGTCGCAGTCGTACGGCGAGCCGACCATCTTCCAGCCCTGCTCGGAGAGGAGATCGAGCAGGCGCGCGATCTCGGTCAGGCGCTGCGGCGTGTCGGTGACGAACTCGCGGAGCCAGCCCGAGTAGGTCTTCTTACCGCGGTCGGAGCGGTCGAGCTCGTCGCGGACGTTCCCGAAGACGTGGATCAGGATGAAGCTCGGGCCCGCCATGTCTCGCGGCAGTCTAGCCGCGCTCCTCGACGAATCGGTACCCGCCGTCCGAGTCCTTCGCGATGACGACGAGCGCCTTCGCCTTGAACCCGCTCTGCCCCTTCAGGGCCGGGCACACGAGGTGGTAGTGCTCATGCTCCGGGGGCACGCAGGTGCACTTCTCGGCCTGGATCTGCGCGTCGAAGCGCCTCGCGCCGATACGCAGCGCCACCGGAGCGCCGGGCTCGGGGAAGAGCTTCCACGCCTCTTTCATGATCAGGATGCGGCCCTTGCGGACGTCCTCGGAACTGAGCCGATGACGGTAGGTGGATCGGGAAACACTCATCGGTGCGTCCATTTTCTCACATGTGGCGCCCCCGTGCCTGCCCCGTTCGGTCGCGAGGCCCGGCTTCGCCGGGCCGAGCGTGCCCTTACGACGGAGCGCTCAAGCAGGCTGCCGGATCGTCGAGGAAGCGCAGCAGGTGCACGACGGGAATATTCCCGCCGGCCTCCGCGAGGCCTGCGCGCAGCTGCAGGATGCAGCCCGGGTTGGCGCTCACGACGACGTCGGGTTGCGCGGCGAGGATCGCCTCGACCTTCTGGCGCTGGAGCTCGCCCGCGACCTCCGGATGCGTGAGGTTGTAAATGCCCGCGCTGCCGCAACACCGTTCGGGGTCACGGATCGGCACGACCTTGACGCCCGGGATCGCCTGCAGCAGCGCGCGGGGCTGGCGGCGGATCTTCTGCCCGTGGGCGAGGTGGCAGGCGTCCTGGTAGACGACGCGCGTCTCGCGCGGCAGCCCGCGCTGCGGGACGGTCGGCGCCGCGACCTCGCTCGCGTCGCGCACGCGCGCAGCGAAGGCGCGCGCCCGTGCCGACCACTCCTCGTCGTGCGCGAGCACGTCCCCGTACGCCTTCAGGTGGGCGCCGCAGCCGGCGGCGTTGACGACGATCGGCGTCCCCTCCGTACCGAAGGCCGCCACGTTCTCCCGCGCGAGCGCGCGCGCGGTCTCGCCGTCGCCCGCGTGCGCGTGCAGCGCGCCGCAGCACACCTGCGCGGCGGGCGCGCCGACGGTGTGGCCCGCGCGCTCGAGCACGCGGACCGTCGCGCGGTGCGTCTCGCCGAACGCGGTGCGCATCACGCAGCCGGCGAAGAGCGCGAGGTCGGCGCCGGCGCGCTCGCGCGGCTCGTACGCGGGGCCCTCCGGCGCCGTGAGCAGGCGGTCCATCGCGGCGAGGCGCGACGGGAGCACGCGGAGGCGGCGGATGAGGCGCTGCAGGCCGCTGCGCACGTAGACGGCGCCGAGCCGCGTGGCGAGGCCGACGCGACCTGGTCGCGCGACGGTGCCGAGGCCGAGGTCCATCGCTTTGCCGCCGAGCCCACCCTGGGGAGCGCGCTCGCGCACGACCTCGCGCGCGCCCTCCATGATCCGGCCGAACGGGACGCCCGACGGGCAGGCCGTCTCGCACGCGCGGCAGACGAGGCATGCGTCGAGGTGCGAGACGAGCGACGCGTCGGGTCTGCCCTCGCTCGCGACGAGCGCGCGGATGAGCTGGATGCGTCCTCGCGGCGAGTCCGCCTCGTCGTCGAGCACGCGATACGTCGGACAGTCGTTGAGGCAGAGCCCGCACGAGACGCAGGTCTTGAGGTCCGCCTCGCTCACGTGACCGGACGTGCTCCGCTGCGCCGTCTGCGCGGCGATGACCGGCGGCACCGCTGGCGGCGCCACTACGCGGGCTGCTCGACGCTCGCGAAGCACTCCTCGGCCGCGGCGACGCCCGAGCCGGCCGCCACCCGGACGCCGCTGTCGCGGAGCGACAGCTCGACCCCGCCGAGCGTCGCGAGCACCTCGAGCTCGTTCAGCGCGCCGAGGTGGCCGATCCGGAAGACGCGGCCGCGGAGCTGGCCGAGCCCCACGCCGAGCGCGAGCTGGTAGCGGGCGCGTGCACGCGCGATGACGGCGTTCGCGTCCGTGCCGTCCGGCATGACCACGGCGGTGAGGCTGTCCGAATACGCGTCCGGCCGGTCGCACAGGATCGCGAGGCCCCACGCGCGCACGCCGGCGCGCACGGCATCGGCGAGACGGCGGTGCCGCGCGAAGACCTGCTCGAGCCCCTCGGCGAGGAGCATGTCGAGCGCCTCGCGGAGCCCGTACAGGAGCAGCGTCGCCGGTGTGTACGGGAAGAAGCCCGCGGCGTTGTCCTGGAGGATCGGCCGCCAGTCGAAGAAGTTGCGCGGGCTGCCGCCCGAGGCGCCGCGTGCGATGGCGCGCGGGCTCGCGCAGACGATCCCCATCCCGGGCGGCAGCATGAGCCCCTTCTGGCTGCCGGTGAGCGCCACGTCGACGCCCCACTCGTCGAAGCGGAAGTCCATGCTCCCGAGCGAGCTCACCGTGTCGACGATGAGCAGCGCCTCGCTGCGCGCGGCGTCGAGCGCCTCGCGGATGCCGCGGACATCGGACCGCACGCCCGTCGAGGTCTCGTTGTGCACGATGAGGACGGCCGCGTGCTGCGGCCGCAGGTGCTCGCGCACCGCGTCCGCGGTCACGGGGCTCCCCCACCGCAGCGGCACGAGGTCCACGTTGAAGCCGAGGTTGCGAGCGGCGGCCGCGAATCCCGCGCTGAAGTGGCCGTGCTCGAACGCGAGCACGCGCTCGCCCGGGGCGAGCACGTTCACGAGGGAGGCCTCCCAGGCGCCGGTCCCGGAGGTCGGGTAGAGGATCGCGCTGCCGCGCTCCGTCCGGAAGACGCGCTGCAGATCTGGCAGCAGTCCGCGGACGAGCTGCGCGAACTCCGGGCCCCGGTGATCGATGACGGCCCGGTCCATCGCGCGCAGCACGCGCTCAGGCACGTTCGTCGGTCCGGGGATCTGCAGGAAGGGGCGGCCGCTCACGCTCACTAGCATAGGAACCGCTTTGACGACGCTCGCGCGCTCCCTCGGCGACCGGCTCCGGGAGGTCGTCGCCGCGGACCGTGTCATCGACGACGCCGCCTCCCTCGCGCCGTACGCGTACGACGCCTCGTTCTGGTCGCTGCGCAACACCCGCCTCCCAGATGTCGTCGTCCTCCCTGACACGGCGGCCGAGGTGCAGGCGGTCGTGCGGCTCGCCGCGGAGACGGGGACGCCGATCGTCGCGCGGGGCGCGGGCACGGGCCAGACCGGCGGCGCGGTCGCCGCGCGCGGCGGGATCGTCGTCTCGTTCGCGCGCATGCGCCGGGTCATCGAGATCGACCGCCGGAACCTGCAGGCGGTCGTCGAGCCCGGGATCGTGTTCGCGGATCTCCAGGCCGCGCTCCTGCCCCACGGGCTCTTCTTCCCGCCGGATCCGGGGAGCGGCAAGGCCTGCACGCTCGGCGGCATGGTCGCGAACAACGCGAGCGGGCCGCACGCGGTGCGATGGGGCACGACATCGGCCTACGTCCTCGGCATCGAGGTGGTGCTCGCTGACGGTTCGCTCATCCAGACCGGGGGCGTGCGCTCGAAGGCGCTGAAGTCATCCAGCGGGATCGACCTCACGAAGCTCTTCGTCGGCTCGGAGGGCACGCTCGGGATCGCGACGAAGCTCCGCCTGCGCGTGCAGCCGCGCCCGCCGGCGCGCGCGGTCGTCCTCGCGGCGTACGACCGCATGGAGGACACCGTGCTCTCGCTCGACGACCTCTTCGCCGCGGGGCTGCTCCCCTCGACCGCGGAGCTGCTCGACCGCAGCGCGGTCGAGGCGATCCGCCTGTACCGCCCCGACCTGGGCCTCCCGGACGGCGAAGCGGTGCTCTTCATCGAGGTGGAGGGGACGACCGACCACGTCGCGTCGGCCGCGCGGCACGTCGACGCGATCGTGCGCCGCCGCGCATCGACGACGACGCTCGCGGAGGAGGAAGAGGCGATCCAGCGCCTCTGGTCCGCGCGTGGCGGCCTCGCGGCGGCCGCGGCGCTCGCGCACCCCGAGAAGCACCGCATCTTCGCCGGCGAGGACCTCGCCGTCCCGCTCACCGAGGTCCCGCGGACGATCCGCCGCGCGCGCGAGATCGGCGCCGAGCTCGGCGTCGCCGTGATCTTCTACGGGCACTTCGGCGACGGGAACGTCCACTCCGCGATCCTCGTGGATCCCGCCGACGCGGACGAGGTGCGCCGCGCCGACGAGCTGTCGGACCGGCTGCACCGGCTTGCGATCGAGGTCGGCGGCACGGTCACGGGCGAGCACGGCACGGGCGCGGTGCGGGCGCGCTACATGCGGCTCGAGCACGGCGCGGCCTTCGACACGATGCGCAAGGTGAAGGACGCGCTCGACCCGCAGGGGATCATGAACCCGGGGAAGATCTTCTCAGGCGACGAGTAGGGCGGGCCCGACCGTGTGCGCTGTCCGCGCGTCGCGTTCTAGGCGAAGTACCCGTAGTCGCCGAGCAGCAGGCGCATGAACACGAGGCTGCAGAGCACGATGATGAGGATGCGGTGCGAGAGGATCGCGCGCGGCCGCTCCTGCGCGACGCGCGCGACCTGACCCCAGAAGAAGAGCACGAACGAGAGCTCGGCGAACATGAAGCCCGCGTGGACGTACCCGAGCGGCGTCCACGAGTACGGCTCGAGCATGGTCCAGTTCAGGAGCGCGTTCGCGGCCTGGTACAGGTGCACCCCGACCGTGAGCAGGGCCGCGATGAGCATCGCGCCGAGGACCTCACCCGCCCGCGCGGACCGGCGCCAGGCGAACAGCTGCTGCGTGATGAACACGTTCACGATCGGCAGGAGGATGGCGTCGCCGACGAGCGCCGAGGTATACGACAGGGTCGTCCGGTAGTGCAGGACGATCGGGTCCGCCGTCCAGCGGAGGTACGCGCTCCCCGCCGCCTGGATGATGAAGCCGAAGAAGAGCGTCGCGAAGAAGACGAGCGCGAGCAGCAGGTAGGGCCGCTGCGGAACGAGCGCGACGGTACGAAGCACGGCTCCCCCTTCCTGTCAGCGCTCTCTGTCGGATGTGGACGCTGGCCCGCCAGTCTAGGCGAGGAGGGCCCCGGGCCGGCTAGTGCGGTGGCGCGCCGTGGAGGCCGGCGGCATAGGAGCGTCCATCGAGCCGGACGAGCCGCCGCGCAGCGGCCGGCGGGATGAGCGGTGTGTGCCGGACCCGGGCGAGGTGCTCGACGACCGGCCAGAGATCCTCCTCGGCGGTCATCCAGCCGATGCGGTCGAACTGTGCGAGCGGGACCGGCCGCGAGTACGCGCGGAGCGTCCGCTCCCCGTCCCAGTTGTAGTAGTCCTCGAAGTACGAGAGCGCGAGCTCGCGCAGCGTGCGGTACACGGGCGAGCGGTAGCGCAGCCCGGCGAACTTCGACTTGCCGACCGCTCCCCACAGGCCGCCGTCGCGGTAGAGCGCGACCACGTGATCGTCGTCGCGGTCGTTCGCCTCGAGGTCGAGGAGCAGCGCTGGCCGCCCGTTCACGCGGAACGCCGCGGCCGCGAGGAAGGCGCCCTCGGCGCAGTGGGCGGTGCGGTCCCGCATGACGCGCCGCGGCGAGCGCACGGTGTCGCCGTCGGGCTCGAGGTTGTAGTCGATGCGGTCGAGGTACGCGAGCACCTTCTCCGGCGTCGAGAGCCGCTTCAGCAGCGCGGTCTCTCCGCGCGTCAGTCCGTACATCGCGGTCATCATGACGCGGTGCGACTCGCGAAGGGCCTGGTCCGCGGCGACGACGGCGTCGTGCGCTGTTGGTGGCCGGGCACCGATCCGCTGTACCTGCGCTACCACGACCGCGAGTGGGGCCGTCCGGTCAAGGCAGAGGCACGGCTCCTGGAGAAGCTCTGCCTCGAGGGCTTTCAGGCCGGGCTCTCGTGGCTCACGATCCTGCGCAAGCGGGAGGCGTTCCGGGCGGCGTTCGCGGAGTTCGACCCGGAGCGCGTCGCGGCATTCGGCTCCCGCGACGTGACGCGGCTGCTGAAGGACGCCGGCATCGTCCGGCACCGCGGCAAGATCGAGTCGACCATCAACAACGCGCGGCGCGCGCTCGAGCTCCGCGCCGAGGGTGGCCTTCCGGCCTACGCCTGGGCCTTCGAGCCCCTCGCGCGCCGCCCGCGGCTCACGCACGCGCGGCTCATGACGATGGCGACGACCGACGCGTCGGTCGCGATGTCGCGGGACCTCAAGGCACGCGGCTGGACGTTCGTCGGCCCGACTACCCTCTACGCCTTCATGCAGGCGATGGGGATGGTGAACGACCACCTCGAGGGCTGCGAGTTCCGCGAGGAGAGCGAGCGCGACCGGGCCGCGTTCCGGAGGCCGGCGCGAGGACGGGGCCGCTCGGAGTAGGTCCGGCCGCGCGCACACGCGGATCGCGGTCGGCGTCCCGGCGCTCGGAATATGACCGGGTGTAGCGCAGTTGATGGGATCGCAGGCCGAGACGCTGTAGCGTGGGCGGTCCCGCCGCGCGACCTCACGATCGGAGGACCGTGCCCTATCGCTGACGCGCTCGTCGCCGAAGGCCTCGTCAAGATCTACCGCAGCCGCAAGCGCGAGGTCCGCGCGCTCGACGGCCTCGACCTGACCGTCGCCGAAGGCACCGTCGTCGGTCTGCTCGGCCCGAACGGCGCCGGGAAGACGACGGCGATCCGCATCCTCGCGACGCTCCTGAAGCCCGACGGCGGGCGGGCGACGGTCGCGGGCTTCGACGTGCGGCGCGACGCGCAGCGCATCCGCTCGGTCATCGGCCTCTCGGGCCAGTACGCCGCCGTCGACGAGAACCTCACCGGCCGGGAGAACCTCGTCCTGTTCGGGCGCCTCTACCAGCTGCCCGCGGCCGAGTCGCGGCGCCGAGCGGACGACCTGCTCGCGCGGTTCGACCTGCTGGACGCGGCCGATCGCATCGCGAAGACGTACTCGGGCGGCATGCGGCGCCGGCTCGACCTCGCGAGCGCGCTCATCGGGGAGCCGCAGGTGCTCTTCCTCGACGAGCCCACCACGGGTCTCGACCCGCGCAGCCGCCTCGCGATGTGGGAGATCATCCGCGGCCTCGTGCGCGGCGGTGCCACGATCCTGCTCACGACGCAGTACCTCGAGGAGGCCGACGAGCTCGCCGACTCGATCGCCGTCGTCGACCACGGGCGGATCATCGCGCGCGGGACGGCGGACGATCTGAAGCGGCAGGTCGGTGGCGAGCGCATCGAGGTCGTCGTGCGCGAGGCAGCGACGCTCGCGCGCGCCGCGGAGCTGCTCGGTCGCAACGGCGGCGGCGGCTCGACCGTCGAGGAGCACGCGCGCCGCGTCACCGTGCCCGCGCACGGCGGCGCGCAGCGGCTTGTCCAGGTCGTCCGCGACCTCGACGAGGCCGGCATCGCGATCGACGACATCGGCCTGCGGCGGCCGACCCTCGACGACGTCTTCCTGTCGCTCACCGGCCACGCCGCCGCGCCGTCAGGCGATCCGCCGAAGGAGGGATCCGCATGACCGAGACGACCGGGTTGCGTCGCGAGCTCTCCGACGGCCTGCTCGTGACCTGGCGCAACCTGCGCCGGATCCCACGCATCCCGGAGCTCGCGGTCTTCGCGATCCTGCAGTCGGTGATGTTCGTGCTGCTCTTCGCATTCGTGTTCGGCGGCGCGATCCCCCTGCCGGGCGGCGGCTCCTACAAGGAGTACCTCATGCCCGGGATCTTCGCGCAGACGATCGCGTTCGCCTCGATGACGACCGCGCTTGGAATGGTCGACGACCTGAACAAGGGGATCCTTGACCGGTTCCGCTCGCTGCCGATGGCGCGCTCCGCGGTGCTCTTCGGGCGCACGCTCTCGGACGTCGTCTACAACGCGGGGATCCTCGTCGTGCTCATGGTCACCGGGCTCTTCGTCGAATGGACCGTCCGCACGAGCGTCCCGGAGTTCCTTGGCGGCGTGGGGCTGCTGCTCCTCTTCACCTTCGCGATGTCCTGGATCGGCGTGTGGATCGGGCTCTCGGTGCCGACCGTCGAGGTCGCGCAGCAGCTCGGCTTCACGATCCTCTTCCCGCTCACGTTCCTCTCGAACGCGTTCGTGCCGACGCAGACGCTGCCCGGCATCCTCCGGCCCATCGCCGAGTGGAACCCGGTGAGCGCGCTCACGGCCGCGACGCGCAAGCTCTGGGGCAACCCGAACCCGTACGCGGCGGAGGGCTTCCCCGCGGAGAATCCGGAGCTGCTCACGATCCTGTGGGTCGGCGTGATGCTCGCGGTCTTCGTGCCGCTCGCGATCCGGAAGTACCGCTCGATCAGCCGGTAGCATCCGCGCCACGACACGGTCATCGGCGCCCGCCGCGCTCCATCCGTTCTACGACGGGTGGGCCGACCACCAGCGGCGCCTCCTCGCCTGCATCGGCCCGCTCACCGACGACCAGGTGCGCCTCCGCCCGGGCCACGGCGGCTGGGCCATCTGGCAGCTCGCCAGCAACATGGCCGGCGGGCGGGCCCACTGGTTCCACGACGTCCTCGGCGAAGGCGACGCGGCCGTCCGCGGGATGTTCCGGGTCGCGAGCACGACCGTACCGGGGCTGCCGCTCGAGGACGCAGGCTGGGAGGATGACGAGGACCATCCGAGAAGCGCCGCCGAGCTTGTCGTCGCGTTCGAGCGGACCTGGCGGGTCATCGCCGACTGCCTCGGGCGCTGGACCGAGCAGGACCTCCTGGTCGAGTTCACACGGCACCGCCCGGGACGCGTCCAGACCGTCACGCGCGCCTGGGTCATCTGGCACGTCATCGAGCACGAGCTGCAGCACGGCGCGGAGATCGCCCTCATCCTCCGTGCGAATGCTCTTCCGTCGCTGGACCTGTGAGCGCGCGCATGGCGTGCTGTCGACCGACCCTCACGAGGTGAGAGCAGCCTGATCACGCCAGAGCTCGCGCTACAACGGCTCGTCGCGGGGAACCGCCGCTTCCGGGAGGCGGGCGGCGCCGCGGCCTCGGTCGCGTGGAAGCCCGAGCTCGCAGCGGCGACGCAACGGCCGTTCGCGGTCATCCTGGGCTGCTCCGACTCGAGGATCCCGGTGGAGATCGTGTTCGACGTCGGCTTCGGCGACCTGTTCGTCGTCCGGGTCGCGGGCAACATCGTCGCCCCATCGCTCGTCGGCTCGATCGAGTTCGCGGTCTCGCAGTTCGGATCGCGTCTCGTCGCCGTCATGGGCCACACGGACTGCGGGGCCGTCGCCGCGACGCTGCACGCGCTCGAGACCGGGATGGGCCCGGAGTCGAAGAACATCCGCGCGATCACCGACCGGATCGCCCCGCACATCGAGGCTCTGCCGCGGGACGGCGACCCGCGCCGGCTCGCGCACGCGGCCGTGCGTGCGAACGTCCGCGCGTCCGTCGACCACCTGCGTCACGGGAGCCCGCTGCTCGAAGAGCTCGTCGCCGCTGGGACCGTAGCCGTGGTCGGCGCGGAATACGACCTCGGCACCGGGGTCGTCGACTTCTTCGACACGGCAGGCTTATCGAGTTCTTAGCCACGGGCTGGAACGCGCGCGCCCCAGCCGCGTTCAACAGGGCATGAGGCACGTCGTCCTCTCGACGTCATGAGGCGCGTCCTCCTCGCGATGGCAGCGGTCGTCCTCGCGGCGACCCCCCTCCCCGCGGCCGCCGCGGACTGCGCGAAGACGACGACCGCGCTCGTGCCGCTCACCGACCTCGGCACGGGCACGTACAAGGGCGCGCAGGGCGGCCTCTACCCCGGCGGGACGAATGCACCGCCGCAGGCCTACGCCGCTGCCGGGCGGCGGGTCGCAGCGGAGATGGTGCCGCGGGCCGCGTCGGGACAGCCCGATCCGGGAGGGGCGATCGTCCTGCTCTCGATCGGCATGTCGAACACGACGCAGGAGTTCTCCCGCTTCGTGACGCTCGCGAAGACGGACACCCTCCGCGATCCGCAGGTCATCGTCGTCGACGGGGCGCAGGGCGGGCAGGACGCGCGCGTGTGGTCGGACCCGAAGGCGGCGGCGTGGGGTGTCGCGGACCAGCGCCTCCGCGCCGCCGGCGCGACCGCCGCGCAGGTGCAGGCGATCTGGCTGAAGCAGGCGATGGCGGGCCCGCGCGGCGACTTCGCGTCATCCGGCGCCGAGCTCGAGCGCGCGCTGGACGCGATCGTCCTGAACGCGGTGGCGCGCTATCCGAACCTCGCGCAGATTTTCCTCTCACCGCGCACGTACGCGGGCTACGCGATCACGACCCTCAATCCGGAGCCGTATGCGTACGAGACGGCGTTCGTCGTGAAGCGGCTCGTCGAGCGCAGCGTCCGCGAGCCCTCCGCGCGGCCCTGGATCGGCTGGGGGCCGTATCTCTGGACCGACGGGACGAAGGGCCGCTCGGACGGGTTCACCTGGACCTGCGCCGATGTGGCGGCGGACGGCGTCCACCCGAGCCCGGCGGGTCAGGCGAAGGTCGCGCAGCTGCTGCAGGCGTTCTTCGACGGATCGGAGTTCACCTCGTGGTACCGCGACGCGCCTGCCACGGTGCAGACCGCCGCGCCGGCCGCGACGCAGGCAGCCGCGCCGGTCAGCCCCGGACCGGGCGCCGTTGTGGCGCCTGGAGCCGCCGCAGAGATCCCGCCCTGGGCCTACGCCGCCGCCGCGCTCACGATCCTCGGTGCGGCCGCGCTCACGCTGCGACGAACGCGCCGCCCGAGCTGACATGCACGACGTAGGGCACCGCGTCCTCGGCGAGGCCGAGCAGTCCGTCGTCGAAGAGCTCACGCACGCCGGCATGCACTTCGCGGTGGCAGTTCGCGCAGAGCATCACGCACTTCGCGAGCTCGGCGAGAACTCTCTCCCATCGATACGGAAAGCCCGCCTGGGAGATGCCGTACTCCTTGTTGGCCGCATCGAGATGATGGAACTCGAAGATCGCAGCCGCTCCGTCGCGCCCGCATCCTTGACAGATCGCGCCCATGTAGCGGACCGCGCGCAGCTTGCGCTCTCGTCTGAGTTCGACCTCACGACGCGTGGATCGGCCGAAGTCAAGAGCCGCATGGCGAAGCCGGTGGCAATTCGCGCAGAGCAGGTCGCATTTCGCCGCCTCCAAGAGGAGGCGCTCACGGGAGCCGTGCCAGTTGCCGAGACCGAAGTCCTTCGTTGACGGATCTCGGTGATGGAACTCAAGGGCGGCCGGTAGTGCGTTGTAGCCGCAGTCCACGCAGCGGCCACCGAACAGTTCGATGAGTTCGTTCTTGCGCCGACGACGTCGCTCCTTCAATGAGCGGTAGCTCCGCTGATTCCTGCGACGCCGCCGATATTCACGAAGCTCCTCGGGAGCCCGGATGCCTGATGGTTGCTTGGACGTGTTGTGCGTGCCGAATGGCGAACAGGCCAGACAGAACCGTCGTCTGTACAGGTACCTGAGACGCCCGTCGATCACCTGCCGTGTCGCGAATGAGCGCCCGCAGATCTCACAGATCTTCTCTTTGATAGCGCGATGGACTGCCCTACGCGGCGCGCTCAGCGGCCGATGCGGAAGACAGTCCAGGCAGCGCAAGCGCCCGCGAACGTTGAGCCGCACGCCGGCGACCTCGACGATCATCGGAAAAACCGCCCCACAGAGCGCGCATGTCTGCACGATAGAACATTAGTTCTAGCGAGAAGTCGCGTCAACTGGGGAGCGAGTACATGGGCGGATCGCGTGCCGTTCCCTCGAGCTCCGGCGGGAGGATTCGAACCTCCAACCAAAGGATTAACAGTCCTCTGCACGACCGTCGTGCTGCGCCGGAAAGGGACGCGCTCGATGCGCGTGGACGTCATTTTAGCGGTCAGGGCACGATGTGACCATCGTGGGAGCTTCCGAGCGCAGCGATCGTGAGAGCGCTCGCAGCGCGTATCGCTGGCTCCTCGCCGCGGTGGTCCTCTCGCTCCTCGCGTTCGGCGTAGGCGCCGCGTGGGACCGCGCGTGGCACACGCGCAATCCCTTCGAGGACTTCTTCTCGCCGCCGCACCTCTTCATCTACACGACGCACTTCTTCGCCACCCTCGCGCTCGCGAAGATCGCCTTCAGCCCCGAGCTGCGCGTGCACTTCGGGCGCCCGATGCGCATGCCGATCCTCGGCGAGATGCCCGCCGCGCTCATCTTCGCGGGCGGCGGCTTCGGGGTCATCGCCCTCGCCGGCTTCTTCGACGCGATCTGGCACAGCGCGTTCGGCCTCGACGAGACCGCGTGGTCGTTCCCGCACGCGATGCTCGGCTCCGGGATCCTGCTCAGCCTCCTCGGCTTCGTGTCCGCGCGGCTCGCGCTCTCCACGGACCGGCCGCTCGCGCGCTGGGCGCCGGCGCTCTTCGCCGTCGTGCTCATGACCACGATGCTCGGCGTGCTCCTCGGCCCGCTCGACAACTACCGCTCGCTCGAGCACGTCCGCGCGGTCGCGCGCATCCCGATCCTCGCGCAGACGCCGGAGTTCCAGCACACCGCACGCATCCACGAGCAGTGGGACCTCACGCGCCTGAACCCGCTCTTCCTCCCCCTCTCCGCGCTCGTCATCGGCATGGGGCTCGCCTTCGCGCGGCAGCTCGTCGGCAAGACCTGGATCTTCCTCGTCGTCGCGCTCGTCGCCACGCTCCTCTCCGGCGAGCGGGACACGGCGGAGTACCTCGGCATTGCGGGCGATCCGAAGAACACCGCGCCGATCCCGTACGTCGTCCCCGCGCTCGCGTTCGCGCTGCTCGCGCGCACACCGATCGGCGAAGCGTGGTCGTGGCGCGCCGCGGGGCTCCTCTACGGCCTCACGGCGGGCGCGATCTGGCCCTCGGGCGCGATCCCCGCGCTCACGGCCGCGCCGGCGATGGCGCTCGGCGCACCGCTCGGCCGGCTCGTCGCCGACATCGTGAGCGCGCCCGACGTGCGGGTGTGGCGGCTCCTCGCGATCGTCGGCGTCGGGCTGCCGCTCGTCACCGGCGCGATCGACCTCGTCCTGCGCAGCCGGACGCCCTGATGGAGCCGCGGACCTACCTGCGCGCCGTGGACGCAGCCGTTCGCGATGGCCTGCCGGCCGCGCTCGGCCCGGTCCAGCACCAGAACCGCGGCTGGCAGGCGAAGTGGTGGTTCGGCAACCCCGCGCTGCACTACGAGTCCACGCCGCGCGTGCGCGCGAGCGTCATCGAGATCGGGCTGCACTTCGAGGCCGACGAACTGACGAACGCGCTGCTCTTCGCGGCGTTCCGCGCGCGCGCGAAGGCGATCGCGCGCCGGCTCGGTGAGGTGCGCATCGAGGAGTGGGACCGCGGCTGGGCGCGGGTGTGGGAGCCGGTCGCGCTCACCGAGCCGCTCGGCGCGCGCAACGGCACCGCGGTCGGGGAACGGATCGCGGCGTACGTCGCGGTCCTCGAGCCGATCCTGCGCGACGAGCTCCCCGCGGACGTCGAGTGGAGCCCTACCCCCGCTGCCGCGCCGCGTCGACGGCCTCGAGCGCGTTCCCGATGAGGCGCTGAGCGCCCCCGAGCGCGCGCGGTACGTCGTAGCGGTGATCGAAGCTGCCGAGGTTCTCCGCCGCCTCGATCGCCTCCTCGAGCGCGGACTCGGCGAGCCGCAGCGCGGAGCCGAGCCGCTCGAGCTCGCCCGCGTCGATATCGGTCATTCGGGCATCATCGCACCTGCATGACCGAGCCGGACCCGGGCCATATTGGGCCAGCGCTCAGCAAGATCCGCCGCGTGTCGCAGATCCGGCTGTACGCGCCGGACCCGGTGCCCGACGACGTCGTCGACCAGCTCCTCGAGCTCGCGCGCTGGACCGGCAGCTCGAAGAACACGCAGCCATGGCACTTCGTCGTCGTCCGCGACAAGGGCAGGCTGAAGAAGCTCTCCGCGCTCCGCCCGAACATCAACTGGGCGGCGGCCGCGCCGCTCGGCATCGCGATCACGCTCGACGGCAGGGATCCCCTGAGCGAGGCGTACGACGAGGGCCGGCTCACCGAGCGGCTCCTCACCGGCGCGAACCTCCTCGGCTACGGCGGCGGCGTCGCGTGGTTCGGCGACGCATCGCAGCAGGCTGAGGCGAAGAGGATCCTCGGCATCCCCGCGGACCGCACGGCGCGGCAGATCGTCCTCATCGGCAGAGCGACCTCGACGAAGGAC
Source organism: Candidatus Limnocylindria bacterium (assembly GCA_036276035.1). GTDB lineage: Bacteria > Chloroflexota > Limnocylindria > P2-11E > P2-11E > JACDAF01. The sequence goes on along the minus strand of DASUCM010000064.1, from coordinate 763 downwards.
CCGCGACCGACGGGCCCACCGCGCGGCCGCAAGCCGCTCTCGGAGCTCGTCAGCTACGACGAGTGGGGCAGGACGAAGAAGGCATGAAGAAGGGGCGCCGGATGGCGCCCCTTCTGTCGTTCGTCGAGCTCACGCGTCGCGCTACTCGAGGTAGTCCTTCAGCTTGCGGCTCCGCGACGGGTGCCGCAGCTTGCGGAGTGCCTTCGCCTCGATCTGCCGGATCCGCTCGCGCGTGACGTTGAACTCGCGGCCGACCTCCTCGAGGGTCCGCGTGCGTCCGTCCTCGAGCCCGAAGCGCAGCTGGAGGACGCGGCGCTCGCGGCCGGTGAGGCCCTCGAGCACGCTCTCCACCTGCTCCTTCAGCAGCTTGTGCGACGCCGCGTCGCTCGGCGCGAGCGCCTGGTTGTCGGGGATGAAGTCGCCGAGGTGGCTGTCCTCTTCCTCGCCGATCGGTGTCTCGAGCGAGACCGGCTCCTGCGAGACCTTCACGATCTCGCGGACCTTGTCCGCGGTGATGAGCATCCGCTCGGCGATCTCCTCAGCGGTCGGCTCGCGGCCGAGCTCCTGGAGCAGGCCACGTGAGACGCGGATGAGCTTGTTGATCGTCTCGACCATGTGCACCGGGATGCGGATCGTGCGCGCCTGGTCCGCGATCGCGCGCGTGATCGCCTGGCGGATCCACCACGTCGCGTACGTCGAGAACTTGTAGCCCTTGCGGTAGTCGAACTTCTCGACCGCGCGGATGAGACCGATGTTCCCCTCC
>DASUCM010000063.1:0-2647 GCA_036276035.1 Candidatus Limnocylindria bacterium | reverse complement strand
AGCGGTCATGACGATGACCGGGAAGCGGTGCCGCGAGCCGCGGAGCGCGGCCGCGACGCCCCAGCCGTCGAGCACGGGCATGCGCATGTCGAGGAGCATGAGGAAGGGCGTCACGCGCTCGAGGACCTGCAGGGCCTCGCGCCCGTTCGTCGCCGTGACGACCGAGTAGCCCTCGCCCTCGAGGATCGCCTGGACGGTCTCGAGGATCGACGGATCGTCGTCGACCACCAGGATCGGCGCCGCCGCCGCGCTCCGGCGATCGCCGGATGCCGCGTGGGCCGCCCTGGACGCGGAGCTCTCGCCGGGTGTCTCACCACCCCACACGATCACCTCAGTTGACCCTCCCGTCCGATCCGTGGGGCAGCGCCACGTTGAACGTGCTGCCCGTGCCGAGCTCGCTCTCCACCCAGATCCGCCCGCCGTGCTGCTCCACGATGCCCTTGCAGATGTAGAGGCCGAGGCCCATCCCCGAGAAGCGCCGATCGTCGACGTTCGACGCGCGGCGGAACCGCTCGAAGACGAGTCCGACCTCATCCGGCGGGATGCCGATGCCGTGGTCCTGCACCGAGATGCGCGCGGTCGGTCCCTCCTCCCATACCTTCACGAGCACCGGGCTGTCCGGCGAGCTGTATTTCAGCGCATTTTCCACAAGGTTGGCGAACAGCTGCGCCACCCGCTGCCGGTCGAACCGTCCCACGACCGGCCCGGTGGCGTCGACCGTGACGCGTCCACCGTCGGTCGCGTCGGCGACCTCGCGCGCGGTCTCGACGAGGTCCGTCGGCTCGCGCTCGCCGACGAGCTTGCCATGTTCGAGGCGGTCGACGTCGAGCAGCTCCATCACCAGCGCGGAAAGGCGCTTCGCCTCTCGCACGATCCGTCCCAGCCCGGGGAGATCCATCGGCGCGGAGGGGTCCCGCTGTGCCTTCCGCTCGAGGAACTGCGCCTGCGCGACGAGCGTCGTGAGCGGCGTCTTGAGGTCGTGGGCCGCGGCCGAGAGGAACTCCTCCTTCAGGAGCGTCGCCTGCTCCTGCGCGCGCACGCGGGTCGCCTCGTCGATGAGCGCGCGGCTCTCGAGCGTGACCGCGGCCTGGTCCGCGAGGAGCTCCACCAGGGCGAGGTCGTCCTCGTCGAAGATCGGCGCGCGCGCGGCGAACACCTCGAGCACGCCGAGCCGCCGTTCCCCGGCGGTGATCGGCGCGAGGAGCACGGAGCTGACGCCGGCGCGCTCGTACTGCAGGCGGTTCTCGGGATGCGCCGCGGCGGCATCGGCGAAGTACGCCGCGCGCTGTTCGTGGAAGACGCGCCACGCGAGGAAGCGGCCCTCGGCCACCGTCTCGGGGAGCGCGCCGTGAGGGTCGCTGAAGCGCAGGACCTGCGCCTCCGGATCCCAGAGGCCGATCGAGGCACGCGCTCCGAGCGTCTTCGCCGCGCCGCGCTCGAGCTCGCGGACGATCGAGGCCGTGTCCGGGAGCCTCGGCAGGCTCGCCGCCCGCTTCAGGAACCCGCGGAGCTCTGGCTCCTGCCACGCGCGGCGCAGCCCGCGCGGCGGCGCGAACCCGACGAAGAACGCGATGCCCGAGCCGAGCGCGAGGGTCTGCTGGACCCCAGAGATGACCGCGTCGATGTCGGGCGGGGTGAGGGCGACGATCCCAGCCGCCAGGATCGCGATGCCGAGAAGACCGATGCCCAGGCCGACGGCCTGCATCCGGCGCCGGGTGACGCCGTGGCCGCGTCCGGACTCGCGGACGAACCGGACCGCGACGTACAGGGCGACGACGGCGAAGTAGGCGACGAGGGGCAGCGTGACCATCGGCGGCAGCGGTGTGCCGGAGACCGCGATGGCGACGATCGCCAGGGCCAAGCCGCCTTCGGTCAGGCGCTGGACGACCGCAGGGACACCGACGAAGTCGTCGAGCAGGCGGAGCAGGATGTACGGCAGCGCCATGACGAGCGCCGCTGCGACGGCACCGGCGACCGGGATCGGGCCGATCAGAGCGGTCACGCGGTTGTTCACGATCGCGACCACCAGCGCGCCGAAGAAGAGCGCGATGTTCACGTTCGCGCGAGTCGGCCGCCGGACGGCGTTCCGGGCCGTCACGAGGAAGATCGAGGCGTAGACGAGCTGCACCGCGAGGGTGACCAGCTCCAGGGCCGACATGGCGCCGGAATGCTAGGCGAGCCTCCGGGCGGGCGCGCCGCACGCCGTCATGTACGTGTGGGCGAAATGTCATCGCTCCGTTACCCGGGCCCGGTCGCCCGGTACCCCCGATGCGAGAGACCTGCGAGCGCAAGGCTCAGCGGGAGGTGCGACATGCTGCGGACGATGGACGAGTACTACAAGGCGCAGGTCGTCGAGGTGGCGATCCGCCAGGCGCTCGCGGACGCGCAGCGCGAGGCCGAGATGGAGCGCGCGACCTACCTCGTCGACGACACCGCGCTCGCCGCCTAGCTTCCCTTCGGCCCCGCGCTCCGCCGTGCCCCGATTTGTGTAACGTCGTCACGGCATGGCGCTGCTGCTGTACGGCGACTCATACCGCTTCGCCGACATCTATCACCTGACGCGCTTCCTCGCGCCCGATGCGTTCATCACGCTCGAGCACGACGGCGAGATCATCCTCTTCACGAACTCGCTCGAGCAGGGCCGCGC
>DASUCM010000062.1:0-7089 GCA_036276035.1 Candidatus Limnocylindria bacterium | reverse complement strand
TACCCGCCGGCCCGCCGCGACCTGGCGATCGTCGTCGACGAGCGCCGGGCGTACGCCGACGTGGCTCGCGAGATCCGCGCCGCCGGCAAGGGGGTCGTCGAGAGCGTCGGTCTGCTGGACCTCTACCGCGGGCCGCAGGTCGGGGAGGGGAAGAAGAGCTTCGCCGTGCGCCTGGTGCTGCGGTCCCCCGACGCGACGCTCGCCGAGGCGGACGTTGAGAAGGCCATGAAGCGCATCGAGGGCCGGCTCCTGCACCAGCTCGGGGCGACCCTCCGCTAGGGCGGGCGCTCCCGGCGGGTTGAACCGAAACCCCCCGAGAGGCCTCCTACCTACATAGACTCTCCCGGATCGGCCGGGACGGCCGGCCGGTTGGGCAGGAAATGGCAGGAGGGACACGGCACATGGCAGGACGATGGCGCCTCGCGTTGGCCGTCGGGATGGCGGCGACGCTCGCGGTCAGCGCGTGCGCACAGCAGCCGAGCGGTGGCGGGGCCACCACGGCACCGGGCACCCAGGCTCCCGCGACGACGACCCGCGGCGCGGGCGGCGAGCTCCGGCTCGTCTGGTGGCAGGGCCCGACGATCCTCAACCCGCACCTTTCGCAGGGCACGAAGGACTACGACGCGGCGCGGCCGATCCTCGAGCCGCTCGCGGCGATCGGTCCGGACGGCAAGCCCGTCGCGATGCTCGCCGAAGAGGTCCCGACGCAGGCGAACGGCGGCGTCTCCAGCGACGGAAAGACCGTCACCTGGAAGCTGAAGAAGGGCGTGAAGTGGTCTGACGGCAGCGACTTCACGGCCGACGACGTCGTCTTCACGCATAAGTACATGGCCGACGCGGCGACCGCCGCGACGACCTCGGGCAACACGAAGAACGTCGAGAGCGTCACGAAGGTCGACGCGACGACGGTGAAGGTCACGTTCAAGGCGGCGACGGTGAACCCCTACCAGATCTTCACCGGGCCGCAGGGCATGATCATCCAGCAGAAGCAGTTCCAGGACTTCATGGGCGCGAAGGCGAAGGACGCCCCGGGCAACACCGCCCCGATCGGCACCGGCGCCTACAAGCTCACGCAGTTCAAGTCGAACGACGTGGTCACCTACGAGATCAACACGCTCTACCGCGACGCGAGCAAGCCGTACTTCAAGACGGTCACGCTGAAGACGACCGCGGCGGCCGATGCGTCGGCCCGCGCCGTCCTCCAGACCGGTGACGCGGACTACGCCTGGAACCTCCAGGTCCCGGCCGCGACGCTGAAGCAGATGTCCGAGGGTGGGCGCGGCGAGCTCGTCACCTCCCCGTCCTCGAACGTCGAGCGTCTCCTCATCAACCGCGCCGACCCGCGCGCTCCGGGCGACGCCCGCAGCGAGCCGAACACGAAGCACCCGTTCTTCAGCGACCTGAACGTTCGCAAGGCCTTCGCGATGGCGACGAACCGTAAGGCGGTCGCCGACGCCGTCTACGCAGGCCTCACCGGTGGCCCGACCTGCAACATCGTCGAGGGCGTTCCCGCCATGACGTCCAAGAACACCGCGAACATGGACGTCTGCAAGTTCGACCTCGCGCAGGCGAACAAGCTCCTCGATGATGCCGGCTGGGCGAAGGGTGCCGACGGCATCCGGGCGAAGGGTGGCGTGAAGATGGAGGTCGTCTTCCAGACGACCGTCAACGCCGTCCGCCAGGCCACCCAGGCCGTCATCAAGGCCGACTGGGAGAAGCTCGGCGTCAAGGTCGAGCTCAAGTCGATCGACGCTGGCGTGTTCTTCTCGAGCGACGTCGCGAACCCGGACACGGCCGCGAAGTTCTTCGCGGACGTCGAGATGTTCACGAACAACTCGAGCGAGCCGGACTACCAGGTCTACCTCGCGAACTGGATCACGGACGAGATCCCGTCGAAGGCGAAGCAGTGGCGCGGTGGCAACTACGAGCGCTACAGCAACCCCGCCTACGACGCGCTGTTCAAGGAGCTCACGGGCACGATGGACCCGGCGAAGCGCGCTGAGCTCACCATCAAGATGAACGACCTCCTCGTGTCGGACGTCGTGGTCATCCCCGTGATCGCGCGCACGCAGCCCACCTCGGGCAAGGCGAAGGACCTCAAGGGCATCAAGCCGAACCCGTGGGATAGCGACCTCTGGAACGTCTTCGAGTGGAGCAAGTAGCGCGCTCTTGCGCGTGACGAGATGAGGGTGAGCCGCCGTGGGTAGATACATCCTGCGGCGGCTCCTCATCTCCATCCCCACGCTCTTCGTCATCAGCGCGGTCCTGTTCACGATCCTCGCGCTCGCGCCCGGCGATCCGATGGCGCAGTTCGCGCTGAACCCGGAGGTGCCGCCGGAGGTCCGCGAGCGCGTGAAGGCCTCGCTCGGGCTCGACCAGCCCCTCCACATCCGGTACGCGAAGTGGATCGGCGGCATCGTCACCGGCGACTTCGGCTTCTCCTTCGCGACGCGCGGCCCCGTCACCGATCTCATCGTGCAGCGGCTCCCGAACACGCTCCTGGTGCTCGGAGTGGCCTACACGATCTCGGTCCTCATCGCGATCCCGATCGGGATCATCTCGGCGGTGAAGCGCTACTCGCTCTTCGACTACGGCGCGACCACGCTGGCCTTCGTCGGCATCTCCGTCCCGACGTTCTTCACGGGGCTCCTGCTCATCATCGTCTTCGCCGTGAAGCTGAAGTGGTTCCCGTTCCTCTACGACTCGCGGGTCGTCGTGAGCGACCTGAACACGCTCGGGCAGCAGATCCGGCAGTCGATCATGCCGATCACCGTCCTCACGCTCTTCAACGCCGCGCAGCTCACGCGCTACGTCCGCGCGGAGATGCTGGAGAACCTGCCCCAGGACTACGTGCGCACGGCGCGGGCGAAGGGCCTGCACGAGCGCCCGGTCATCGCGCGGCACGTTCTGCGCAACAGCCTCATCCCGGTGGTGACGCTCATCGCGCTCGGTGTCCCGACGATCTTCACCGGAGCCATCATCACCGAGCAGATCTTCGCGATCCCGGGCATCGGGCACCTGCTCGTGAAGTCGATCTTCAACACGGACACGCCGGTCGTGCTCGCGATCACGTTCCTCTTTGCGGCGCTCGTCGTGTTCTTCAACCTCGTCGCCGACGTCCTGTATGCCGTGCTCGACCCGCGGATCCGGTATTCGTAGTGGCGACGGTCACGCGTCCGGTCGCGACCGCGCCGGAGAACGTCTGGGCGACGCGGCCGCCGCGCTCCCTTTGGGGGGACGCCTGGCGGCAGTTCCGCCGGCACCGGATGGCGATGGCCGGACTGGTCGTGTTCCTGACGCTCATCGTCGCCTCGCTCATCGGCCCGTACGTGTACACGGTGGACCCGAACACCGTCGACATCCTCTCGGCGTTCCAGGGCCCCTCCGCGGCGCACCCCTTCGGGACCGACGACGTCGGCCGCGACGTTCTGGCGCGAGCGCTTCTCGGGGGTCGGATCTCGATCGCCGTCGGCATCGCCGCGATGCTCGTGTCGATCCTCGTCGGCGCGTTCATCGGGGCCATGTCGGGGTACTTCGGGAAGGCCGACGGGCCGCTCATGCGGCTCACGGACATGTTCTTGGCGCTGCCGCCGCTGCCGCTCCTCATGCTCATCATCTTCCTGTTCCGCGACCCGCTGCGGGCGGCGCTCGGTCCCGTCGCGGGGATCTTCATCCTCGTGGTCGGCGTCATCGGCTTCCTCACCTGGATGCCCGTCGCGCGGCTCGTCCGCGCCGCGTTCCTCACGCTGAAGCAGCGCGACTTCGTCACGGCGGCGCGCTCCGTCGGCGTGAACGACTCGCGGCTCATCTTCGCGCACATCCTCCCGAACGCGCTCAGCCCCGTCCTCGTCGCGGCGACCCTCGGCGTCGGCGCGGCGATCATCACCGAGTCCGCGCTCTCGTTCCTCGGCCTCGGGTTCCCGCCGGACGAGCCGACCTGGGGCCGCCTCCTGTTCGACGCCCAGTCATACATCGACTTCTCGCCGCATCTCGCGATCTTCCCGGGACTGCTCATCTTCCTGGCCGTCATCTCGATCAACTACATCGGTGACGGCCTCCGCGACGCGCTCGATCCCCGCAAGACGGGGTAACGCGTCCTGCGCCTCGGCGCGCGGCTCCCGCGCTCGTTCTACGCGCGGCCGACGCTCGAGGTCGCCCGCGACCTGCTCGGCCAGACGCTCGTCCACCAGGCGCCGGACGGCACCCGTGCGGTGCGGCTCGTGGAGGTGGAGGCGTACCTCGGCGCGCGTGACCCGGCGTCGCACGCCTTCCGCGGCGCGACCCCCCGCAACGCGCCGATGTTCGGGCGCGCCGGGCACTCGTATGTTTACCTCATCTACGGCATGTACTGGTGCATGAACGTGGTCTGCGAGACGCCCGGGCAACCGGGCGCCGTGCTGCTGCGCGGCGCGGAGCCGGTGGCCGGCCTTTCCGACGACGCGCGCCTGCTCGCCGGGCCGGGCAAGCTCGCGCGCGCGCTCGGCATCGACGGGCGGCACACCAGCCTCGACCTCGTGCGCGGCTCCGAGCTCTCGATCCGCGCCGCGCCCCCGGTGCCGCCCTCCCTGGTGGCGCGCACGCCGAGGATCGGGCTCAACCTGAGCACGACCTCCGGCAAGCGATGGCGCTTCATCGTCCGCGGCTCGAAGGGCGTGAGCCGGTGAGCGAGCGGTGAACGACAGGGCGCTCGCGACCCTCGAGTTCACGACCGTGCGCGAGATGCTCGCGGAGCGCACCGGCTTCGCTCCGGGACACGAGCTCGCGCTGACGCTCGAGCCGGCGACGCAACTCGCCGACGCCGAGCGCCTGCAGGACGAGACCGCAGCCGCTCGCCAGCTCCTGCGCGACGTCCCGTCGGCCGGGATCGGCGGCGCGAAGGACATCCGCGACGCGCTGCGGCGCGCGTCGCTCGGCGGGATCCTCGACCCGGACCAGCTCGTCGCCGTCGCGGAGACGACGCGCGCCGCCGAGCACCTCTGGGCCGACGTGCGCGGGCGTCCGGCGCTCGCCGCCCGCACGCGGTTCGCGCGCCCTCCCGCGAACGTCGCCGCCGCGATCGAGCACGCGATCTCGGCGAACGCGGAGGTCCTCGACCGCGCGAGCCCCGCGCTCGCCTCCGCGCGGTCTGCGCTGCGGTCCGCGCAGTCGCGGCTGCAGCAGCGGCTCGACTCGCTGCTCCGCTCGCCCGAGCTCGTGCGCGTGCTCCAGGACCCCATCGTCACGCAGCGAGGCGGACGCTACGTCGTGCCCGTGAAGGCCGAGCACCGCGGGGCCGTGAAGGGCATCGTCCACGACCAATCCGCGAGCGGCGCGACCGTGTTCATCGAGCCGCTCGAGATCCTCGAGGCGAACAACCAGGTCCGCGAGGCGGAGCTCGCGGAGCGCCAGGCGGTGCAGGCCGTCCTCGACGGCCTCTCGCGGCAGGTCGAGCGAACGGGGGAGGACCTCCGCACGACGCTCGACGCGCTCGCTGCGCTCGACGTCATCATCGCGAAGGCCGTGCTCGCCGATGCGCTCCAGGCCGAGCGGCCGGCGCTGAACGACCAGGGTGTCATCGACCTCATCGGCGCGCGGCACCCGCTGCTCGTCGCGCGCGGCGGCGAGGTCGTCGCGATCGACGTGCGGCTCGGCAGCGACTTCCGGGCGCTCATCATCACGGGCCCGAACACCGGCGGGAAGACGGTGACGCTGAAGACGCTCGGCCTCCTCGTGCTCATGGCGCAGGCGGGCCTGCAGGTCCCGGCCGAGCGCGGCACGAACGTGCCGGTCGTTCCCCGCGTGTTCGCGGACATCGGCGACGAGCAGTCGATCGCGCAGTCGCTCTCGACGTTCTCGTCGCACCTGCGGAACGTCGTCGCGACCCTGGCCGGTGCCCAGCGCGGGGATCTCGCCCTCCTCGACGAGATCGGGGCGGGCACCGACCCTGACGAGGGAGCCGCGCTCGCGATGGCGGTCCTCGAGACGCTGCTCGAGCGCGGCGTGCTCGTCGCGGCCACGACGCACTACCCGGAGCTGAAGGCGTTCGCGCTGAACACGCCCGGCGTCGCGAACGCGAGCGTCGAGTTCGATGCCGAGACGCTGCGACCGACGTACCGCGTGCATGTCGGGCTGCCCGGTGCCTCGAACGCGTTCGCCATCGCGTCGCGGCTCGGCCTCGAGCGGGACGTGCTCGCCCGCGCGGAAACGCATCTCTCGGAGCTGCACCACTCGCTCGAGCGCACGCTGCGCGAGGCCGAGCGCCAGCGGACCGAGCTCACGGCCTCGATGGAGGAGGCGCGGATCGCGCACGAGGACGCGCAGCGCGTCCTGACCGAGTCGCAGCGCGAGGCTGCGCGCGTCCGCCAGGAGGCGTACGAGGACTCGCGGCGCGCGCGCCGGGAGACCGAGGAGCTCATCCTCCAGGCGCGGCGCGCGCTGCGGCAGGCGGAGTCGGCGCGCGAGCGCGCGTCCAAGCGCGACCTCCTCACCGAGGCGCGCGAGGCGCTCGCCGCGGCGGAGCAGTCGGCCCAGGCCTCGACCGCCGAGCCCGCGCCCGCCATGCCGAGCACCTTCGAGGTGGGGGACCGCGTCATCGTCGAGGGCACGAGCGAGGTGGCGACCGTGATGAGCGTCGACGCGCGCGGCCAGGCCGAGGTCGCCGCCGGGCAGCTGCGCCTGCGCGTCCCGGTCGCGAGCCTCCGCCCGGCCCCGGCGGGTCCCGTGCGCGTCGAGAGCACGCGAGCGACGGTGACCGGCGGCGCATCGAACGTCCCGCTCCAGCTGGATCTGCGGGGCGCGCGCGCCGAAGAGGCGCTCGAGGAGCTCGACCGCTACCTCAACGACGCGTCCCTCGCGGGCTATGACCGGGTCCGCGTCGTGCATGGAAAGGGCACCGGCGCCCTGCGGGCCGCCGTCGGTGAGGCCCTCGCGAGGCACCCGCTCGTGCGTGGCCACGAGATCGCGGGACGCGCGGAAGGCGGCGAGGGCGCGACGATCGTCACGCTCTAGGCGAGGCGGAACATCCGGGCACCGAGCGCGAGCAGGTCGGCGGCCATCGCGAGCGGATCGTCCTCGCGAAGGCGCGCGTCGAACAGCTGGCGCCGCATCGCG
>DASUCM010000061.1:0-30788 GCA_036276035.1 Candidatus Limnocylindria bacterium | reverse complement strand
CGCGGCACCTCACCAGGCCGCGCTGAGCTCCACTCCCGCGCTCCGCTCGAGCTCGGTGACCATCGCGGCGTGATCGAGATCCGCGCCGCCGTGCTCGATGAGCGCGCGCAGCTGCGCAGCCGCCGCCTCGAACGCGGGCAGCGGCACACCGCCGGCCTGCGCGAGGGCGGAGATCACCTCGATGTCCTTCACGTGCAGCTCGGCGCGGCCGCCGGGCCGGAAGTTGCGCTGGATCATCCGCTCGCCGTGCGAGTCGAGGATGCGGCTCTGCGCGAAGCCGCCGAGAAGCGCCTCGCGCACTTTCGACGGCGAGACGCCCGCCTTCGCGGCGAGGACGAGCGCCTCGGCGACGACCTCGATCGTCGACATCACGACGAGCTGGTTCACGGCCTTCGTCACCTGACCGGCGCCGGGCCCGCCGAGGTGCACGAGCCGCGAGCCGACGGCCTTCAGGAGGAGCGAGGCGCGCTCGACGTGCTGCGCGTCGCCGCCGACCATGATCGAGAGGCTGCCCTCGATCGCGCCGCGCTCGCCGCCGGAGACCGGCGCGTCGAGGAACCCGATCCCCCGCTCCGCGAGCTCGCGCGCGAGCGCGCGCGCGGACTCCGGGTGGATCGTGCTCATGTCGATCACGAGCGCGCCCGCGCGCAACGCCGGCGCGAGGTCGCGCACGACCGCCTCGACCGTGCGCGTGTCCGGCAGCATCGTCATGACGACGTCGCACGCTTCCGCGACCGCGCGCGGTGACGCCGCTTCGGATGCGCCGGCGCGCACGAGCTCGTCCACGGGCGCGCGGGAGCGCGAGTGCACGACGAGCCGGTGGCCGGAGCGCACGAGGTTCAGGGCCATCGGCCGGCCCATGATCCCGAGGCCGATGAAGCCGACGGCGCCGTTCGCGCTCACGCCAGCGGTGCCGCCGTCCCGAGGTGCTTCGCCGCGAACGCGATCTCGGCCTCCACCTGACGCACGCGCTCCTCGAGGCGCAGCGACCCGTGCCCGGCCTCGTACTGGTACAGCTCGTACGGCTTGCCGAGGGCCTTCAGCCGGTCGACGTAGAGGTCCGCGCTGCGCGCCGGGCAGCGCGGATCGTTCCGCCCGACGAGGAGCATGGCGGGGACGCGGACGCGCTCCACGAACGTGATGGGGTTCCGCTCCCGGTACACCTCGGGCACCTCGTCGGGCGTCCCGCCGAAGAGCGCCGCGTCGTAGCGCTTGAGCGGCTCCATCTCGTCCTCGAACGCGGCGACGTAGTCGCCGATCGGCACCCCCGCGATGCCGAGGGACCAGCGCTCGGGCTGCACGCCGAGCGCGAGCAGCGTGATGTAGCCGCCCCATGACGCACCGGAGATGACGGACCGGCGCGGATCGGCGACGCCGTCATTGACGAGCCGGTCGTGCACGGCGGCGATGTCCTCGAGCTCCGTGAGTCCCGGCCGCCCTTTGATCGCGTCACGCCAGGCCTTGCCGTACCCCGTCGAGCCGCGGTAGTTCGCGCAGGCGACCGCGAAGCCGTGGTCGACCCACGCCTGCACGCCGGCCGAGAACGAGTCCGTGTCGTGCGCCTCGGGCCCTCCGTGGACGATGAAGATCGTCGGGTGCGGCCGCGCGCCCTCGGGCTCCGCCAGGAACCCATGCACCTGCCCCGCCTCGACATCGCGGTACGGCACGCCAGGCGGGATGTCGACCTCGCCGCGCGGGAGCACGCGACCGCCCGCGACCGTCCGCAGCGAGAGCGGCTCGGCGGACGTGCTGATCGAGAACCACACGTCGCCATCGGGGCGGACCGCCGCTGTCCCGATGCTCCCCGCAGGCGCCGGCAGGCGGGCGAGCTCGCCGGTCACGAGGTCGCAGCGGTACAGCTCGGAGCGACCGCGGTGCTCGTGCTCGATGAGGAGCGCGCGACCGTCGGGATACCAGGACGCCTCCACCTCGCCGGGCAGGTCGAGCGGGACCTCCCGCTCCTCGCCGCGCGCGACGTCGTACACGAGCGGTCGGGCCTGGCCGGTGCGGTCGTGCATGACGAGCAGACGCGCGTCATCCCGGACGGGAGACCACTTCCGCGCGTCGAGCCCCTTCCCCGGCCCGTCCCAGAGCTCCGCGACCTTCGCTCCGGCGCGGTCGAGGATGCGGACCGCGGGGTTGCGCGAGTCGCCGTGCTCGCTGTGCTCGATCGCGACGAGGCGCTCGTCGGTGGAGAGCGAGACGACGCGGGCGTGCTCCCGGTGCGCGTAGAGGAGCGTCGAGCCGCCCTCCGCGCAGAGGTGGATCTCGACGCCGGCGTCCGTGGACCGGCCGGCGATCGCGAACCCGGTGCCGACCACGAGGCCGGTCGAGTAGGCCGGCGCGAGACCGGTCGCGACGCCCGCGCGCTCACCATCGAACGGCTGCGTACGCCAGACGCCGAGCTCGCTGCCGCCTGCGTCGTCCCACCACCAGATCGTCGTGCCGGCAGGGTCGATGCGGCTCGGGACGCGGTAGCCGGTGCCCTCGGGCCGCGTCGTGACGCGCCGCTCGACGCCGGACGCGAGGTCGAGCGCGTACACCTCGAAGGTGCCTTCGTGATCGGAGCCGTACACGAGCCGCTGCGGCGCGTCGCGCGCCCACACCGGGAATGAGAAGCGCGGCGCGCGGAACCGCCGCCGCCAGGCCGCCTCGGTCACGCTACCGCCCGTCGCGGCTGACGCTGAGCACGTCGCGGACGCCCTCGAGCTTCGCGAGCACGCGCGAGAGCTGCTCGATGCTCGTCACCTGGAGCGTCGCGTTCACCACCGCGGTCTTGTCCGGATTGGCGTTCGCCGACAGGCTCACGAGCTGCACCTGGTTCTCGCTGATGACGCCGGCGACGTCGCGCAGGAACCCGCCGCGATCCCAGCCCTCGATGCGGATGGCGACGGGATACGTCCGCGCGGTGCCAAGGTCCCACTCGACCTCGACCAGGCGCTCCTGCTCGCCGCTCGCGCGGACGTTCGCGCAGTCGTTGCGGTGCACGGTGACGCCACGGCCGCGCGTGATGTAGCCGACGACCTCGTCGCCCGGGACCGGGTTGCAGCACACGCCGAAGCGCACGAGGAGGTCGCCGACGCCCTTCACCTTCACGCCGCCGCGCGACGTGGGCGGCGGGGCCGGCGGCGCGACGTCCGGGATCTCGAGCTGCTGGTCGTCGAGGACGCGCAGGCGCGTGACGACCTGCGCCGCGGAGATCGCGCCGTAGCCGAGCGAGGCGAACATCGTGTCGGCGTCGTGCAGCTGGAGGCGCTCCGCGACGCGCGCGAGCTCGGCGTCGGGGATGTCGCCGAGGGAGCGCTGCGAGATCCGGCGGAGCTCCTTGTCGAGGAGCTCGCGGCCGTGCGTGATGTTCTCCTCGCGCTGCTGCTTCTTGAACCATTGGCGGATCTTCTCGCGCGCGCCGGGCGTGCGGACCATCGTCAGCCAGTCGCGCGACGGCCCGCGCGCGGCCTTGCTCGTGATGATCTCGACGATGTCCCCGTTCTGGAGCTTGTGGTCGAGCGGGACGATGCGCCCGCTCACCTTCGCGCCGATGCAACGGTGCCCGACGTCGGTGTGGATGCGGTACGCGAAGTCGATCGGCGTCGAGCCCGCCGGCAGGTCCTTGATCTCGCCCTTCGGCGTGAAGACGAAGACCTGGTCCTGGAAGACGTCGACCTTCAGCGACTCGACGAACTCCTGCGCGTCGGCGACGTCGTGCTGCCACTCCATGAGCTGGCGCACCCAGGCGAGCTTCTCCTCGTACCCGGGGTCCCGCTTGCCGCCCTCCTTGTACTTCCAGTGCGCGGCGATGCCGTGCTCCGCGAGCGCGTGCATCTCCTGCGTGCGGACCTGGATCTCGAGCGGCTGGCCGTCCGGTCCCATGACCGCGGTATGCAGGGACTGGTAGAGGTTCGTCTTCGGCACCGCGATGTAGTCGTCGAACTGTCCCGGCACGGGTGGCCACAGCGTGTGCACGACGCCGAGCGCCGCGTAGCACGACGGCACGTCGGCGACGATCACGCGGATCGCGAGCAGGTCGTACACCTCGTTGAACCCGACGCCCTTGCGCCGCATCTTCTGCGCGATGGACCAGAGGTGCTTCGCGCGGCCGGAGATCTCGGCCCGGACACCGGCCTTCTCGAGCTCGGCGTGGAGCGTCTTCATCGCGTGGTCGATGTAGCGCTCGCGGACCTGCCGCCGTGACGCGAGGTGCTCGGCGACCTCCTTGTAGTGCTCGGGCTCGAGGTACTTGAAGGCCAGGTCCTCGAGCTCCCACTTGATCTGCCAGATACCGAGGCGGTGCGCGAGCGGCGCGTAGATCTCGAGCGTCTGCCGGGAGATGCGCCGCTGCTTCTCCTCCGGCAGCGGCGCGAGCGTCCGCATGTTGTGGAGGCGGTCGCACAGCTTCACGATGACGACCCGGAGGTCGTCCGCCATCGCGAGGAACATCTTCCGGATGTTCTCGGCCTGGTGCTCCGCGGCGCTCGTTCCCGAGAACTGCGAGAGCTTCGTGACGCCGTCGACGAGGCGCGCGATCTCGTCGCCGAACTCGCGCCGGATGTCGTCGATGGTCCGCGGGGTGTCCTCGGGGACGTCGTGCAGCAGGGCGGCGGCGACCGTCGCCGCGTCCATCCCGAGCTGTGCGACGAGGAGCCCGACCGCGGCGGGGTGCGTGATGTACGGCTCGCCGGAGACGCGCTTCTGCGCCTCGTGCGCCTCCGCGGCGTAGGCGTAGGCGCGCCGCACGAGCTCGACGTCGCCGTCCGGGTAGTGCGTGCGGAGCTCGGCGGCGACCGAATCGCCGTCGGCATGGCCCCGTCGCTGCGGGCGGAGCCGGTCGGCGATCCCGGAGATCCGGGAGGTGATCGCCACTACGCGGTCACGGGCTCGCGCTGCATCGAGGCGGCGGTCCCGACGGTGCCGAAGTCCTCGAGCTCGAGCTCGACGAAGTCGCGCAGCCCGGTGCCGACGGTGACGACGGCGTCCATGCGGCCCTCGGCCGTCATCGTCTCGGCGCGGTCGCCCCGGCGGAAGGCCATCGCGTCGAAGGTGAACCGGCCGACCGTGACCTTGCACCGCAGGTGGTCCGCGTCGGCGCCGACCTGGCGGATGCCGAAGACCTTCACGTCGCGCAGGAGGAGGCGCGGTCGCGGGTTCCCCGCCCCGCACGGCTCGAGCCTCGCGAGGTCGATGGCGAGACGCGTCGTGAGCAGCTCGGGCTGGATCTCGGCGTCGACGCGGATCACGGGCACGGGCCGGATCCCGCCGAGCCGGCGGCGCACGATGGCGTCGAGCCGCTCCGTGAGCTCCGGGATGTTCGCGACGGACACCGAGAAGCCCGCGGCCATCGCGTGGCCGCCGTGCTTCGAGAGCAGGTCGGTGCACTCGGCGAGCGCCTCGGCGATGTGCACGGACGAGATGGAGCGGCAGGAGCCCTTGCCCTCCGCGCCGTCGACCGCGATGACCGCCGCGGGCCGCCCGTGGTCCTCGACCAGCCGCGAGGCCGCGAGCCCGACGATGCCCGCCGTCCACGACGGGTCCGCGACGACCGTCATCCACGCGTCCGGCCGCTCGCCCGCGCGCTCGCGCGCACCCTTGATGACCTCCTGCGTGAGGCGCTGCCGCTCCGCGTTGCGCTCCTCGAGGCGCTCGGCGAGCGCCTTCGCCTCGTCGGCTTCCTCGGTGAGGAGGAGGCGCAGCGCCTCGGTCGCGTCCGCGATGCGGCCGGCCGCGTTCAGGCGCGGCCCGAGCTGGTAGCCGATGTTCGACGAGGTGATGCGCCCGATCCGCAGGCCCGCACGATCCGCGAGCGCGCGCACGCCCAGGATCGGTGCGCGGTTCAGCGCCTCGAGCCCGCGGCGCGTCAGCGCGCGGTTCTGCGCGCGCAGCGGGACGACGTCGGCGACCGTCGCGAGCGCGCAGAGCTGCACGAGCTCGTCCTCGCGCAGCGCGTAGCTCACGTCCCCGAGGAGCGCGCGCGCGAGCACGAGGGCGACCCCGGCGCCCGCGAGCTCCTTGTCGGGCGACGGATCGCCGGGGCGACGCGGGTTGATGAGCGCGAACGGCTCGGGCAGCTGCGCCGGCGGGTGGTGGTGGTCGGTGATGATGAGGTCCACGCCGAGCTGCTTCGCGAGCGATGCCTCGCGCACCGCGGTGACGCCGCAGTCGACGGAGATGACGACCTTCGCGCCGTCCTCCGCGAGCTTCGTGAGGGCCTGGGCGTTCAGGCCGTAGCCCTCCTCGTAGCGGTCGGGGATGTAGGCGCCGACGGCGACGCCGAGCTGGCGGAAGGCGCGGACGAGGATCGCCGTCCCCGCGATGCCGTCGACGTCGTAGTCCCCGTAGACGACGATGCGCTCGCGGGCCGCGAGCGCACGGCGGATCCGGCCGACGGCGCGCTCGAGATCGAGCATCGGCGGGCCGGCGTCCGTCGGCCGCGCCTCGAGGAATGCCGTCATCTCCGCGTCCGTCAGGCCGCGCGCGCGGAGGATCCGGCACACCAGGTCGGGGATACCATCGGGCACATCCCCTGCGGTGGCCTTTGGGAGGATCCATGTGCGCTGCGGAGCGAGGGTCATCGCATGCATATGGTCGCATGAGCGCACTCACGCGACGGCGTGTCCTCGCGCTCGGCGGCGCGGCCATCGCGGCGTACGCGTGCCGCGACGTCCCGTCGTCGATCGCTCCGAGCGCGTCCCCGTCGCCGACGCCCGGCCCGACCGCCACGCCGTCACCGACGCCCGCGCCGACGCCGACCCCCGGCACCCTCATCCGTGCCGCGGCGCTCGCCGACGGGCGGTCGGCCTCGCCGCAGCGCAACGTCTCGCTCCTCATCCGCGACGGCCGCATCGTCTACGTGGGTCCGCGCGGCGGCGAGCCCGACATCCGCAACGCGGAGGTCGTCGACCTCGGCGGTGCCACCATCGTGCCCGGCCTCGTCGACTGCCACGCGCACCTCACCGGCCCGGGCGGGCTCGACTACCTCACGCGCCTGCAGGACCCGGACGGGATCCTCCGCGCGCGCGCCATCGAGAACTCGCAGGTGCTCGTGCGCACGGGCGTGCTCGCGGTGCGCGACGTCGGCGCGGTCCGCCGGATGAACGTCGTCATGCGCGACGAGCTGCGCGGCCGCCGGGACGCTCCGCTCATCCTCGCGGCCGGCACCTGGATCGGGCGGCGCGGCCGCTACGTGTCATTCGCGGTGCAGGTGGACGACGCGGCGCAGCTGCGCGACGCGGCGCTCGCGCAGCTGGACGCCGGCGCCGATCTCGTGAAGATCGCGGTCGACGGCGCGACGGGGAGCGCGCCGACCTTCACCGCGAGCGAGCTGCGCCCCGCCGTGGACGCGGTGCACGCGCGCGGCAAGCGCGTCGCCGTCCACGCACAGGGCCTCGGCGCGCGCCAGGCTGCGGAGGCCGGCGTCGACACCATCGACCACGGGTACTCGATCGACAGCGCGACCGCCGAGCGGATGGGCACGCGGACCGCGCTCGTCACCACGCTGAGCGTGCCCGTCGCGTTCAACAACGCGGCCGAGCTCGAGATGGGCCTCGCCTCGGTGCGCGCTGCGAAGGCCGCCGGGGTGCGCATCGCGACGGGCACCGACTTCGGCGGCGGCCCGCCGCGCGTGGGCAACCATGCCCTCGAGCTCGAGCTCCTCGTCCGCGCGGGCCTGCAGCCGTTCGAAGCGCTGGCATCGTCGACGTGGATCGCCGGCGAGGTGCTCGGCGTGGCGAATGCGGGCACCCTGAACGTCGGCGCCCCCGCCGACCTCTTCTGCGTCGACGGCGATCCGCTCTCCGACGTGAGGGCGCTGCGTCAGGTGCGCGCGGTCTTCCACGACGGACACCGCGTCGTCTGACGCGATATCGCGGCGCCGAAGCCGGCTGTCACACCCACGCGCTGTCTCGCGGATGTCAATGCTCGAGCGCGTGACGACTGGGCAACATCGGCGTGGACATCTTCGATCCGCGCTCGGCGACGAGCCCATTCCGGCACGGTCGATGCTCGGTAGTTGCGTCGGCGCTCACGCGCCCCAGCAACGCATGGAGGAACGAATGACTCACACCCCTGGACACACCACGACAAGCAAGCGCTCGACCTACGTCGGCGTCTTCGACGACCGCACCAAGGCGGACAAGGCGGCGCGCGAGCTGCGCACCGCGGGCTTCAAGGATGACGAGATCGGCTACGCCTGGAAGGACGAGGCCGGCATCCACAAGGAAGGCGACACGAAGGCAGGCGAGATGGCGGCAGAAGGCGCCGTCACCGGCGCGGCCCTCGGTGGCCTGATCGGCGCGGCGGCCGCGGGGCTCATCCCCGGCGTCGGCCCGATCGTCGCCGGCGGCATCCTCGCGAGCACCCTCACCGGCGCGGCCGTGGGTACGGCAGCCGGTGGCGTCAGCGGCGCGCTCGTCGGCATGGGCATCCCGGACGAGGAGGCCAAGTACTACGACGAGGAGTTCCGCAGGGGCCGCACGCTCATGACCGTGAAGTCGTCGGACAAGTACGACCTCGCGGGCGACACGATCCGTCGCGGCGGCGGCTGGGACTGGGACACGCGCAACGAGCGCCGCACCAGCGACCCGGGCGTCAAGAAGACCGTCTAGGTACCGCTTCGCGCATCTCTCTCGAAGGGGCCCGCCGCAAGGCGGGCTCCTTCCTTTCGGGCGCGCGCGAGCCCTAGCGCGCGAGCCGGAGGATCTCGATGACCATCCCGAGCATCGTGCCGAGCTCGCGCGCGATCTCGAGCGGCCCGCGGCCTCGCGCGCCGGCGACCTCGGCGTGCTGGACGAGCCCGGGGACGACCAACGTGAACCGTCCGCGTCGCGGCGCGTCGCGCGCTGCCTCCGCCTCGGCCACCGGTTCGAACTCGTCGTTCGGGTCGTGGAGCCAGAACACCGGCGGTGCGACGCGGGCCCAGACGGTCTCCGGCGAGAGCGCATCGAACACCTCCCTGGCACCTCGAGGCAGCGCTCGGATGCGCTCGAGCGCCACGTCGTACGAGGTCGCGCGGAGCGCGTCGCTGACGGCCGGCCGGTCCGCCGCGGGAACGGCCGCGATGGCCGCCGGCGGGAGCCGCTCGCGGACCTCGAGGCTCGGGACCCACGGCACGACACGGCCATCGCGCTGCTGCGACCACGAGACAGCGCTCGCGAGGTACGTGTCGAAGTCGTAGTAGCCGCCGAGGACCACGATGTAGTCCGTGCCGGCCGCCCACCCGGGCCCGCCGGCAGCGGCGAGCAGCGCCGCGCCACCGACGGACGCACCGAATGCGCCGATCGTGCGGCCGTCGGTCTCCGGCCGGCGCCGCAGCTGCTCGACCGCGCTGTCGAGCTGCCGCGTCAGGTCGGGGTCGAAACGCCCCTCCTTCAAGCCCACGAACTCGGGGAGCACGGCGAGGAATCCGGCTCGCGCGAGCGCCGCCCCGAGCTGCCGCGTCGCCGCGTTGTCGTTCCCCTGCGGCGTCGCGCCGTTCACCATGATCACGGCTGCGTGCGAGTCGCCCCAGCCGGGGCGCCACCACGTGACGCGCGTCTCGACACCGTGGAGGCCCTCTCGCGTCTCCTCGACGCGCGGCTCCGGCGTGATGAGCTGCGCGAGGTTCACGCCGATGAGCGGAGCGAAGAGGTCGAGGATGAGGATCGCGCCCTGCCCCGCCGGCTGCAGGATCGGCCGCCACGCGAGACCGATGCAGACGGCGAGGACCACGAGCGCGAGCCTCCGCTTCACGCGGGAGAGCCTAGGCCGGGCTGGCGCCCTTCTGCGGCCGCGCGCCCCGCCCGCGGATCCGGTCCTCGACCTCCTGCCAGAGCGAGACGATCTGCGCGGCGTTAAAGATCGACGAGTACGTGCCGGAGATGATGCCGACGAGCAGCGCCAGGGCGAAGTTGCGGATCGTGTAGCCGCCGAACGAGTACAGCGCGAGCAGCGTGAAGATGACGGTGACCGAGGTGATGATCGACCGCACCATCGTCTGCATGATCGAGAAGTTGATGACCGGGTTGAGCGGCTCGCCGGGATTCAAGCGCAGGTTCTCGCGGATGCGGTCGAAGACGACGATGGTGTCGTGGACCGAGAAGCCGATGACGGTGAGGACCGCCGTCACGAAGAGGCTGTCAATCTCGACGTTGAAGAAGTAGCCGAGGATCGCGAAGACACCGAGCACGAGCAGCGCGTCATGTAGCGTCGCGAGGATGGCCGCGATCCCATAGCGGAACGCGCCCCAGCCGAAGCTGCGGAACGCGAACGCGATGAGCAGCACGATGAGCCCGGACGCGAGGATGATCGACCAGATCGCGTTCCGGACGATCTCCTCGCTGAACGAGGGGCTGACGCTCGAGGCCTGCATGTCGAGGAAATTCGCGCCGTACTTCTCCTTCAGGGCGGCCTCGGCCTTCACCTGATCGTCGATCGCGAGCGCGCTCGTGCGGATCTGGACACGCCCGCCCTCGGCCTGCTGGATGACCGCTTCGTCGTGGCCGAGCCCCGCGAAGACGTCGCGCACCTCCGCGCTGGCCGGCGGCGCGGAGAATCGCGCGTCAAGGAGCGTCCCGCCGCGGAACTCGATGCCGGGCTTCAGCCCGCCGAGCAGGAGGAAGATCGTCCCCGGCACGATGATCAGCCCGGAGAGCAGGAAGTACCACCACTTGTGCTCGACGAAGTTGAAGAGCATCAGGCCTTCACCGTCGCGGCACGCGGGGGCTCGCGGCGCGTCTGGACCTCACGCTCCTCGACGCCGTAGAGCGAGCGCTTGCGGAACGCCGGGATCGCGAGCGCGCCGTGCAGGAGCATCTGCGTCACCACCACCGCGGTGAAGAACGAGACGACGACGCCGATGCCGAGCGTGAGCGCGAAGCCCTTCACCGCGCCGGTGCCGAAGAAGAAGAGGATCGTCGCGGAGAGGATCGTCGCGAAGTTCGAGTACGCGATCGACGAGAACGCGCGCGTGCGGCCCTCGTCGAGCGCTGCGCGCAGCGACCGCCCGGCGCGCAGCTCCTCCTTCAGGCGCTCGAAGGTGAGCACGTTCGCGTCGGTCGCCATGCCGATCGAGAGGATGAACCCCGCGATGCCCGCGAGGGTCAGCGTCACCGGGATGAGCCGGAAGATCGCGTACGTGAGCACCGTGTAGTACAGGAGCGCGAGCACCGCGATCGCGCCCGGCAGCCGGTAGTACGAGACCATGAAGAGCGCGACGAGCGCGAGGCCGATGGCGCCCGCGATGAGGCTCTTGCGCACGGAGTCCTGGCCGAGCGTCGGCTCGACGCGCGTCGACTGGATGATCTCGAGCGGCACGGGCAGCGCACCGGAGTTCAGCAGGAGGCTCAGCTCCTTCGCGCTCTGCGTCGTGAAGCCGCCCTCGATGATCCCGCCACCGGTGTTGAACACCTCGCGGATGACCGGCGCCGAGATCTCGCGGCCATCCAGCGTGATCTGCACGGGTTTTCCGACGTTGTCCTTCGACAGCTGGATCCAGCGCTGATCATCGGGCGACCCGAACTCGAACTGGACCACCGGCACGTTCTGGTTCGCGCCCGTGAACGCGACGCTCGTCGGCTTGAGGTTCGCGCCGGTGAGCGGCGGCTCGAGGGACTTGAACTCCGCCGGCTTCTCGGGGTTCTGCACCTTGATCTCGAGGAAGGCCTGCCGCGTCGCGATCTCCTGTGCCTGCGCGAGGTCGGAGACACCCGGCAGCTCGAGGAGGATCTTGTCGTCGCCGACCGCCTGGATGACCGGCTCGGAGACTCCGAGCGCGTTGATGCGCCGGTCGATGACGCCGCGGGCCTGCGTGTTCAGCTCGAACAGCGGGATCGTGGTCGAGCCGCCGGGCAGCCGGTCCGGGCGCAGCTGCAGCACGAGCTGCGTGCCGCCCTGGAGGTCGAGGCCGAGGTGCGTCTTGATCTCCTGCGAGAACCCCGTCGCGCTGCCGGGCAGGCGGAAGCAGATCCCCGGACAGTTGAACGGGAACGACGAGACCCCGTGCTTCGGGATGTCCACCCAGATCGCGAGCACAGCGATGAGCCCGACGATCCAGGGCCAGAGTCGCGACATGAGACCTCCGGACAAGCCAAGAGCGCCCGTCGGCGCTCTCTCGCGTCAGTCTAACTAGCCCCAGCGTTCGGGGTTCGTGCCCGCCTCGTCGGTCGGGACCTTCCAGCCCTCGGCCTTCGCGCGCTCGGCGCGCGCGGGATCGTCGAGCCGCTCGCGCGCCTCCCGCGCCTCGCGGTCGAAAAGGGTCTCGTCCGGCTCGGGCTCGATGACGTCCGCCTGCGTGACGGGAGGCTCGCCCGTGGCCTCGGGCTCGTCGATCCGCTCGGCGGGCGCGTAGGCGCGATCGGCGGCACCGCCCGGCAGGCTCGACAGCTCGACCTCGGCAGGTGGCGCCGCGGACACGGCGGGCTCGGACGCGGCCGGCGCGGTGGTGGCCGGCTCTCCGATCGCGGCGGCCTTCTCGATGATCGCGTCGGCGTTCAGGAACTCCCGCCGCAGGTCGTCGGAGGTGCGCCGCAGGTCGCCGACGGTCCGCCCGATATCGCGCGCCATCTTCGGCATCCGCTCCGGACCAAGGACGAGGAGCGCGAGGACGAGGAGGACAAGGAGCTCGCCGGTCCCGATGCCGAACATCAGCGACGTGCCGCCGCGAGGCGGGCTTCGTTCGCGCTGTCGCGCAGCGCCGCGGCCGCGCGTGCCGCTGCCGCCTCGAAGTCCTTGCCGCGCGACGCGTAGAGGATCGAGCGCGACGCGCTCGGGAGGACGCCGCCGCCGCTTGCATCGGTCGCCGCCTGGATCGCCGCGGCAAGATCGCCGCCCTGCGCGCCGACGCCCGGCATGAGGAACAGCCGGTCGGGCGCGAGCTCGCGGATGCGTCGCGCTTCGGCCGGGTATGTCGAGCCGACGACGAAGCCGCACCGTTCGGCCGGGAACCGCGCGGCCGCGGCCTCCACGACGTGCTCGTACAGCGGCCGGCCGTCGACCTCGAGATCCTGGAGGTCGCCCGCGCCTGGATTGCTCGTGCGCGCGAGCACGAGCGCGTAGCCGCGCTCGCAGAAGGGCGCGATGCTGTCCAGGCCGACGTACGGCGCGACGGTCGCGGCGTCGGCCTTCCAGCTGCCGAAGAGGGCCTCGGCGTACGCGATGGACGTGCTCGGGACGTCGCCCCGCTTCGCGTCGAGGATCACCGGGACATCCGACGGGATGGCCTGGAGCGTCAGGCCGAGCACGTCGACGCTCGCGGAGCCGTATTGCTCGAAGAACGCGAGGTTCGGTTTGTAGGCGCAGGCCAGATCGCTGGTCGCGGCGACGATGCGGCGGAGGAACCGCACGGCTGCCTGAGGGCCCCGGCCGAGGTGCTCGGGGATGGAAGCCGGTTCCGGGTCGAGGCCGATACACACGATGCTGTCCCGCGCCCGCGACGCGCTCGCGAGCTTGGTCAAGAAGGTCATCTGCGCGGCTATCATAGGTTCGCTTCCACGCGCGCTAGGGAGGAACAGCGAATGCTTCGCACGCTCCGCGGTCCGCTCGGGTGGGCGCTGACCGCAGTCATGGTGTTTGCCGCCTGTGGTGGCGGCACCGGCGCCCCGTCGCCGCAGACGACCCAGGGCGCACAGGCGACCTCGAACGAGCCGCGCCTCGGGTCCTTCAACCGTCCGATCGTCATGGCATTCACGCCGTCACAGGATGTCCAGCGGCTGACCACGAGCGGCAACGCGATCGCGTCGGCGCTCGGCCAGGCGACCGGTCTCGCGTGGAAGGTCTCGATCCCGACGAGCTACGCGGCGCAGATCGAGTCGATGTGCGCCGGTCAGTCCGACGTGGCCTTCATCGCCCCGCTGCAGATGACGCTGCTCATCGACAAGAACTGCGGAACGCCGGTGCTCGCGGCGCTCCGGAACGACGAGACCCGCAAGCTCAGCACGACATACAACTCGCAGATCCTCGTGCGGACCGACAGCGGCATCAACGACCTCGCCGGCCTGAAGGGCAAGAAGTTCGCATTCACGGACACGCTGTCGGCCTCCGGGTACGTGTTCCCGACGCTCACCGTGAAGAACAAGACCGGCCAGGACCCCAAGACGTTCTTCTCGCAGATCATCTACGCGGGCGGTCACGATAAGGCGGCGCTCGCCGTCTACAGCGGTCAGGTCGATGGCGCCGCGACGTTCATCGACGTCCGGACGAACGCCGGCATGCCTGCCGACATCATGGAGAAGACCAAGCTCATCGACCGTGCGGGTCCGATCCCGAACGACGGCGTCGCCCTGCGCAAGGGCTTCCCGGACGAGCTGGGCAAGCAGGTGACGAAGGCTCTCGTCGACTACGGCAAGACCGATGCGGGCAAGGCGGCGCTCCGCTCGCTGTTCTCATGGGACGGCATGCAGGAGGTCGACGCGAAGTTCTACGACCCGATGCGCGAGGCGGCGAAGCTCGCTGGCATCGACGTCGCCGCCGAGGCGGCAAAGACCGCGCGCCCCGTCGCGACGCCGGCACCGAGCCCGACAAAGGCTCCCTAGCGCGGCCCGGCTGTTCCCGACACCGTGAAGAGGCCCGCCGCGAGGCGGGCCTCTTCTTTTCCGTATGCTCGCGCGCGTTGGCCGAGCCCGTGCTTCGCATCGAGCGTCTCAGCAAGGTCTATCCGAACGGCACCCGCGCGCTGGATGATGTGTCGCTCGACATCCACCGCGGGGAGTTCGTCGTCCTCATCGGGCTCTCCGGGTCGGGGAAGTCCACCCTCCTCCGATGCATCAACCGCCTGGTCGAGCCGACGTCGGGACGGGTGATCTTCGATGGCGTGGACATGACGCGGGTCCGGAGCGCTGAGCTCCGGCGCATGAGGCGCCGCATCGGGATGATCTTCCAGCAGTTCAACCTCGTGCGACGCTCGTCGGTCTTCGCGAACGTGCTCGCTGGGCGGCTCGGCTCGCGCCCGCTCTGGCGAACGGTCGCGATGCGCCCCACCGAAGACGATGTGGCCCTCGCCTTCGAGAACCTCGGACGCGTGGGGATCGTGGAGAAGGCCTACTCGCGCGCCGACGCGCTGTCCGGTGGGCAGCAGCAGCGTGTCGGCATCGCGCGCGCGCTGATGCAGAAGCCCGACGTCATGCTCGCGGACGAGCCCGTCGCGAGCCTCGACCCGGCGACCAGCCACTCGGTCATGAAGTACCTCGAGGAGATCAATCGCAAGGACGGGATCACCGTCATCTGCTCGCTGCACTTCCTGTCGCTGGCGCGCCGCTACGGGACGAGGGTCATCGCGCTCAAGGACGGACGGGTCGCGTTCGACGGGAGACCCGCACAGATCGACGAGCGGCGGTTCAAGGAGATCTACGGCGAGGACGCGGTCGAGGTCGAGATCGGCGTCGGTGCGACGGCCGAGGAGCGCGCCGCTGCCGAGGCCGCACTCGCGACGGAGGGCGCGATGCGCGCGCACCTCGAGACATTGGACACGCACTGATGGCCGAGTACTTCACGTCCCGCGGCCTGCCGGTACCGCGCGAGCTGGAGCGCAGCCTGCTGACGGACTGGCGACGCCTCGGTCTCATCGCGCTGATCCTGGCCGTGCTCTTCATCGGCTTCCGCATCACCGACATCGACACGTCGCGAACGAACCTCGGCTACTTCGGGGGCGTGCTGCTGCAGCTGGTGCAGTGGGACTTCACGATCATGTCGCCGCAGAACGAGTTCGAGACCTTCACGGACACGGCGTGGTGGCTGATGATCGAGACGATCTTCCTCGGGATCATGGCGACGGCCTTCAGCGTCGTCGTGGCGCTGCCGCTCTCGTTCCTCGGCGCGCGGAACATCATGGCCGGCAATCCGGTCAGCCAGGCCGTCTACGCGGTCGTGCGGCTGATCTTCACCATCGTGCGTTCGATCGACGTCCTCATCGTCGTCCTGCTCACTGTGATCCTCTTCGGTCTCGGGAGCGCGGCGGGCGTCTTCGGCCTGGCGTTCCACAACGTCGGTGTCCTCGGCAAGCTCTACTCCGAGGCGATCGAGGGGATCGACGCGGGGCCGGGCGAGGCCATCACGGCGACGGGCGCCGACCGCTTCCAGGTCATCTGGACAGCGGTCCTGCCGCAGATCGTGAACCCGTTCATCTCGTTCACGATCTACCGGCTCGACGCGAACGTGCGCCTCGCGCCGATCATCGGCCTGGTCGGGGGCGGCGGCATCGGGGTCATGCTGTTCCACACGATGCAGCTGCTCAACTACCGGCAGTCCGGTCTCATCATCTTCATGATCATCGTCACCGTCGCAGTGATGGATTTCGTCTCGGCACAGGTCCGAAGGCGCCTGATCTAGCCTTCGAGGTCCGCGACCTCGGAGCCGACACGTATCTCGGCGCCGATCGCGCCCAGGATCGGTAGATGATCCGTGAGATGCCAGTACTGCCAGACCTTGCCGTCACGGAAGAAGAAAACGTCGAGGGTCGGGATCCGGATCGGGCGCAGGGTGCCCCGGAGCCCGTAGATCGGCCCTGTGTGCGTGCCGCTGAAGAACGAACGGGTCGCGACCGCATCGCCCAGCTCCTCGAGCGCAGTCACCTCGACGCGAAAGTCGGGGAAGACCCCGACCGCCCACTGGACGATCCCGCCCAGCTGCGCCGGCGACGACTCCGTGCGCCCATGGAGGTATCGCTCGTGGAAGATCTCGCCGAGGCGGTCGATACGGCGCTCGTTCCAGCAGACGTCCCAGTAGGACCGGACCAGATCCGCGTGTGCGCTCATACCGTGGTCCCCGACACCCGCTTGCGTATCCGGCCGCCGAGACGCAGCCACGCGACGCGACCATCGTCACCGCGGACCGCCTCCACCCGCGCGTCCTTCAGCGGGCCGTCGACGCCGATGAGGCGGTCCGGGGCGTACGCCCGCAACCGAGACGGCGGCGGGTCAGGAAAGGTCGTCAGCGATCCGGGCACGAGCTGCTTCAGCGTCGTGCGCACGACGAGCGCGTCTCCGGCGAGCGTGATATCGAGGTCCGAGATGCTCGCGGTGTAGCGGCCGGCGTACTCCGCGAGGTCGTGGTCGATGGCGGGGGTCGGCTCGGCCGCGAGATCCAGCGACGCGAGGAGCCCCCGGTACGCGTCGGCGATGACGCTGTGGCCGGTCTGCGCGTTCGCCACGATCGCGAACGCGAGGCCGCGCTGCGGGACGAGCACGAGGAGTGACGCCTGCCCGCGCAGGTCGCCGCCGTGCGAGACGACGCGGGTCCCGCGGACGTCGCGGATCGCCCAGGCGAGGCCGACGGCGTCCGACTGCCCGCCGCTCTCGACGAGCGGCTCGCGCATGCGCGCGAGGGCGCTGTCCTCGAGGTGGTGACGCGCGTACGCGAGGAGGTCGTTCACGCTCGAGATGAGGCCGCCGGCCGGCATCATCATCCGCTGCGTCGTCCACGGGCGGACGACCTCGACGCTGGAGGGGCCTGCGCTGTGACCGGCCGCGAAGCGCTCGGTCATCGCCTCGACGGGAAGGAACGTCGCGCGCGACATCCCGGCCGGCCCGAGCACCAGCTCCCGCACGGCGACGTGGTACGGCGTGCCCGTCACGAGCTCGATGACGCGTCCGAGCAGGACGAAGCCCGGGTTGCAGTACGAGTAGTGCCGGCCGGGCGGCATGACCTGCTCGAGCTCCGACAGGCGCGCGACCGCCTGGGCGACGGCGTCCTCACCGCTCCCCGTCGTGCAGTACCAGTCACCGGTGAGCCCGGCGGTGTGCGTGAGCAGGTGCCGGAGCGTGAGCGCGTCGGCGGCGGCGCGGTCCGCGAGCTGGAGATCCGGGACGTAGGCCCGCACGCGCTCGTTCACGCGGAGGCGGCCGGCGTCCTCGAGCCGGACGATCGCCGTGGCGGTCACCGTCTTCGTGATCGAGCCGACCTGGAAGAGCGTGTCCGCGTCGACCGGCAGCGGGTGCGCGACGCTCGTCACACCGAGCGCGCCGGTCGTCGTCGCGCCGGCCTCGAGCACGCCCCAGGCGACACCCGGCACGCGCTCGCGCTCCATCGCGCGGGCGACGACGTCGCGCAGCTCCAGGCTCACCTCGCCCACGACGGACGGCTCGCGCCATCGATGCCCTGGCCCGCGGTGAGCTTCACAGGCGGACGCGGCAGGCCGCCCGTGAGCGCGTCGGCGAGCTCCATCGCGTAGAGATCGATGACGCCGCCCTGCTCGTGCAGGAAGCCGACCCAGCGGCCGTCGGGCGAGAACACGCCGTTCCAGCTGCGGCCGTCGCCCGAGAGCGTGACGTCGCGGCCGCTCGCGAGCTCGATCGCGTGCAGGTCGTTGCGGCCGTCGCGGCGCAGCGTGTACACGAGCCACTTGCCGTCCGGCGAGAACGACGGCCGATATGGCTCGCCCTCCGGTAACCCCGCGACCCGCGTCGCGATCCCCGGACGGTCGACGTTCCAGAGCAGGAAGCCGGGCGTGTCGAGGTTGTAGGTCGTCGTCACGATGGTCCGGCCGTCCGGCGACCACGCCGGGTCCGCGAGCTCCGCGCCCTGCGAGAAGAGCGTCAGGCGCTTCGTCGCGACGTCGAGCACCACGAGATCCGCCGCACCGTCGGCATCGTCCTGGATGAGCGCGATGCGGCGCCCGTCAGCCGAGAAGGCGGGCGCGAGGTTCCAGGCGACGCGATGGAAGCCGCCGGCCTGGTCGCGCTGCACGAGGCCGGTGAGCAGGATCGTCTCGGCCCCGCCGCCCGACGGCTTCGTGACGATGTCCGAGTAGCCCAGCCGCGCGTTCACGACCTCGCCGGTCCCGAGGACGCGGCGGCCGTCGATCTGCTGCTTGCGGGCGAAGACGAGCACGGTGCCGTCGGCCGAGAGTCCCGGCTGCTGGTTCCGCCCCTCTGAGGTCTCGTGCCGGAACTTGCCGTCGCGCATGACGTACACGTCACCCTGGATGACGAAGGACAGCGTCCCGGGTACGCGCGGAGCCGGCTGCTCCGAGCGCGGCGCGGTCGGCGTCGGCGTCGGCGGTGCGCTCACCGGACCGATCGAGGCGTAGAGCTGCGACCCGAGCACGAGGTAGGTCGCGAGGAGCCCGGCGGCGATCGCGCCGAAGATCAGCTCGCGGGCGCGCATCGCGCTTCCACCTCGGCGACGATGCGCTCGAGCTCCGACGCGAGCGCGGATCCGTTCCGCAGTTCGAGGTACCCGCCCTCCGGCGGCTCGAAGACGGTCATCTTCCGGTAGATCGTCTCGTCGGCGTCCGAGTGGTCGCCCTCGCGTCTCGCCGAGCGCCGCTCGGCGAGGCGCGCGAGCGTGTCCCCCTCCTCCGCTGTGACGCGCACGAAGACGGTCGGGATGTCCCGCCGCCGCGCGGCCGAGATCGACGCCTCCCGATGCCGCGCGATGAGGTTCGTCGCGTCGAGCACGACCCGGTGCCCTTCCGCGAGGAGCGCCTCGAGCACCGCGTTCGCCGCGCGGAAGATCGTGGCGCTCTCCTCCGGGGCGTACGAGGGGGCGATGAAGAGCCGGCTGCGCAGGTGGTCGCTCGAGACATGCGCGGCGCCGAGACGTGCGCAGAGGAGGCGCGCGCAGTGCGACTTCCCGACGCCTGGCTGGCCCATGAGGACGACGAGGAGCGGCCGCCCGTGTGGGGCCGACGGGGCCGGCACCTCGGCGCGGAGCACGGGGACGAGCTCGTCGAGCCGCTCGGCGTACGCGCGGGTCTGCGCCTTCGCGGCCGACGCGGAGCGCCGCTGCCGCTGCATCACGCGCCGAACCCCCGGGCGCGCAGCGCGGCACGCGCGGCCTCCGCCTCGTCCCACGGGCGCTTCTGCTCGCCGACGATGATCGAGCTCTCGTGCCCCTTGCCGGTGAGCACGACGGTGTCGCCCGGCTCGGCCCGCGCGATCGCGAACGCGACCGCCGCGCGCCGGTCGTCGATCACCTCGTAGTCCGTCGCGCGCTGCTTCCCCGCCTCGATCGCGCCGGCCTCGATCTCGGAGAGGATGCGCGCCGGGTCCTCGAGCCGCGGATCCTCCTGCGTGATGACGAAGAAGTCCGCGTGCTTCGCGGCCACGGTCGCGAGCGCGGGTCGCTTCGTGCGGTCGCGCTCGCCCGCGGATCCGAACACCGCGATGAGCTTCCCGGGCGTGAGCGGGCGCAGGAGCGCGAGGACCTTGTCGAGCGACTCGGGGGTGTGCGCGTAGTCGACGATGACGCTGAAGGGCTGGCCGAGGTCGACGCGCTCCATCCGCCCGCGCACGGAGCGCGCCTTCGAGAGCGCCGCCCGGGCGTGCTCCAGCGTCGCGCCTGCGGCGATGCCGGCAGCGGCGGCCGCGAGCGCGTTGTACACGTTGAAGCGGCCGACGAGCGGCAGGGCAAGCTCGACCTTCTCCCCGAAGGCCGTGACGCGCAGGCGCGAGCCGGTCGCGTCGGCGGACAGGATGGCCGCCTGTACGTCGCAGAGCGCGTCGATCCCGTAGGTGATGACGCGGGCGTCCCCGGCGCGGTCCGCGAGGTACCGCCAGCGCGGGTCGTCGGCGTTCAGCACCGCGGCCTTCGGCACGCCCTTGTCCGCGCCGGTCGCGAGCATCTCGAAGAGGATCCCCTTCGCCTCGAGGTAGCGCTGCAGCGTCTCGTGGAAGTCGAGGTGCTCTGGCGAGAGGTTCGTGAAGACCGCGATGTCGACGTCGCAGTGGCGCAGCTTCCGCAGCGCGAGCGCGTGGCTCGTCGCCTCGAGGACGCCCCAGGTCCCTCCCGCGACGAGGAGCTCGGCGAAGAACTCCTGGACCTCGACCGCCTCCTGCGTGCTCTGGCGGGTCTCGTTCGCCCACTCGGTCGCGCCGAGCTTGAAGTCGACCGTCGTCGCGTAGCCGGTGTGCTCGCCCGCCGCCTCGAGGACGTCGCTCACGAGATGGACCGTCGTCGTCTTCCCGTCGGTGCCCGTGACGCCGACGAGGCGCAGGCGCCGCGTCGGGTGGTCGAAGAACTCCGCGGCGAGGTCCGCCAGCGCGGCACGCGCGTCAGGGACGACGGCCACGGGGACCGCGAGCTCCAGCGGACGCTCCGCGACCACCGCGACCGCACCCTTCGCCGCCGCGTCGGCCGCGAACTCGTGGCCGTCGCGGTGGAACCCCGGGATCGCGACGAAGAGCGTGCCGGGCTGCACCTTCCGCGAGTCGTACGCGATGCCGCGCACGTCCAGGAAGCGCGCGTCGCCCTCGACACCGGCTCCCGCCGACGCGAGCAGGGTGCCGAGCTTCACGGGCGCAGGCCGCGGGCGAGCTGCAGCGCGCGCGTGTACGCCGGCTCGGCGAGGCGGTACGCGCGGTACGGCAGCGCGCTCGGCACGATGTCGTGCGCGCCGACGTAGCGGACCGGCACGCCGCCGAAGCCCTTCTTGAACCGGTAGGGGCCCTGCATCGTGTCGCTCGCGTCCGAGAGGTCCGCGGGGATCCCGCCGAAGTCGAAGCGCTTGAAGCCCTGCTCGCGCGCGGCCTCGATCGAGCGCCACACGAGGCCGTACGCGGCGAAGCACTTGCGGCCCGCCTCGTTCGTCGCCCCGTACATGTAGAGCTCCTTCTCGCCGCAGTGCCAGGTCATCGCACCGGCGACCGCGCTGCCTTCGTGCTCGGCGATGCGCAGCGTCGCGAGTCCCGCGTCGATGAGCGTCCGCCAGACGAGACCGTAGTACTCCCAGGTCCGGGTGATGAACTTCGCGCGCTCACCGGTGACGGAGTAGAGCTCGTAGAACGCGCGGAGGTCGCGATCGTCCGTCGCCTCGCGGATGGTCACGCCGCGCTTTTCCACCTGCCGCACGCTCCAGCGCGTGTCCTTCTCGAGCGCGGCGAAGAGCGTCTCGGTGTCCGGTGCGAGATCGAGCTCGAGCGTCGCAAGGACCGGCTGGATGTCGGGCGCCCGGCGGAAGCCCGCGGACCGCAGCGCCTCGCCCGCCTGCTCCTCGGTGAGCTCGGGATCGACCTTCAGGAAGAGCGCGCCCCGCTCGCGTGCATGCCGCGCCAGGGCCTCGAGGGCGGCCTGCAGCCCCGCGTCGTCGCTGATGGGCCCCCGCGGCACGTACGCGAGCCGGCGGCCGAGCGGCAGGCCCCGCCAGAGCACGAGCGCGACCGGGAGCGGGTCACCGAGCCGGAGGAACTCCGCGCGCCAGCCCTGCGCCTCGCGGATGCGCGCCCACGCGGACGACTGGAGCACGTGGCCCCGCGGCGAGCGCGCCGCGCTCGCGTCCCACCCTGCCGGCGCCTCCGTCATGCGCCGGCGAGGCGGCGGCGGCCGGCGAGCTGCCAGAGCGGGAAGAGGCCGGGAGTCACCGGCGTCTCCAGGGCCCCGATCCACGACACGACCTCGCCGCCGAAGCCGAGCTTGAAGTTCTCGACCCCGGCGAGCGCGTCGTCCGCGTCGCCGCCGCGCTCGGTGAGGCCCCACATGTCGTAGCGCGTGACGCCGAGCTGCTTCATCCGCATGAACGAGCGCCATTTCAGCAGATAGAAGGGGCGCTCCTCCGCGTGCTGCCCGCTCCAGCCGCCGAAGAGCTCCCAGGCGCGGTCGCCCATCCGCACGACGAGGAGCGCACCGGCGTCATCCTTGCCGACCCGCGCGATCTGGAAGTGGGCGCGCCCGCCGAACGCGTCGCGCACGCGCTCGAAGTACGCGAGATCGTGGATGCCGAACCGGTCGCGCTCGGCGACACGCCGCAGCACCGCGTGGAAGCGGCCCACGTCGTCGGTCTCCTCGGTCACCACACCCGCCCGCTCCGCCTTGCGGATGTACTGGCGCGTCTTCTTGCGCATCGCCGCGAGCATCGGCTCCGGCTCCTGCGTGAGGTCCATGAGCAGCGTGCGCGTCGGCTGCACGTGCACCGGCGCGCTCGCGATGCGGTGGGAGACGAGCGCGTCCGGGGAGAGCGTGCCGGCCGGGACCTCGGGGTCGCAGAGCAGGCTGGTGCAACGCATGGCGCGGAGCGCGTCGCGCAGCGCCGCGATCGCGTCCGTCACGTCGGCGTTCGCGACGAGCGGGCCGCGCGGGGCGTACGCGGCGACGAGGCCCAGCGGCAGCGGGCGCAGCAGCACCTGAGCGACGCCGTCCTCGCCGAAGACGAAGCGGCTGGCGCGCCACCCCGACGCGGCCTTCACGGTGGCCCAGCCCTCCGACTGCAGGAGGTGCGGCCGGCCCGTGGCCAGGACGAGCTCGTCCCAGCGGGCGGACTCCTCCGCGGTCGCGGGGCGCGCGAGCACTAGGCGCGGCCCGCCACGAGGGTCAGTCTGCCGCGCCGACGGTCTCGGCGGGCTTCTCCTCCGAGCGCGCGGGGACCGCGGGGACGCCGGGCAGCTCGCGAGCGGTGAAGGTGCACTCGGGGTAGCGCTCGCAGCCGAAGAACACCGAGCGCCCGCGGCCGCGGCGCTTCACGAGCTCGCCCTTACCGCAGTCGGGGCAGGGCACGCCGGTCTTCTGCTGCTCCTTCTTGATGTACTTGCACTCCGGATAGCCGGTGCAGCCGATGAACGGCCCGAAGCGGCCGCGCCGCACGGCGAGCGGCTTCTGGCAGAGCGGGCAGCTCTCGCCCTCGACGATCTCGGGGCCCTTCTGCTCGCCCTCGAGCGGCTCCGAGTAGTCGCAGGCGCCGGGCGGCATCGGCTGCCCCTTCTTGCCCTTCGCGAACCCGGTGCACGAGTAGAACCGGCCGAAGCGCCCGAGCTTGATGACGACCGGGCGGCCGCACTTCGGGCACACCTTGTCCGTCGCGACCTCGGTGACGTCCGACTTCTTGACGCTCTTCGTCTTCTCGTCCACGAGCGCGGAGAACGGCGTGAAGAAGTCGCGCACGACCGGTACCCACTCCACCTCGCCCGCCGCGATGCGGTCGAGGTCGAGCTCCATCCGCGCCGTGAAGCCGAGGTCGACGATGTCGGGGAAGTGCTCGCGGAGGAAGTCGGTCACGACGAAGCCGACGTCCTCGGGGATGAGCGCGCGACCTTCCTTGCGGACGTAGCGCCGGTCGATGAGCGTCGAGATCGTCGGCGCGTACGTGGAGGGCCGGCCGATCCCATGCTCCTCGAGCGTCTTCACGAGCGACGCCTCGGTGAAGCGCGGTGGAGGCTGCGTGAAGTGCTGCTTCGGGTCGAGCCCGAGCAGCTTCAGCTCCTCGCCCTCGGTCACGTCGGGCAGCGGCGCGATGTCCTTCTCGGGCTCGTCCGTCCCCTCGACGTACACGCGCAGGAAGCCGTCGAAGATGACCTTGCGCCCGTTCGCGCGGAGCGTGTAGCCGTCCGCCTCGACATCGAGCCGCGTGGACTCGAAGCGCGCCGGCGCCATCTGCGACGCGAGCGTGCGCTGCCAGATGAGCGTGTAGAGCTTCAGCTGGTCCGGCTTCAGGTACTTACGGACGCGGTCCGGCGTGCGCGAGAGGTCCGTCGGGCGGATCGCCTCGTGCGCCTCCTGCGCGCCCTTGCTCCGCGTCTTGTAGTGGCGCGGCTTCTCGAGCGCGTACTGCTGCCCGAACTCGTGCGCGATGACGTCACGCGCCTGGCGCAGCGCGCCCTCCGCGACGTGCAGCGAGTCGGTGCGCATATAGGTGATGAGGCCGGCGGTCCCCGCGCTGCCGAGCTCGATGCCCTCGTAGAGCTGCTGCGCGAGCACCATCGTCCGCTTCAGGGAGTAGCCGAGCTTCCGCGACGCCTCCTGCTGCAGCGTCGAGGTCGTGAAGGGCGGCGCGGCGTTGCGGCCGCTCTCGCGCTTCTCGAGGCTCGCGACGCGGAAGAGCGCGTCCGCGAGCGCCGCGAGATGGCGGTGCGCGTCGGCCTCGCTCCCGATGTGGAGCTTTTTGCCCTTCTGCTGGATGAGCTCGGCGGTGAAGGTCTCGCCCGCGTGGTTCGCGAGCACGCTCTCGATGGACCAGTACTCCTCGGGCTTGAACGCCTGGATCTCGCGCTCGCGGTCGACGATGACGCGCAGCGCGACGGACTGGACGCGGCCGGCAGAGAGCCCGTAGCGGATCTTCTTCCAGAGGAGCGGCGACATCGTGTAGCCGACGAGACGGTCGACGACGCGTCGCGCCTGCTGCGCGTTCACGAGGTCCTGGTCGATCTCGCGCGGGTGCTTGAAGGAGTCGGCGATCGCCTCAGGGGTGATCTCGTGGAAGGTGACGCGGCGGAGCTTCGACTTCGGCGCGTCGATGATGTCCGCGACGTGCCAGGCGATGGCCTCGCCCTCGCGGTCGAGGTCGGTCGCGAGCCAGACGCGCGCGGCCTTCTTCGCCTCGCTGCGCAGGAGGCGTGCGGTCTTCTCGGAGTCGTCCGGGACGATGTACTCGGGCTGATACGTGACGGGGTCGATGCCGAGCTTCGACTTCGGCAGGTCGCGGATGTGGCCGAAGGACGCCTCGACCGTGTAGCCGGTACCGAGCATGCGGGCGAGCGTGCGCGCCTTCGTCGGCGACTCCACGATCACGAGATCGCCGGAGCCGGCCGCCACCGCCGCCTTCCGCTTACGGGCAGGCGCCTTCACCGCGGGTGTCTCGGCCTGCTTTTCGACCGTCTGTTCTACCGTCATCGTCCCTTACCGAGGTGGTCCAAGACAGACCAAAGGCGCCCGTCTGGGCGCCCTCCTCTATTTCAAGATACAGACGCTGGCTAGCGCCAGCCGTTACAGAGGGTGAAACCGCGGAAAATCGGGCATTTCCTACAGGAGGTCGCTGCGGCCCTCCCGCTCGAGGCGGTCGACGATCGCCTTGACCTCTTCGGCCCGGTCCTTCGAGGCGACCAGAAGCGCGTCCGGGGTGTCGACCACGACGAGGTCCTCGACACCGACGAGCGCGACCACCTTGCCCGGCGCGTGGACGTAGCTCCCGCCGGCCTCGTGGGCGAACACCTCGCCGGCCTCGGGGCCGCCGTCCGGCGCGAGCGCGGCCAGGCGAGGCCACGAGCCGACGTCCGACCAGCCGATGTCCGCGGGCACGACGGCGACGTTCCTGGCCTTCTCGGCGATGCCGTAGTCGATCGTCGTGCGCTCGGTCTCCTCCCAGGCGTCGGCGAGGACCTGCTCGTAGCGGGGCGAACCGACAGCGTCGACGAGCGCGTCGATCGCCGCCGCGGTCCGCGGCAGGTGCGCACGGAACGCGTCCAGGACGACGGCGACGCGCCAGACGAACATCCCCGCGTTCCAGTAGTGGCCGCCCGCCTCGACCATCCGTTCGGCGACCTCGCGCTTCGGCTTCTCGATGAAGCGCTTCACGTCGTGGACCGGGACCGGCCCCTCCACAGCGAGCCGCTCCCCCGCCTCGATGTAGCCGAAGCCGGTGTCGGGACCGGTCGGCGTGATCCCGAGCGTGACGATGTAGCCAAGCTCCGCCGCCGCGGTCGCGCTGAGCAGGACGTGCCGGAACGCGCCGACCTTGCGGACGACGTGATCCGAGGGCAGCACGGCGACGACGGCCTCGGGGTCGAAGGCCTGGAGCGCGGCCATCGCGAGCCCGATCGCGGCCGCGTTGCCCCGCGGGTACGGCTCGATGACGAGGTGATCGGCCGCGAGCTCGGGCAGCTGCTCGTGGATGAGCGCGCGGTGCTCGGGCGGCGCGACGACGAAGATCCGTTCCGCCGGGACGAGCGTCGAGACGCGCTCGACGGTCTCCTGGAGGAGCGTGCTCTCGCCGACGAGCTCGAGGAACTGCTTCGGCCGGCCGCGGCGGGAGAGCGGCCAGAGCCGCGTGCCGGCGCCGCCGGAGAGGATGAGGGCGTAGAGGCGGGGCACGCCTGGCCTAGAGGCCGAAGTAGTCGAGGCGCATCGCGGCGCGGACGTCGTGCACGGTGCGCGCGGCCTCGGCGCGGGCGCGCTCGCTGCCGGCGCGGATGATCTCGTCGACCGCACGTGCGTCGAACGTCGCCCTGCGCTCGCGGATCGGCTCGAGGAAGCGCTCGAGCGCGTCGGCGAGCTTGCGCTTCACCTCGACGTCGCCGACCTTTCCGGTGCGGTAGCGCTCCTTGAGGTCCTCGACCTCGGCGCGGTCCGGGTTGAACGCGTCGTGATAGACGAAGACCGGATTGCCCTCGACCGTTCCGGGATCGGTCGCACGGATGCGCTTCGGATCCGTGTACATCGCCATGACCTTCCGCTTGACGGTGTCCGTGTCGTCCGCGAGGTCGATCGCGTTGCCGAGGCTCTTCCCCATCTTGCTGTTGCCGTCGGTCCCGGGCAGCAGCTTGTCGCCCGGGATGAGCGCATCTGGTACCGGGAACACCTCTCCGAACAGCTCGTTGAAGCGGCGCGCGATCTCGCGGGTGAGCTCGATGTGCGACTCCTGGTCGCGGCCCACCGGCACGAGGTCACCGCGCACGCAGAGGATGTCCGCGGCCTGCAGCACCGGGTACCCGAGGAGGCCGTAGGACGGCTGCGAGATCTCGTGGTCGCGCATCTGCTCCTTGAGCGTCGGGATCCGTTGCGCGCGCGAGACGGTCACGAGCATCGAGAAGTACAGGTGCAGCTCCGTCGTCTGCGGCACGAGGGACTGCAGGTAGATCGTCACCTTGTCGGGATCGATGCCGACCGACAGGTTGTCGAGCACGACATCGCGCACGTTCTGTCCGATCTCCTCGAGCCGCTCGAGCCGCGTCGTGAGCATGTGGTAGTCGGCGACGAGCAGGAACGTGTCGTAGGCGTCCTGCAGCTTCACGCGGTTCTCCAGCGTCCCGACGTAGTGGCCGAGGTGCAGCCGTCCGGTCGGGCGATCGCCCGTGAGGATGCGCTTCCGCACGCCTGGCGCGGCCAGGGTGCGCGAAGCGGAGGCGGTCTGTGCGGTCATGGGACGGTCATGCTAGCCGAGCATCGCGCACGAGCCGGTCCGCGACGATCTGAGCGACCTCTGCATAGTGATCGCGGAGCGCGCCCGAGGGACCGGTCGCGCTCGGGTCGACCGACGCGCGCTCGACGAAGAAGTGATCGACGTTCGCGACCTCGTGCACGCGCGCGCGCGGGAACGCGGCGCGGACCTCGGCGGCGGATCCGAACTGGTCGTGCTCGCCCTGCACGATGAACGCGCCATCGGGGACCGGCGGTAGCTCCTGCGGGGCGAGCGTCGTGCTGCGCAGGGGCACGCCGAGGAGCGCGTACGCGGCGGGTGTCCCGCCCGCCGAGAGCCAGCGCAGGACCATGAGCGCGCCGAAGCTGAACCCTGCGAGCAGGAGCGGCTTCGCCGGCGCGATCTCGCGCGCCTCGGCAACGGCCGCGTCGAGGTCGGCGACCTCCTCCCGGCCGCCGGTGAACTCGCCGCTGCTCCCTTCGGTGCCGCGGAAGTTGAAGCGCAGCGCGCAGAGCCCGCGGTCGGCGCACGCCCGGGCGATCGACGCGATGAGGGGGTTGCGCATCGTCCCGCCGTGGGTGGGGAGCGGGTGCGCGACGACGGCGATGCCGCGCGGGTCCCGGTCGGGGACCCGGAGCGTCGCCTCGAGCCTGCCGGCGATCCGCCGTGCCTCCTCGCGCACGAGCGGAACCGTATCCGAGCGGCCCGTGTATACGCTCTGATGGTGCGGAGATCCGCGGCGCTCGCGCTCGCTCTCCTGCTTGGCGCGTGCGGGCCCGCCGCCGCGCCCGCGTCACAGTCGAGCCCGACCCCGACGCGAACGCCTGCCGCGAGCGCGACCGGCGCCACCGCAACACCTTCGGCGGCCGCCGCGGCGGCGACGACGCGGCCGCCCCAGTCGGCGCAGTGCGGCCAGATCATCCTCGCGGACTTCGTCCTCGCGAACGACCTGACCTGCACGAAGGACGCGCTCATCGCGGGTGCCGACAACATCACCATCGACCTCGGCGGGAAGACGCTGAAGGGGCCCGGGATGGGTCCGCAGACCTGGCCGGCGCCGCAGCTCGACAGCGTCGGCGTGCGCGTCGAAGGACGCGTCGGCGTCACCGTGAGGAACGGCACCACCAGCGACTTCTCCACCGGCGTGTACTTCGACCAGGTGAAGAGCAGCCTCATCGAGGGCATCCGGACCGAGCGGAACCGCTACGGGCTCTACGTCCATCACACGACCGGCAGCACGGTGCGCAAGAACCACGTCGCCGTGAACATCTACGGGCTGCACCTGCAGAACGCCGACGACAACCTCATCCAGGGCAACCAGCTCGTGCGCCAGACCTACAACTCGCCCGGCGGCTACGGGATCTACCTGTTCGCCAGCCAGCGCAACAAGATCATCGAGAACGACATCGAGAACAACGTGAACTGGGGCATCTGGTTCAGCGAGGCGCGGAACAACGTCACCTACCACAACAACGTCGCCGGCAACCGGCCGCAGGTGAGCGACAACACCGAGGGCAACACCTGGCACGACGCCGCGACGAAGCGGGGCAACTACTGGGGCGACTACCGCGGGCGCGACAGCAACGGCGACGGCATCGGCGACAGCGGCCCGTACCTCATCCTCGGGCCGGCGGACGTCGTCGATCCGTACCCCTTCGTCGAGCGCGACGGCTGGAAGAAGACCGCGCTGCGCACGATCCACACGTACGAGCCGCCGCCGGCGCGCGCGCCGAAGCAGGTCCAGGTGCTCGCGCTCACGAGCGACGGCAGCGTCGTCTCCGCGCGGCCGGGCGCATCGGGCGTCACGGACACCGGCGTGCGCGGCACCTCGATCGCGCTGCAATCGGACGGGCACACGCTCTACGCGCTCGATGGGCAGCGGCTCCAGGTCTGGGACGCGGTGTCCGGATCGTCGCGCGTGCAGCAGGTCGCGGTCCGCGACGGGGTCGTCGCCGCGAACCGGGACGGCGTGAGCGCGCTCGTCGTCAGCCGGACCGGCGCGCAGCAGGTCGACACGACGAGCGGGCTCTCCGAGTTCTTCGCCTACTCGCGGCAGCCGGGCGGGATCGCGCCCTCGTACAAGCACAACCACATCTTCGTCGGCACCGACCGCGGCCTCGACCTCTTCTACCTGAACCTCGGCGGACGCACGCCGTACACGATCCCGCTCTCCGGACCGGCCGGACCGATCGCGATGAACGGCTCGGGCACGCGCGTGTACGTCGCGATCCGCGGCACCAACTCGATCGACGTCGTCGACACGGAGCAGTACGCCGTCGTGTCCCGGATCTCCGCCGGCGGCACCGTCACTGCGATGGCCGTGTCGCCGCGTGAGGATCGCCTGTACGTGGCGGCCGAGGGCCGCGAGCTCGTGGCGATCGACCTCGGAGACCACGGCAAGCGGGCGCGTGCCGGCTACCTCGGCCTCATCGTCGATCTCGCCGTCTCGCCGAACGGCGACGAGCTGTACGCCGCGCTCAGCGGCCTCGATCAGGCGATCGCGGTCGTGCGCACGAGCGACCTCACGCGCGCGAACATCATCCCGCTCGAACGCGCGCCGACGCGGATCCTCGTCGCCTCGTACTAGCGGCGACAATGGCCGGGTGAGACCGGCCGCCCTCGCGATCGTCCTCGCCCTCGCCGCGTGCTCGCCGGTCGCCTCGCCTTCGCCCTCGCCCCCGACGGCCACGGTCAGTCCCGCGCGCACCGGCGCGGCCACCGCGACGGCCGCGCCGACCCCGTCCCCGTCGCCGACACCCGCGCCGAAGGTGCCGACGATCCGCGACGAGGTCGTGCAGAGCGGGCTCGCGCTCCCGTGGGACGTCGCCTTCCTCCCGGACGGCCGCATGCTCGTGGCCGAGCGCGTCGGCAACCTGCTCGTGTTCGAGAGCGGCGAGCCGAACGCACGGCGTATCGGGAACTTCGCGGTCCCGGGCGTCCGGGCGCAGGGCGAGTCGGGGCTCATGGGCATCGCGGTCGATCCAGACTTCGCGCGCACGGGGTTCGTGTACGTCTGCGCCTCGCGGACCGACCAGGGCCAGTGGCTGAA
>DASUCM010000060.1:0-11045 GCA_036276035.1 Candidatus Limnocylindria bacterium | reverse complement strand
CTCCCGCGCCGACGATCGCTACGCGCACGCCGATAGGATGCGCGAGCGGTGAGGGTCCAGCACGCGGGCGATGTCGTGCGCTCGCGGGCGGAGTACGCCACGCGGCGTGGCGCGAACCTCCGCTTCCTCCTCCGCAAGCGGATCAGCTGGATGCAGCGCTACATCGACGACGACACGCTCGCGGTCGAGCTCGGCTGCGGCGCGGGCTTCACGAGGCTGTTCCTGCGCGGCGACCGGCTCGAGCTCACCGACGTGGAGCCGCGCCCGTGGGTCGACCGCGTCGTCGACGCGCTCGCGATGCCCTATGCCGACGGGAGCGTGGGCGTGCTCATCGCGAACAACGTCGTGCACCACCTCGCGCGGCCGCCGCTCTTCTTCGCGGAGGCGGCACGCGTGCTCCGGCCGGGCGGGCACCTCCTGCTGCAGGAGTGCGACTGCTCCCTCACGACGCGACTCGCGATCCGGCTCACCGGACACGAGGCCTACGACTTCAGCGCCGACCCTTTCGACCCGAACGTCGTCTGCAACGACCCGGCGGATCCCTGGAGCGCGAACTGCGCGATCCCGAACCTGCTGTTCGACGACCCGGGGCGCTTCGAGCACGCGTTCCCCGCGTTCCGCATCCTCGAGCAGCGGCGCTCCGAGTTCCTCGTGTACTTCAACAGCGGCGGGATCGTGGGCCGTGCGCCCTACGTGCCGCTGCCTTCCGCCGCGCTGCGGGTGCTCGACCTCGTCGACACGCTGCTCGTGCGCGTCGCGCCGGGCATCTTTGCGAGCCAGCGCCGGATCGTGCTGCACCGACGCTAATGGCGCTCGCTTGCTCGCGCGCGGTGCCAGCCGCACATAACAGACCGGATCGCGCGCGTTAGGCACGAGTGCATCCCCGTCGCCGGACGCTGTTCCTTGGTGCCTGTCTGCTGATCGCCGCTTGCGTCACACCGGCAAGCTCCGCCGGCTCCCGGGCGCCGGAGTCCCTTGCGGTGGCGGCGACCGCCCCCGCTCCTTCACCGTCATCCATCGCGGAAGCCCTGGCCGTGACCGCACCGCCGCCGACGCCATCCGCATCCCCGACACCCTCGGCGGTGCCGACCGTCGCAGCCTCTGCGACGGCGACGCCAAGCCTCGCGCCGCCTACCCCGACTCCCGCTGCGCCGAGCCCGGTCCCCGCGCCGCCCACTGTGACTCCGCGCGCCCCTGCGCCACCGTCCGCGCCGCCCGCACCTTCACCGACACCCCAGCCGTCGGCAGCGCCGACATCGACGCGGACTGCGCCGCCGACGATCGGGCCTGGCCCGACGTGGACGCCGACACCGAATCCGCAGATCCCCGCCGGTCAGAGCGGGTGCGTTCCGCAATCGAGCGGGAGCACGAGCGGCACGCACGACTGCGTCGCTCGCGGCCTGCCACCCGGGGCGAAAGTGACCCTGAGGGTCAGCGGTGCCGGAGGAAACCACTTCTACACCTGGCTCGCCGACGTCGACGCGAACGGGAACGTTCCATTCCCTTGGGGTCAGCGCGAGAAAGGCACGACGTACTTCGCGGTGAGCGCGGGTGGGGTCGTCGTGAACTTCGAGCACACCTTCGTGTAGCGGATCCCCCTGCCTAGACTCGCGAAAGTGAACGACGCGCTCGTCCGTTCGGTCGTCCTGAAGCGCGACGAGATCGACGATCCCGACGCGTACCCGTTCTCCATCCCGGCGCTGCGACAGCTCGACGAGCTCGCGCTCGATCCGCGCGTGACGCTGTTCGCCGGGGAGAACGGGAGCGGGAAGTCCACGCTCATCGAGGCGATCGCGATCGCGGCGGGCTTCAACCCCGAAGGCGGGAGCCCCCACATGACGGTGTCCACGCGTCCGTCACATTCGTCCCTGCACAGACACGTGCGGCTCGTCCGCGGCAGGCGGCGCCCGCGGAGCGGGTACTTCCTCCGGGCCGAGAGCTTCTTCAACGTCGCGACATACGTCGAGGGCATTCCGGACGCTGTCGCCTCCCACGGCGGCAGACCGCTCCACGAGCAGTCACATGGCGAGTCGTTCCTGTCGCTGGTGCACCACCGGTTCGTCGCGGGAGGTCTCTACATCCTGGACGAGCCCGAGGCCGCATTGTCGGTGCGCGGCGTGCTCGCGCTCATCCTCCGCATGCGCGACCTCACCGCAGAGGGATCGCAGTTCATCGTCTCGACGCACTCGCCGATCCTGCTCGGCTTTCCGGACGCGACGATCTACGTGCTTTCGGGGAGGGGGATCGTGAAGACGCCCTTCGAGGACGTGGAATCCGTGCGGGTAACGCGGGACTTCCTGCAGGACCGCGAGCATTACCTTCATCACCTGCTGACCTAGCGGACGTCACCGCGCGCGGAGCAGCACCACCTCGTGCGCGAAGAGCACGCGCTTGCGCGCGATCGTCTCGAACCGGCCGCGCGTGAGGTCGCGGAGCATCGCCGGAGAGAACGCGTGCACGTGCCACTCGCTCTGGCCCGGCTCGATGTTCGGGAACAGCCGCTCGAGGAGGCCGAGCCGGCCGAGCAGCGCCTTGAGCCGCACCTTCGGCGCCTCGATCGGGACCGACACGACGACCCGCGTCGACGGCGTCGCAAGGGCCCGCAGGTGGTCGAGCACCGTGCCCGGCTCCTCGACGTGCTCGAGCATCTCCGAGCAGAGGATGACGTCGAACTCGCCGCGCTCGAAGGGCAGCCCCCGCAGCGCGTCGACCTGGAAGAGCTCGACCGCACGGCCCTGCTCCGCGAAGCGCCGCTGCGCATCTTCGAGGGCTCGCCGCGAGATGTCCGCCCCGGCGACGCGGCGCGCCGGCGGCACGCGGGACAGCAGCCGTCCCGACTCGCAGCCGACCTCGAGGACGGCGTCGGAGGGGCGGACCGCCGCAAGCTCGAGGACCGCGCGCACGCGGGTGGCCTCGATCGCGCCCGCGATCCCGCGCTCGTACGGCGTCGGGTGCGCCTCGTACATGCGGTCGTTCCACGCCGCAAGATCCGCGTCGATCACGCCGAGGGTCCGGATCGTCACCGGCCGCTACGATGGCACACGTGGCGACGAAGCCGGCCGTCGAGATCCCCGCGGGCGCGCCTCCGAGCGAGCTGGTGACCGAAGACCTCGTCACCGGCACCGGCGCGGAGGCGACCCCGGGCAGCACCGTCGAGGTGCACTACGTCGGCGTCGCGTGGTCGACGAAGAAGCAGTTCGACGCGTCGTGGGACCGCGGCCGCCCGTTCGACTTCCCCCTCGGCGCCGGCCGCGTCATCCGCGGCTGGGACGAGGGCGTCGCCGGCATGAAGGTCGGCGGCCGCCGGCGCCTCACCATCCCGCCCGCGATGGGCTACGGCTCGCGCGGCGCCGGCGGCGCGATCGGCCCGAACGAGACGCTCGTGTTCGTCGTCGACCTGCTGGCGGTCCGCTGACCGGCGACCCCCGCTAGCCGGCGAGCTCCGCGCTCACGCTCAGCGCCACGTTGCCCTTCAACGCGACCGACACCGGGCAGTTCTCCTTCGCGTCCTCCGCGATGGTGCGGAACTTCGCGGCGTCGATCCCGGGCACGTTCCCGCGGACGCTCAGCTCGCTCTTCGCGATGCCCCAGCCGGCGTCCTTCTTGTCGAACGTGACGGCGGCGGTCACCTCGAGCGTCGTCGGCGGGGTGCCGTTCTTCGCGAGCCGGGACGCGAAGGCCATCGAGAAGCACGCGGCGTGCGCC
The DNA here is from genome assembly GCA_036276035.1 of Candidatus Limnocylindria bacterium. Lineage (GTDB taxonomy): Bacteria > Chloroflexota > Limnocylindria > P2-11E > P2-11E > JACDAF01. The sequence continues at coordinate 7,340 of DASUCM010000060.1, read as the reverse complement.
GCCGCGAGAAGCTCCTCGGGGCTGGACTTCCCGGCCGGCTCCTCGGTCCGTGAGCCCCAGCTCACCTCGACGTCCTTGAACTGAGCGGTCGTCGCCGACGACACCGTCCCGGTCCCCTTGACCAGGTCGCCCTGCCAGCGCGCGACGGCCTTCCGGATCTGGGCCATGACTCCCTCCAAAAGTGGTGGTGGAACGACCCCATCTTGGCCTAATCTGCGGAGCGGTGGTCGGGATACCGCGGGCCCTCTCGATGGCCGCGAGCGCGACCGCCGCGCGCGCCCGCGTGCGCCGGCGCCCCAGCCCCGCTGTCGCGGTCGGCGCGATCTTCGTCCTCGTCTTCATCAACGTCGCCGTCTTCATGCTCCCCATCGACTACCGCGTCTTCGGCGCATGGGCATACCCCGGTGTCTTCGTCATCACGTTCCTCGCGAACGCGGCGATCGCGCTGCCGATCCCGTACCTCGCGATCGTCGGCCAGGTCGCGCGGACCGCGGAGGTCGTGCCGCTGGTGGTCCTCACCGCCGCGGTCGCGTCCGTCCTCGGCGAGTCGGTCGCGTATGGCATCGGGCGCATCGAGAAGGACCTCTTCAGCGACCACTCCGTCTACCGCCGCCTGCAGCGCCTCGTCGGCCAGCCCGTCCGCGCGGGCTTGCTCCTCTTCGTGCTGGCGGTCCCGCTGAACCCGCTCTTCGACGTCGCGGGCCTCGCCGCCGGCGCGCTCGGCATCCCGTACCGGATCTTCTTCTGGTCGGTCTTCGTGGGCCGCCTCATCCGCTTCGCGATCCTCGTCTGGGGAGTCGCCTTCTTCCTCGGCTAGCCCCATGCCGCCCGATAGGCTGGAACGATGACCGCCTCTGCCGCGCTGCTCGCGAGCTTCCACGCGCCCGTACGCGATTGGTTCGCCGCGTCCTTCGACGCTCCGACGCGCCCCCAGCAGCTCGGCTGGCCCGCGATCGCCTCGGGCGCGTCGACGCTCATCCTCGCGCCGACCGGCTCCGGCAAGACGCTCGCGGCGTTCCTCGCGGCGATCGACGGGATCATGTTCGGCCCCGTCCCCGCGAAGGCGACCCGCTGTTCTGTCCTCTACGTGTCGCCGCTGAAGGCGCTCGCGGTAGACGTCGAGCGGAACCTCCGCGCGCCGATCGCGGGCATCGCGCGCCAGGCCGAGCGCGCCGGCGCCGCCTTCCACGAGCCGACGGTCGCGATCCGCACGGGCGACACGCCGAGCCGCGACCGGGCCCGCTTCGCGCGAGAGCCCGCGGACATCCTCGTCACGACGCCGGAATCGCTGTACCTGCTCCTCACGAGCAACGCCCGCGACGCGCTCCGCGGCGTCCGGACGGTCATCGTCGACGAGATCCATGCGATGGCCGCGACGAAGCGGGGGAGCCACCTCGCGCTCTCGCTTGAGCGGCTCGAGGCGCTCTGTGCCACGCCGTTCCAGCGCATCGGCCTGTCGGCGACGCAGCGGCCGCTCGACGAGGTCGCACGCTTCCTCGGCGGCTTCACCGCCCCGGGCGAGCCGCGCGCGGTGACGATCGTCGACGCCGGGCAGGCGAAGCGGATCGACATCCGGGTCGAGGTGCCCGTCGAGGACATGGCGCGGCTCGCGGAGAACGCGACGCCGCCGGCGCCCGCGCTGCCGACCGGCCACCTGCGGCAGAGCGACCTGCCGGTCGTCCCGGCGATGTCCTCGGGGCACATCTTCACCAGCGGCCCCGCGTCGCAGGCGCTCGTCGCGCGCACGAGCATCTGGCCGGCGATCCACCCGATGCTCATCGACCTCATCCGGGCGCACCGCTCGACGCTCATCTTCACGAACAGCCGCCGGCTCGCGGAGCGCCTCGCGTCCGCGCTGAACGAGCTCGCCGGGGAGCAGCTCGTCCACGCGCACCACGGCTCGATCGCGCGCGAGCAGCGCATCCAGATCGAGGACGACCTGAAGGCCGGCCGGCTGCCCGCGCTCGTCGCGACATCGTCGCTCGAGCTCGGCATCGACATGGGCGCGATCGACCTCGTCGTGCAGGTCGAGGCGCCGCCGTCGATCGCGAGCGCGATCCAGCGCATCGGCCGCGCCGGCCACCGCATCGACGAGCCGAGCACGGGCGTCATCGTCCCGAAGTACCGCGGCGACCTCCTCGCCTGCGCGGCGATCGCCGAGCGCGTCCTCGCCGGGGACGTCGAGCCGATCCGCTACCCGCGCAACCCCCTCGACGTCCTCGCGCAGCAGGTCGTCGCGCTCGCGTCGATGGACGACTGGACGGTCGACGAGCTCGAGGCCCTCGTGCGGCGGAGCGCGCCGTTCGCGGAGCTCAGCCGTCCGCTGCTCGAGGGCGTGCTGGACATGCTGTCGGGTCGGTATCCGTCGGACGAATTCGCGGACCTGCGGCCGCGCATCGTCTGGGATCGCGTCGCGAACGTCGTCCGCGCGCGTGAAGGCGCGAAGCGCACGGCCATCGCGAACGCCGGGACGATCCCGGACCGCGGCCTCTACGGCGTGTACCTCGCCGGCGCCGAGAAGGGCACCGGCCGCGTCGGCGAGCTCGACGAGGAGATGGTCTTCGAGTCGCGCGTCGGCGAGACGTTCCTCCTCGGCGCGTCGTCGTGGCGCATCGAGGACATCACACACGACCGCGTGATCGTCTCGCCCGCGCCCGGCGTGCCCGGGAAGATGCCGTTCTGGAAGGGCGAGACCGCGACGCGCCCGCTCGAGTTCGGCCAGGCGATCGGCGCCCTCACGCGCGAGCTCCGCACGGCCGGCCGGGACGATGCGGCGAAGCGCCTGCGGGAGGTGAACCGGCTCGACGACCGCGCCGCGCGCAACCTCATGGAGTACCTCTCCGACCAGCAGGCCGCGGCGGGCGCGGTCCCCGACGACCGCACGATCGTGGTCGAGCGCTACCTCGACGACATGGGCGACTGGCGCGTGTGCGTGCTCTCGCCGTTCGGCGGGCAGGTGCACGCGCCGTGGGTCATGGCCATCGCCGCCCTCGAGCGCGAGCGGGGCGGGGAGGATCCGGACCTGCTCTGGACCGATGACGGCATCGTCGTGCGCTACCCCGCCGCGGACGAGCCGCCGGACGTGGCGCGCGTGCTGCCCGACGTCGACGACGTGCAGCGTCTCGTCGTCGGCGAGCTCTCGCGCAGCGCGCTCTTCGCCGCACGCTTCCGCGAGGCCGCCGGCCGCGCGCTCCTCCTCCCGCGGCGCCGGCCCGGCCAGCGCGCGCCGCTCTGGCACACCCGCCGGCGCGCGGCCGAGCTCATGGGCGTCGCGGCACGATTCGCGTCGTTCCCGATCGTGCTCGAGGCGTACCGCGAGTGTCTGCAGGACGTCTTCGACATGCCCGCGCTCCGCGAGGTCCTCGCGGCGATCCGCTCGCGCGAGATCCGTGTCGTTACGGTCGATTCGCGCACGCCGTCGCCGTTCGCCGCCTCGCTCCTCTTCAACTACGTCGCGAACTTCGTCTACGAGGGCGACGTCCCGCTCGCCGAGCTGCGCGCGCAGGCGCTCACCGTGGATCCGGCGCAGCTCCGGGAGCTGCTCGGCGACGTGGAGCTGCGCGAGCTGCTCGATCCCGATGCCCTCACCGAGCTCGAGCGGACGCTCCAGGCGCTCGCCCCGGAGCGCCAGGTGCGGGACGCCGACGGCCTGCACGACCTGCTCATCCGGATCGGCGACCTTTCAGCGGACGAGATCGCGCTCCGGCATCAGGCGCCCGAGCGCGCCGCTGACGACCTTCGCCTCCTCGATCGCGCGCGGCGCGCGCTCCGCGTCCGCGTCGCGGGCGAGGAGCGCTGGATCGCGGCCGAGGACGTGGCGCGCTACCGCGACGCGCTCGGTGCGGCCCCTCCCGCCGGCGTGCCGGAGGCGCTCCTGCAGCCCGTCGCGGAGCCGCTCCAGGATCTCGTGCGCCGCTACGCACGCACGCACGGCCCCTTCACGCCGGCGGAGGTCGCGAGCCGGCTGGGCATCGGGCCCGCGACCGTGCTCGACGCGCTCCGCCGCCTGGAGGCGGCGGGCACCCTCGTCGAGGGCGAGTACCGGCCCGGTGGCCGCGGCCTCGAGTGGTGCGAGGCGGGCGTGCTCCGCACGCTGCGTCAGCGCTCGCTCGCGCGGCTGCGCCGCGAGGTCGAGCCGGTCGAGCCCGCGGCGCTCGCGCGGCTGCTCATCGGCTGGCATGGCATCGACCGGCCGCGCCGCGGCGAGGCCGCGCTGCTCGACGCCATCGAGCGCCTGCAGGGCGCGCCGATCCCCGCGTCCGACCTCGAGACGCGCGTCCTGCCCGCGCGCGTCGCCGACTACGACCCGCGCGACCTCGACGCGCTCATCGCGTCAGGGCAGGTGATCTGGTATGGCGCGGGGTCCATCGGGCCGCGCGACGGCAAGGTCGCGCTCGCGCTCGCGGAACACGCGGCGCTCCTTGTGCCCGAGCCCCGCCGCCCGGATGGCGAGCAGCACGCGCGCATCCGCGCGTACCTCGCCGAGCGCGGCGCCTCGTTCTTGCCGCAGCTCGCGGGTCACTCGGGTGCGTTCGCGCCGGAAGTGCTCGCCGCGCTCTGGGACCTCGTCTGGGCCGGCGAGGTCACGAACGACACGTTCCGCCCGGTCCGGTCCTTCCTGCACCCACGCGCGAGGCACGGCCGGCCCGCGCCGCGCCTCGGGCGCGAGGCGCGGGGGACCGCCCTGCAGCAAGTGCGCGCGGACGCGGAGGCCGCCGGCCGCTGGAGCCTCGTCTCATCGCTCCGCGCGGACGCGAGCCTCACGGAGCGGACCGCGGCCCGCGTGCGCCAGATGCTCGAGCGTCACGGCGTGCTCACGCGCGAGGCGGTGCAGGCCGAGGACCTCGAGGGCGGCTTCGCGGCGGCGTACGGCGTCCTCCGCGCGATGGAGGACGCGGGCCGGGTCCGGCGCGGCTACTTCATCGCGGGTCGCGGCGCGACGCAGTTCGCGCTGCCCGGCGCCGCAGATCGCCTGCGCGCCTTCCGCGATCCGCCCGCGGAGCCTGAAGCGATCGTGCTCGCGGCGACCGATCCCGCGCAGCCGTACGGCGCCGCGCTGCAGTGGCCGGAGCGCGACGGGAGGCGGCCGATGCGCGCCGCCGGCTCGCGCGTCGTTCTCGTCGACGGCGTGCTCGTCGCGTGGCTCGGCCGCGGTGAGGCGTCGCTCATGACCTTCATCGACGACGACGAGCACGCCCACGCGCGGCGCGCGGCGCTCGCGACCGCGCTCGCCGCCGAGGTGCGCGCGGGGAAGCGGCGCGCGCTGCTCATCGAGCAGGTCGACGGCGGGCCCGTCGGGGCGAGCGCGCTCGCCGGGCCGCTGCGCGAGGCCGGGTTCGTCGAGAACGCGCGGGGCTTTCTGCGCCGTGCCTGAGGGCGACACGATCTGGCGGGCGGCGCGGGCGCTCCACGCCGCGCTCGCCGGCCGCGTCGTGACCGGGTTCGAGACGACCTCGCCCGACATCTCGCCAGCCGCGGCCGGAGCGATCCCGGGGCACACCGTCCGTGGAGTGGAGGCGCGGGGCAAGCACCTTCTCATGACCTTCTCATGCGACGGCGAGGACGTCGTCCTACACACGCACATGCGGATGAACGGCGAGTGGCACATCTACGCGGCCGGCGAGCGCTGGCGCCGCTCCGCCTCGCGCGCGCGGGTCGTCGTGGAGACGGATGCATACGTCGCGCCGTGCTTCGACGCGCCGGTCATCGAGCTCGTCCGCGCCCGCGACGTCGCGCGCCATCCCGTGCTCGCGGCGCTCGGCCCCGACGCGATGACCGATGCCTTCGACGTCGACGCCGCGCTCGCGCGGCTGCGCGCCGACCCCGGCCGCGAGGTCGGCGTCGCGCTTCTCGATCAGCGCACGGTCGCCGGTCTCGGGAACGTGCTGAAGTCCGAGACCCTGTTCACGGCGCGGGTCTCGCCGTTCGCCCGCGTCGCCGACCTCGACGACGGCGCGCTCCGCGCGCTGCTCGCTGAAGGGCATCGCCTGCTCGTGACGAACCGCGCGGGGTCCGGCCGGCGGACCCGCTTCGCGCTCGACGCGCGGCAGCGGCTGTGGGTGTACGGCCGGGCGGGCGAGCCCTGCTTCGCCTGCGGAGCGCCCATCGGCACGGCACAGCAGGGCGAAGATGCGCGCCGGACGTACTGGTGCCCTGCGTGTCAGGCTGACGTGGCGGCACGGACGTCCGTCGCGCGCTCGCGCGCGTAGTACCGCTATCGCACGCCGGAGGTGGCCGTGATCCCGCGCACCCTCGCGATCGTCCTCGCGGGCGCGCTCGCGTTCGCCTGCGCGTCGCCGGCGGCCGCACCGTCGCCGACGCCGACGGCCGGCCCGACGACGGCGGCGTCCACGACCGCGGCGCCGACGGGCACGCCGGTGCCCGAGCCGGGTGCGCTCGTGTTCCGGGTGGAGTCCGGCAAAGCGACGGTGCGCGTGCGCGAGCAGCTCGCCGGCTTCTCCGCCCCGAACGACGCCGTCCTCGAGGTGACCGACGTGAAGGGCGCGTTCGGGGTCCGCCAGGACGGGACGTTCACGCCGGACTCGAAGGTCAGCGTCGGGCTCGAAGCGCTGCGGAGCGACAGCAACACCCGGGACAACTTCATCAAGGGCACGACGCTCGCGGTCCGCCGCTTCCCGACCGCCGACTTCGTCCCCGTGCGTGCGGTCGGGCTGCCCACGCCGCTTCCCGCGACCGGCGAGTGGACCTTCCAGGTCGTCGGCAAGATGACGATCGCGGGCGTCGAGAAGGACGTCAGCTGGGACGTGAAGGCGCGGCGCGACGGGACGGGCATCACCGCATCCGCGAAGAACGTGCCCTCGTGGAAGTTCTCGGACTTCGGTCTGCAGGTCCCGCGCGTCGCGTCCGTGCTCTCGATCGTCGACGAGATCCGCCTCGAGCTGGAGCTCGTCGCGCGCCAGATCCCGTAGCCCGCGCATCATTGCGCGCGTGACGCGCGCCCGGCTCCGCTTCGCGCACGGCGACCCGATCGAGCTCGACCTCGCCGAGGTCGTCGACTTCGGGCCGCCCGTCGGCGGCTTCCGCGCGTGGCTCGGCGCCGTGTACGCCTCCACCGACGGACGCTGGGTCATCCGGCTCGGCGACGGCGACGAGATCCTCGGCTTCCGGCGCGACGAGCTGCGCCGCGTGCGGCTCACGCCGGCCGGCGCCGACCTCACGCTCGGCGACGGCCAGGAGGTGAGCGTGCGCGAGGCGGACGTGCGCTCGTACGGGCCCGAGCCCGATGACGTCCGCTCCTGGCTCGGGCGGCTCGCGCACGGCGAGGGCGAGGCGTACGTCTGGATGCGCGACGGCAGGGAGCTGCGCTTCGCGATCGGCAA
>DASUCM010000059.1:0-6842 GCA_036276035.1 Candidatus Limnocylindria bacterium | reverse complement strand
CGAAGATCGGAGAGCATCGGCTCGGTGCCTCGCGTCTCGATCTGACGCGAGAGCTGCGAGAGCGCGATGACGGGGACCTCGAGCTCGCGGGCGATCGACTTCAGCGCGCGCGAGATCTTCGCGACCTCCTGGTTCCGGTTCTCGTCCGTGCCGACGCCTTCGATGAGCTGCAGGTAGTCGATGACGATGAGGTCGAGCCCGCGCTCGGCCTGGAGCCGGCGCGACTTCGCGAGGATGTCGGTCACCGAGAGGCGGCTCGACTCCTCCACGAAGATCGGCGCCTGCTGCAGCCGCGACGACGCATGCGAGATCGCCTGGAACTCGTCCTGCGAGAGGCGTCCCCGGCGGATCCGGTTGCCGTCGATCTCCGCGGTCATCGAGATGAGTCGCTGCACGAGCTGCAGCTCGCTCATCTCCATCGAGAAGACCGCGCAGGTCTTCCCCTGCACCACCGCGGCGTGCTCGACGAAGCAGAGCGCCAGGCTCGTCTTGCCGAGGCCGGGGCGACCGGCCAGGAGGATGAGGTCTGATGGCTGCAGCCCGCCCGTCTTCGCGTCGAGCGACGCGAGGCCTGTGGGCACGCCGACGTGCTGGTCGTCGCCGCGCTGCGTGATCTGATCCGCGTAGCGCTGCAGCGCGACGTCCAGGGCGACGATGTCCCGGTGCAGGCTCGTCTCGTTCACCGCGAAGAGGAGCGCCTGGGCCTCGTCGACGGCGGCCTGCGCGTCATCCCGCGTGAGCGCGAGACGAGCGATGTCGTTCGCCGCGCGGATGAGGCGCCGAAGGAGGGTCGTCCGCTCGACGATCGTCGCGTAGGTCTCGGCGTGCGCGACGGTCGGCACGCCCTGCATGAGCCCGACGAGGAACTGGGCGCCGCCGACCGCGTCGAGGTCGCCCGCGGCCGTCATCTCCGCGTGCACGCTCTGGAACGCGATCGCGTCACCGCGCGCGGCGACGCGGTCGATCGCCGCGAGCACGAGCTTGTGCGTCTCGCGCGAGAGATCCGCCGGCGCGATCTTCCGGCGCTGGACCTCCTCGTACAGATGCCCGTCGAGCAGTACCGCTCCGAGAAGCGAAGCCTCGGCCTCGGGATTCTCGGGCGGCGGCTTCGGCGCGACGCGGTCGGTGAGGATCGTCATACCGGCATCCCACTGTCGTCGGCGCGGCTGAAGAAGCGCGCCTGCTCGCTCTCGAAGTAGAGCTCGAAGTGTCCGGTCGGACCGTTGCGGTTCTTGGCGACGGAGCCCTTGATGAGCCGCGGCGCGCCGGTGACGGTCTCCTCCTTGTCGCGCCAGAGCATGATCACGATGTCGCTGTCCTGCTCGATCGCGCCGCTCTCACGAAGGGTCGAGAGCTTCGGCTCGCTGCCCGAGTCGCCCGCCGCACGCGACAGCTGCGAGAGCGCGATCACCGTGACGCCGAGCTCGCGCGCGAGCGCCTTCAGGTTGCGCGTGATGGTCGCGATCTCCTGGACGCGGTTCTCCTCGTGCTCAGAGGTGCGCATGAGCTGCAGGTAGTCGACGACGATGACCCCGAGCTTTCCCTGCGCCGTGGCGCGCCGCGCCTTCGTGCGCAGCTCCATGATCGAGAGGCCCGGCGTGTCGTCGAGCAGGATCGGCAGGCCCATGAGCGCGGTCGCGGCCTCCGCGTCCATGACGTTCCCCGTCCGCAGCGCGAGCAGGTCGGTGCGGCTGTTCATGCCGAGGAACCGCGCGACGATCTGCTTCGCGTCCATCTCGAGCGAGAACACGAGCGCGGTCTGCCCGCGCTTCGCCACGTTGTGCGCGATCGCGAGACCGAGCGAGGTCTTACCGACCGAGGGGCGCGCCGCGATGACGACGAGGTCGCCCGGCGTGAAGCCCTCCGTGTACGAGTCGATCTCGCGGAAGCCGGAGGCGATGCCGCTCACCTCGAAGGGGTGGTCCATCCGCTCGTTCAGGTGGTCCCAGTTCTCGTGCAGCGCGGCGAGGATGTGCCGCAGCTGCGCGTTCATCGCCTCGTCCCGCAGGGCGAAGATGCGCTGCTCCGCGCGGTCGAGCGCGAGCGTCACGTCCGCCGGCTCGCTGTACGCCTCGGCCGCGATCGAGCGCGCGGCGTTCAGCAGCCCGCGCAGGAGCGAGCGATCACGGACGACCCGCCCGTGCCGCTCGATGTCGACCGCCGTGGGCACGACCTCCGCCAGCTCGCGCAGGTACGCGGGCCCGCCGACGAGGTCGAGGACCTCGCGGCGCGCGAGCTCGACCTGCATCGTGAGCGGGTCGATCTTCTCGCGCCGCTGCAGGAGCTCGAGCGCGGCGGAGTAGATCCGCTGGTGCGCCGGGACAAAGAAGTCGTCCGGGCGCAGCAGATCCGCGACCTTGAAGATCGCGTCGCGGTCGATGAGCAGCGCGCCGATGACGCGCTGCTCCGCGGACCGGTCGTGCGGCGCAGCCGACTCCTGGGCCGGCGTCTGGAGCGTCATCGCTCAGGATTAGAACAAGCGTTCGGTGATGTCAAGGCCTCTCCCGGTGGTCCGGGAGGAAGCGCCCGGCGCCGCAGACCGTAGGCTCGCAAGGTCGTGTGGTGGAAGCGGTTCTTCCACAAGTTCCATCCACGAAGTTGTCCACAGCATCTGGAGGAGAGCGCTTGCGGGTCCTCGTGACGGGCGGCGCGGGTTTCGTCGGCAGCAACGTCGTCGACGCGCTCGCCGCACGGGGCGACGAGGTCACCGCGCTCGACGATCTCTCGACCGGAGATCGGCAGAACCTTGCGTCGGCGCGTGTGGAGCTCGTCGTCGCCGACATCTCGGACCGCGCCGCGCTCCTCGACGCGGTGCGCGGGCGCCGGTTCGACGCCGTCGTGCACCTCGCGTCGAAGACGAAGGTCGGCCAGTCGGTCGAGCAGCCGGACCTCTACCGCCGCGTCATCGTCGATGGCACCGCGAACGTGCTGGAGGCCGCCCGCGCCGCCGGCGTGCGGCGCTTCGTGAACTTCTCGAGCGGCGGCGTCATCTACGGGGAGACCGCCACGTGCGCGGACGAGGGACGACCGATCGCGCCGGTGTCCCCGTACGGGAAGTTCAAGGCCGAGGCCGAAGAGCTCGTCGCAGGGAGCGGCATCCCGGCGCTCACGCTCCGCCCCGCCAACATCTATGGGCCCCGCCAGCGCACCGACCTCGAGGGCGGTGTCGTCGCGCAGTTCCACGGCTGCTGGCGGAGCGGTACCCCGATCTCCATCCGCGGTGGCGGGGCGATGGAGCGTGACTACATGTACGTCGGCGACGTGTCCGATGCGGTCGTCGCCGGGCTCGGCTCGGAGCGTCAGGGCGTGTACAACATCGGCACCGGTGTGGCGACGAGCGTGGCGCGCCTCGTCGCTCTGATGACCGACGTGCTCGGCCCGCCGCCTGGCGTCCGCCAGGTCCCGGCGCTCCCCGGTGAGCTGCAGCGCAACTGCCTCGACGTGAGCAAGGCGGCACGCGACGGGCTCTGGCATCCGAGGCACTCGCTGGCAGAAGGCTTGCGTCTCACGCTCGCGTGATGCGTCTTCTCGTGGGCCTCGTCCTCGGGTTCGTGCTGGGCGTCGTCGCCGCGCTCGCCGGCCTCGTCGGGCTCGGTCACTACCTGGCGGTCGAGGACCCCCTCGCGCCCGCCGACGCGATCGTCGCGATCTCCGGCGACGAGGGCGCGCGCACCGCGACCGCGGTCGCGCTCTGGAGGCAGGGTCTCGCACCGCTCATCGTCTTCGCCGGCTCGTCCGTCGACCCCGCCTCGCCGCCGTCCGCCGAGCTCATGAAGCGCGACGCCGTCCGCATGGGCGTCCCGGCGGACCGCGTCCTCATCGAACCGTCCTCCGCGACGACCCAGGAGAACGCGACGCGGGTGACCGACCTGTTCCGGGCGCACGGCATCAAGCGCGCGATCCTCGTCACGAGCCCGTATCACCAGCGCCGCGCCGCGATGCTCTTCGACCGTCAGGTCGATGGCACGGACATCACCTTCCGCAATTACCCCGCGCGCGACGCCGAGTGGGACCGCACGACCTGGTGGATCCGCGAGCCTTCGCGCACGCGGACCCTCGTCGAGGTCGCCAAGCTCGGCGTCGAGGTCGTCGGAGGGCTCTTCCGCCGGTCCGCGTAGACCTTTAGCATCGGAACACGTGCCGGTCACCGCGATCGTCGGCGCGCAGTGGGGCGACGAAGGCAAGGGCAAGATCACCGACCTCCTCGCGCAGGAGGCGGACCTCGTCATCCGGTTCCAGGGCGGCAACAACGCCGGCCACACCGTCGTGAACGAGGGCGGCGAATTCAAGCTCCACCTCGTTCCCTCCGGCATCTTCAACCCCGGCGCCCTCTGCGTCCTCGGTCCCGGCACCGTCGTCGACCTCATCGCGCTCGCGCAGGAGCTCACGCACCTGGAAGAGCGCGGCGTATCGACCGCGAACCTGCGTCTCTCCGAGCGCGCTCACCTGCTGATGCCGTGGCACGTCGCGCTCGACCGGCTCGACGAGCGCGAGCGCGGCCGCCAGAAGCTCGGCACGACCGGCAAAGGCGTCGGTCCCGCGTACTCGGACAAGGTCGCGCGCCACGGGATCCAGGCCTACGAGGTCCGCGACGAGCGCCGCTTCCGAGCGCGCGTGCAGCACGAGCTGGAGACGAAGAACAAGGTGCTCGAGCGTTTCGGCGACGCGCCGCTCGACGCGCGCGAGGTCGCCGACGCCGTCCTCGCCGCCGCCTCCCGGCTCGGCGACCGCATCGTCGACACGCTCCCGATCGTCGAGCGGGCGCTCGAGCGCGACGATGGGATCCTCCTCGAGGGCCAGCTCGGCGCGATGCGCGACCTCGACTGGGGCATCTATCCCTACGTGACCTCGTCGAACCCGCTCGCCGGGTTCGCCTCCGTCGGCGCGGGCATCCCGCCACGGCGGATCACGCGTGTGATCGGCGTCGTGAAGGCGTACTCGACCGCCGTCGGCGAAGGGCCGTTCCCGACGGAGCTCCGGGATGCGGTCGGCGACGAGCTCCGCGAGCGCGCCTTCGAGTACGGGGCCTCGACGGGCCGGCCGCGCCGCGTCGGCTGGTTCGACGCGCTCGTGCCGCGCTTCGCGCACCGCCTGAACGCGTTCACCGAGCTCGCGGTCACGAAGCTCGACGTCCTCGGCGCGTACGACGAGATCCCCTTCTGCGTCGCGTACGAGCTCGACGGCCGGGAGACCACGGACATGCCGCCGACGCACGTGCTCGAGCGCGCGCGCCCGCGCTACGAGCGGCTGCGCGGCTGGGGCCGTGACATCTCGCACACCGCGGACCGCCGCTCGTTGCCGGCGGAGGCCCGCGCGTACCTCGAGCGGATCGAGCAGACCGTCGGCGCGAAGGTCGGCATGGTGGGGATCGGCCCCGAGCGCACCGCCACCATCCTCTAGCGAGCGCGCCTGCGGCGGGCGATTGCCCGCCCGCTCGGCTGGCCGCATGATTCCGCCCAGTGAGCATCGGCGACATCGCGTTCCCCTATCGCGCGAACCGCGGCTTCGGTGCGACGTCGTTCGCCCTGCTGTTCGTGGCGCTCCTGCTGGAGATCGAGCTCATCGTCTTCGTCGCGCTCGCCGTCGCGGGAAGGGCCGACCGCTTCCTCGATCTGCAGACGATGGTCATCCCGGCGGCGGTCCTGGTCAGCCTCACCGCCGCGCTCGTCTTCTCGTGGCGCGCGCGGGCCTGGACGAGGGCGCGCATGGCGCGCGTCACCCGGCACAGCGAGGAGGCGTCGGGCTACGCGGAGCGGCTCACCCAGCGGCACCGTTCCCAGGGCTAGCGCCCGGCATTCCGGCGCCGCCGCCCGCGGCTAAACTTCCGAAATGGCGGGGGACAAGTTCGTGAAGGAAGGGCTCACCTTCGACGACGTCCTCCTCATCCCGGCCCGCAGCGACATCCTTCCGACCCAGGTCTCGACGCGGACGCGTCTCACGACGGAGCTCGAGCTCGAGATCCCGATCGTCTCCGCGGCGATGGACACCGTGACCGGCTCGCGCATGGCGATCGCGATGGCGCGCGCCGGTGGTCTCGGTGTCATCCATCGCAACCTCTCCGTCGCCGATCAGGTGAGCGAGGTGCAGGCCGTGAAGGCAGCCGGCCTGCGCGTCGGCGCTGCGGTGGGCACGGGAGCGGACGCCGACGAGCGGACCGCCGCGCTCGTCGCGGCCGGTACGGACGTCATCGTCATCGACATCGCACACGGCCACTCCGCGAGCGTCATCCGCATGGTCGAGAAGGTGAAGGCCCGCCACCGCGTGCAGGTCGTCGCCGGGAACGTCGTGACGGCCGAGGGCACCGACGAGCTCATCGCCGCGGGGGCGGACGGGGTGAAGGTCGGCGTGGGCCCCGGGGCGATCTGCACGACGCGGGTCGTCGCCGGCGCAGGCATGCCGCAGATCACCGCGATCGTCGACTGCGTCGAGGCCGCGGCGCGGCACGGGATCCCCGTGTGCGCCGACGGCGGGATCCAGCAGTCGGGCGACATCGCGAAGGCGATCGGCGCGGGCGCGCACACCGTGATGCTGGGCGGGCTCCTTGCCGGCGTCGACGAGTCGCCGGGCGACGTGGCGGACGGATACAAGTCGTACCGCGGGATGGGCTCGCTCGGCGCGATGCAGGTCCGCCAGGCGTCGCGCGACCGCTACGGCCAGGGCGACGTCGGTGAGTTCTCGAAGATCGTGCCCGAGGGCGTGGAGGGCCAGGTGCCCTCGGTCGGCCCGCTCGCGCCATACCTCCATCAGCTCATCGGCGGGCTGCGCGCCGGCATGAAGTACGCCGGCGCAGCGACCATCGAGGACCTCCGCACGAAGGCGCGCTTCGTGCGCATCTCCGGTGC
>DASUCM010000058.1:0-6890 GCA_036276035.1 Candidatus Limnocylindria bacterium | reverse complement strand
CGCCGCGTCGATGCGGATGCCGCGGATGTTCGCGAGCCCGTCGGCGAGCGCGCGGGCGTTGCGGTGATCTTCCGCGAGGCGCTCCCGCATCCGCTCGAGCGCGACGAGCGCCGCCGCCGCGATCACGCCGGCCTGGCGCATCGCGCCGCCGAGGAGCTTGCGCACCCGCCGCGCGCGCGCGACGGTCTCGGCGTCGCCGCAGAGGATGGAGCCGACCGGCGCCGCGAGCCCCTTCGAGAAGCAGAACTGCACCGTGTCGACCGGCTCCGTGAGCTCGCGCACGTCGACCCCGAGCGCCGCCGCCGCATTGAAGATCCGCGCGCCGTCGAGGTGGACCTTCGCGCCGAGCCGGTGCGCGAGGTCGGCGACCGCGCGCGTCCTGGCCGCGGTGACGACCGCGCCGCCGCAGTTGTTGTGCGAGTTCTCGAGGCACACCAGCGCGGTGCGCGGGTACATGCCCTGCGCGGGCCGGAAGGCCGCCTCGATGTCCGCGAGCGCCGGCAGGCCATCCCCGTTCGGCACCAGGCGCGCGTGGATCCCGCCGAGCACCGTGAAGGCGCCCATCTCGTTCTGGTGGATGTGCGCCATGTCGCCGAGGATCACCTCGTCGCCGCGCTGCGCCTGCGCGAGCACGCCGCAGAGGTTGCCCATCATCCCGCTCGGGACGTACACCGCCGCCTGCTTGCCGACGACCTCCGCGGAGCGCTCCTCGAGCCGGTCCACGGTGGGGTCCTCGCCGTACTGGTCGTCGCCGACGTCCGCGTCGGCCATCGCCTTCCGCATCTCGGCGGTCGGCTTCGTGAACGTGTCGCTCCGGAGCTCGATGATCCTCACGCCGCTAGTTTCGCACGAGGAGCCGGACGGAAGCGTCGGCGCGGCGGCCGTTCATCGGGCCCCGGAGAGGAACATCGGCGCGGCTAGTATCGCGAGGCGTGACTCCCTCACCGGGCGCGGACCGCTGAAGCTCGCCGTCCTCGTCGGCACCCGCCGCGGCACGAGCGAGTCGCACCGCGGATTCGGCGTGCTCGCCGACCTGCCCGCGCTGCTCGCCGGCGAGGAGCTCGTGACGCTGTACCTCGACGACGACCACGCTGCGGCAGCCGGCGCGGACGCCGCGTTCGGCGGGCCGAACCCGGATCGCTTGCGCGCGGTGCTCGCGGCCGCGCCCGGGCTCCGCTGGTACCACACGGTCTCGGCCGGGGTGGAGCGGCTCCTCATCCCCGAGCTCGAGCGACCGGGCCTCGCGCTCACGAACAACAGCGGCGCCTACGACCTCGCGATCGCGGAGCACGTCGTCGCGATGATCTTCGCGGCGGCGAAGCGCCTGCCCGCCTCGTTCGCCGCGCAGGGCCGGCACGACTGGCACGACGACCCCCATGCCACGGACGTCCGCGGCGCGACGCTCGTCGTGCTCGGCATGGGCAGCATCGGCGGCGAGCTCGCGGCCATCGCGCGCGCGCTCGGCATGCGCGTCATCGGCGTGCGCCGCAGCGGGGGCGACGGCGCGGTGACGCCGGACCGCCTCGGCGAGGTCGCTGCCGAGGCTGACTACCTCGCGGTGTGCGCGCCGCTGACCGACGCGACGCGCGGGATGGTGGATGCCGGCGTCATCGCGGCGATGAAGCCGAACGCGTGGATCGTGAACATCTCGCGAGGCGCGGTCGTCGACGAGCAGGCGCTCCTCGCCGCGCTGAAGGAGCGGCGCATCGGCGGCGCGGCGCTCGATGCCTGGTGGACGGAGCCTTTGCCGAAGGACAGCGAATGGTGGGACCTGCCGAACGTGATCGTCACGCCGCACACCTCGCACTCGTCGCCGAGCGTGCGCGACCGGTCCATCGCGCTCATCCAGGAGAACCTCCGCCGCTTCAAAGCAGGGGAGCCGCTCCTCAACCGCGTCGACCTGCGGCTCGGGTACTAGCGGCCGCCGATGCGCGTCGCGAAGCGCCGCCTCGCGCTGCGGACCGAGGGCTTCACGGAGTCCGTCATCCGCGAGATGACGCGCCTCGTACAGGTCCACGGCGGCATCAACCTCGCGCAGGGGTTCCCGAACTTCGCCGCTCCCGAAGCCCTGAAGGAAGCGGCGAAGCGCGCGATCGACGCCGACGTGAACCAGTACGCGATCACCTGGGGCGCGCCCTCGCTGCGGCGGGCGCTCGCGCGGACGTACGGCGAGCTCTACGGCATGGACGTGGACCCCGAGCGCATGCTCACCGTGACCTGCGGCGCGACGGAGGCGATGATCTCGGCTCTCCTCGCGATCGTCGACCCGGGCGACGAGGTCATCGTGCTCGAGCCGTTCTACGAGAACTACGGGCCCGACGCCGCGATCTGCGGCGCCGCGCCGGTGTACGTGCCGCTGCGCTATCCGTCGCTGCGTTTCGACCCTGACGAGCTGCGCCGCGCCTTCACGCCGCGGACGAAGGCGATCATCGTGAACAGCCCGAACAACCCGACCGGCCGCGTCTTCGACCGGCAGGAGCTCGAGCTCATCGCCTCGCTCTGCCGCGAGCACGACGTCATCGCGGTGACCGACGAGATCTACGAGCACATCCGGTACGAGGGCGAGCACGTCCCGCTCGCGACGCTCGACGGCATGGCCGATCGCACGATCACGATCTCCGGAGCGAGCAAGACCTTCTCGGTGACGGGCTGGCGCGTCGGCTGGATCGTCGCCGCCCCTGAGCTGAGCGCAGGGATCCGCAAGGTGCACGACTTCCTCACGGTCGGCGCCCCCGCGCCGCTCCAGGAGGCCGTCGCCGATGGCCTGGCGCTCGGGCGCCCATACTTCGACACGCTCTCGGGCGCGTACGCGGCGCGCCGCGATCTGCTCTTCGCCGCGCTCGAGACCGCGGGCTTCCGGCCGCGGCTGCCGCAGGGCGCCTATTACATCCTCTGCGACATCTCCGGCTTCGGCTTCGACGACGACAGCGCGTTCGCGCGCTGGCTCATCACCGCGGTCGGCGTCGCGGGAGTGCCGGGCTCGTCGTTCTTCTCGCGTCCGGCGCTCGGGCGCGACCTCATCCGGTTCACCTTCTGCAAGACCGACGACGTGCTCCGCGACGCCGGCGAGCGCCTGCTCGCGACAAAGGACCTGGCCTCGAGGCGCTAGCGAACGGGCCTTTCCTCTTCGGGGAGGGATGCCAGCCAGGCCTCGCGCTGCCGCTGCTCGACGAGGGCGAGGATCCGCTCGTCCGTGGCGGGCGCGGTCGCCGCGGCGACACCCGGCGTGAGATTCGCGAGCCGCCCCTGCGCGGCGGCAGCCTCGTCGTGGCGGCCGAGCGCGCGGAGCGCGTTGGGGTAGCTCGACCGGAGCGTGAACACGCCGGTCGGCGAGCCGATACCGATGCCCTTCTCGAAGGCGCCGACCGCCTCGGCGAACTGCCCGTACTGGTACGCCGCCTCGCCGAAGGTGAGCCATGCGGCCGAGGTGTTCTGCTGCAGCGCCTCGGCGCGGGTGCGCTCGTAGAAGTTGCGGCGGTTGCGCGAGTCGTTCCAGTCGTCACCGATGATCGAGCGGAGGAGGGGCTCTTCGTCGGGGCGGTACAGGACCATGTAGCGGTACGAGAACGGCTGCCAGTTCGCGGCGAACCACTCGTACGTGAGCGCGACGCCGCGGCCGAGCATCGAGTCGTTCACGATGAAGACCTTGCGCGCGTCGTCGTAGCCGCGCACGGTGCGCCAGTGCGAGATCCGCGACTTCCAGGGATCCTCCATCCACTGCGTGACCATCGGCGCGAAGCCGTTCGTGACGAGCTTCTTGATGAGATCGTTCGTGCCGTTCGTCCGGTACATCGAGCGGATCCCGAACCGCTCCTTGACCCACGGGTCCACCGGTCCGGGACCCATGCCGCGGTTCTGATCCGGCCCGCGCAGCGCGAGGCGTGCGACCTCCTGCGACTCGTGGATCCCCATCGTCGAGAGCGCCATCACGACCGCAGCGGGGCCGCAGTTGTTCAGGCTCTGCCAGACGTGCGTCATCGCGGGCCGGTCGAACGCGGGGAGCGCCGCCTTCACCTCGACCGCGGGCTCGCTCATGAGGGAGGTCGCCGAGCCGACCGCGACCTGGGCCGCGATCGCGGCGACCGCCGCGGTGCGGGCCTCGAGCTGCGCCCGCTCGGCCGCGCTGTTGTCGACGTGAGCCGGCGCCGCCGCGCGCGGGCCGGCCGCACCACAGCCTGCAAGGGTGCCCAGGACGAGCACGAGGACGGCGACGCGGTACGCGGTCCGTGTCATTCCGGTGCTCATCCCGCCCCAAATGGTACGTGCGCGGCTAGCATCGGGATATGCCTCAGACGACGCTCCAGCGCGGCCGGCTCGCGGAGCACCCCCTCTGGGGTCGCGCGCTCCGGGCGGACGAGCTCGCGGCGCGCCTGGTGCTGCCCGTCATCGTGTCCGCGTCGGTCGAGGACCGCGAGCGCGTCGAGGGCGCGGGCGCCCTCGAGCGCCTTTCGATCACGGAGCTGGTGCGGGAGGCGCGTCGCGCCTCGCAGCAGGGTCTCGCGGGCCTGCTCATCTTCGGCGCCACGGACCGCAAGGACGAGACAGCGCTGCTCGCGAGCGAGCGCGACCACGTCGTGCCCCGCGCCATCCGCGCGGTCAAGCAGGCCGTTCCCGACCTGGCCGTCGCGACCGACGTGTGCGTCTGCGCGTACACGTCGCACGGCCAGTGCGTCCTCTTCGGCAACGGCGGCGCCGACGTGAGCGGCACCCTCGAGCGGCTGCAGGAGATCGCGATCCGTCACGCCGAGGCGGGCGCCGACCTGATCATCCCTTCGGGGATGCTGGACGGGACGGCGGGCATCCTTCGCCAGGCGCTGCGCGCCGAGCATCCGGACGTGCCGGTGGCGGCGATGGCGAAGCTCGAGTCCGCGCTCTACACGGCGCACCGCGTCGCGGTCGGGGCGGTCCCCATCGCCGAGCGAGCCGTGCCGCTCCTGTCCACCGAGAGCGAGGGCGCGGCGCGCGCCCGCGTCAGGCGCGATCTCGCCGACGGCGCCGATGCGGTCGTCGTGAAGCCTGGCCTGCCCGCGCTCGATCTCGTCCACGTGCTCGCCCTCTCTACAGACCGTCCGGTCATCTCGTTCCACACCGCCGACGAGCACCTCGCGTTCGCTGCCGCCGCCGACACGATCGACGCGGCAGGCGCCGAGCGCGAGGCGATCGCCGCGAGCCGCCGGGCCGGCGCCTCGCTCGTCATCAGCTACGGACCCTGGAGCGTCACCGAAGCGACGTAGACCGACCGAGCCGCGATGCGGCTACCGAGGAAGTAAGGGGGAGACACACGAGGGAGCTGCTGCGCGATGCCGGCGCGTCGTTCGCGCTCGCGGCGATCGTCACGCTCGGGCTCGCGGCCGTCCTCGCGACCCCGTCGCGCCTGGCCGCCGCCTCCGCGGAGGCCGAGACCGCGCGGGCACAATCGCTCGCGCGCCGCGCGCTCTCGACCCCCGCACAGCCCTCGCTCGAGAAGCCCATCGCGGGCCTGCTCGAGGCGCCGATCCCGACACCGACACCCGAGCCCACGCCCGAGCCGGCACCCGCGGCGAGGCCGGAACCGGCTGCCGCCGCGCTGGCCCTTCCGACGCCGCGCCCGGCGACACCGCGGCCCGCCGCCCCCGCGGCGACGCCGGCGAGCACGACGGCGCTCGCGCTCGCGGAGCAGCGCACGCTCGAGCTGATGAACGCTTCGCGTGCCCAGGGCGGCCTCGCGCCATACGTCCTCGATCACAGCGTGTCCGCGGTCGCGCGCGCCCACAGCCTCGTCGAGTCGCAGCACGGCTACGTCTATCACGACGGTCCTGACGGCACGGCCGCCTCCCGCAACCGCCCGGCCTGCGGCACCGGCTGGTGGAGCGAGAACACCGGCAAGGTCTGGAACGAGGACGTCGGCGTGCTGCACCGTGAGTTCATGGCGGAGCCATGGGCCCCGATCAACCACCGCACGAACATCATGGACGCGAACTTCACGCGGGTCGGCATCGGTGCGGTGCAGGGCCGCGACGCGATGTACCTCACGGTGGTGTTCTGCCGCTGATCGCGTGTGCCCCGGCGCGCGTGAGACGGCAGGTGACCCTCGTCGCGAGTCGCGCGGTGCTAGCGTTCGCGCGGTGATCTACGAGCGCGTCACCCTCCCGAACGGCCTTCGCATCCTCGTGTCGGAGATGCCCGAGACGCGCTCTGTCTCGCTCGCCGTGTACGTCGGCGTCGGCTCCCGCGTCGAGGACAAGATGAACGCGGGGACCGCGCACTTCCTCGAGCACATCGTGTTCAAGGGCACGGCGAAGCGCCCGCTCGCGCAGGACATCAGCCAGGCGATCGAAGGCGTGGGCGGCGCGGTGAACGCGTCGACCGACAAGGAGGTGACCGTCTTCTGGTCGCGCATGGTCGCGCGGCACTACCTCCTCGCGCTCGACGTCATCGCCGACATGATCCGTGCCCCGCTGCTACGCGACGCGGACGTCGACCAGGAGCGCAAGGTCGTCGTCGAAGAGATCCGCATGTACCGCGACCAGCCGCAGGACCGCGTGCACACCCTCATCGACGAGCTCCTCTACCCGAAGCACCCGCTCGGTTGGGAGATCGCGGGCCGCGAGGCCGTCGTGCGCTCGCTCACGCCGGACGACCTGCGGGGCTTCATGGCGCGTGGCTACGCGCCGGAGCGCACGGTCATCGCGCTCGCCGGCCGCCTCGACGCGAAGGAGGCGATCCAGGCGGTGGAGGCGCAGTTCGGCGACCTCGCGCGCCGCGAGCCCTGGCTCCCGAAGCCCGCGCCGCCGCCGGACAAGACGCACGCGAAGTACCTCGCGAAGCGCGGGGAGCAGGCGCATCTCTGCATCGGCTGGCGGGGCGTCCCTCAAGACCATCCGGACAAGTTCACGCTCGACATGCTCAAC
>DASUCM010000057.1:0-9872 GCA_036276035.1 Candidatus Limnocylindria bacterium | reverse complement strand
GTGAACGCGATCATCCGCGCGCGGGTGAGCTTGCGCCGCTCGGCCTCGTCCGCGATGCGCGTGAGCTCGCGGAGCTGCGGGGTGAGCGCGCCGACGCGCGCGATGTCCTGCGGGATCCCCGCGATCATGCCGAAGCGGGTCTTCCACCACTCGACGAGCGTCGGCTCGTCCTTGCCCTTGAGGGCCGCGAGGCCCACGTCCACCGGCCGGTCATCGGTCTTTGCCACTGCTGACTCCTCTCCTTCTACTGACCGCGTCGCGCAGGTACGCCACGATCTCCTCGAGCGAGGCGCCGGGCTGGAACACGCGCTCGACGCCGTGCTCCTTGAGGCGCTCCGCGTCGTCCTCGGGGATGATGCCGCCGCCGAAGAGCAGGACGTCGTCCATGCCCTTCTCCTTCATGAGCTCGGCGATCCGGGGAAAGACGTAGTTGTGCGCGCCCGACAGGAGCGAGACACCGATCGCGTCGGCATCCTCCTGCAGGGCGGTCTCTACGACCTGCTCCGGCGTCTGGTGCACGCCGGTGTAGATGACCTCCATCCCGGCGTCGCGCAGCGCGCGGGCGACGACCTTCGCGCCGCGGTCATGGCCGTCAAGGCCGGCCTTCGCGACGACGACGCGGATCGGTCGCTTCACCGTCCGAGCTCCTCGGCATGCTCGTCCCAATGCAGGTACGTGCGCGTCGCGACGAGGCCACGGATGCGCGGGTCGCGGACCTCCGCATCGCTGAGCCCGATCAGCGAGTCGCGCACGAGCCGGTACGACGTGTTCAGCTCGTCGATGATCGCCTCGGGGCCGACGAGCTTGCGCTCGGCGACCGAGCGCGCGTTGTACGCGTCGATCTCCGCCTGGCCGGCGATCGGCCGGTCACTCCCGGTCCGTATCGCGGCGATGCGGCGCGGCACGTCCTGCAGCCAGCCGATGAGGTGCGCGAGCAGGTCCTTGTAGGCCCAGTCCTCGATCGCGGGCTCCGCGAGCCCGGCGCGGCCCTTGCGCCGCACCGCGTCCCGGACCGCCGTCCAGTCCGAGTCGACGCGTGCGACGAGCTCGGCCGCCGTGCGCGGCAGCGCAGGCTCGAGCTCGCTCCGATGCTCCGCGTAGTGGCCATAGCTGTTGCCTTCCACGAGCGCCTCCACGAAGGAGCGCCCTTCCTCCGCGTGCGCCTGGATCTGCGCATCGCTCAGCGCGGCGACCGCGTCGCGCAGCTGCCGGTACGACGCGAACAGGGAGGGCACAAGGCCGTGCGTCGATGCGCCCGCGGCCACCTCCGCGACCGCGGCGTTGAATGCGTCGGTGCTCCAGGCACGCACGAGCGCTTCGGCGCGCGCGGGCGCGAGCCCGAGCTCGGCGAAGACCGCGCGCGATGTCTCCGCATCGGGAAGGTCGATCGCCCCGGTCTGGGCGTACGCGCGCAGCCGCCGCGCGGTCAGCACATGCCAGGCGCGCACGTGCCCGATCATCTCCGCATAGGTCCAGCCGACGGACGTGCGCTCGCGAAGCCCACGGGCGCCCAGCGCCAGCGTCGGTCCGCCGAACGCGGTCCACGCCTCGTCCATCCGCTGAAGGAGCCCCGCCCTAGAAGTACCCGGGATCGCGGTAGACACCGAAGACCTCCTTCAGCACCTGGACCTGCTCGCCGACCGAGGCGTACGCCCTGGCGCACTCGAGGAACGCCGGCATGAGCTCGCCGCGCGTCTTCGCGGCGTCGCGCAGCCGGTCGATCGACTCCCGCCAGCGTCCGGCGTCGCGCCGGCGGCGCACCTCGGCCAGGCGCTCGATCTGGCGGCGCTCGACCTCGGGATCGATGCCGAGCGTCGGGATCCGCGTTCCTTCCTCCGAGACGTGCTTGTTGATGCCGACGACGATCTTCTCGCCGTCCTCGACCTGCCGCTGGAAATGGAACGCCGACTCGGTGATCTCGCGCTGCGGGTAGCCGCGCTCGACGGCCTCGACCATGCCGCCCATGCCCTCGATCGTCTCGAGGTAGCGCTGGAAGCCCTGCTCCATGCGGTCCGTGAGGTGCTCGAGGTAATAGGACCCCGCGAGCGGGTCCACCGTGTCGGCGACGCCCGACTCGTGCGCGATGACCTGCTGCGTGCGGAGCGCGAGCGTGACGGCCTCCTCCGTGGGAAGCGCGTACGTCTCGTCGAGCGAGTTCGTGTGCAGGGAGTTCGTCCCGCCGAGGACTGCCGCGAGCGCCTGGATCGCGACGCGG
Source organism: Candidatus Limnocylindria bacterium (assembly GCA_036276035.1). Taxonomy (GTDB): domain Bacteria; phylum Chloroflexota; class Limnocylindria; order P2-11E; family P2-11E; genus JACDAF01. The sequence goes on along the minus strand of DASUCM010000057.1, from coordinate 7,657 downwards.
ACGACGTTGTTGTACGGCTGCTGCGCGGTGAGCGACACGCCCGCGGTCTGCGCGTGGGTGCGGAGCATGAGCGCGCGCTCGTTCGTCGGCGCGTAGCGCTTCCGGATCTCGCGTGCCCAGATCCGCCGCGCCGCCCGGAACTTCGCGATCTCCTCGAAGAAGTCGTTGTGCACGTCGAAGAAGAACGAGATGCGCGGCACGAACTCGTTCACGTCCAGGCCCGCGGCGACGCCCCACTTCACGTACTCGAGGCCGTCGATGAGCGTGAAGGCGAGCTCCTGGAGCGCCGTCGCCCCGGCCTCGCGGATGTGGTAGCCGGAGACCGAGATCGTGTTCCACCTCGGGACCTCGCGCGAGCCGTAGCGGAACGTGTCGACGACGAGGTCCATGGCCGGCCGCTCGGGGACGATCCACTCGCGCTGCGCGATGTACTCCTTCAGGCAGTCGTTCTGGATCGTCCCGCCGAGCTTCGTGAAGGGCACGCCCTGCTTCTCGGCGGCGGCGAGGTACATCGCCCACACGATCGACGCGGGGCCGTTGATGGTCATCGAGGTGGTGACCTCGCCGACCGGGATCTTGTCGAAGAGGATCTCCATGTCCGCGAGGGACGACACGGCGACGCCCTCGCGCCCGACCTCGCCACGCGAGAGCGGGTCGTCGGCGTCGCGCCCCATGAGCGTCGGCATGTCGAACGCGACGGAGAGCCCGGTGACGCCGTGCTGCAGGAGGTAGTGGAAGCGGCGGTTCGTGTCCTCGGCGCTGCCGAACCCCGCGAACTGGCGCATCGTCCAGAGCCGGCCGCGGTACATCGTCGGGTGCACGCCGCGCGTGTACGGGAACCCGCCCGGCGTGCCGAGGTCGCGCACGGGGTCGAAGTCCGGCAGGTCGTCCGCCGTGTACAGGGGGTCGATCGGCTCGTCGGAGAGCGTGCTGAAGCGGTCCTTCCGCTCCGGGTGCCGGGCGACCGCGTCCCGGTAGACGGTGTCGAGCCACTGAGCCTTTGTCTGGGGCACGGGCGGCGTCGGCAAAGCCGAGGCCGCCCGGACGGACTGCTTCATGCGACCATGAGCTCCCGCGCGATGACCATCCGCTGCACCTCGCTCGTTCCCTCGTAGATGGATGTCGCGCGCGCGTCACGCGCGTAGCGCTCCACACCGTACTCGCGCATGTAGCCATAGCCGCCGAACGTCTGTACCGCTGCGTACGCGACGCGGTTCGCCATCTCGCTCGCGTACAGCTTCGCCTCGGCGGCCTCGCGCGTGAACGGCAGGCCCGCGTCCTTCCGCCACGCCGCGCGCAGCGTGAGCATGCGCGCGGCCTCGAGCTCGGTCCGCGCGTCCGCCAGCGAGAAGCGCACGGCCTGGAACGACGCTATCGGCTTGCCGAACTGGCGGCGCTCGCGCGCGTACGCGCAGGCGCGCTCGAGCGCTCCGCGCGCGATCCCGACCGCCTGCGCGGCGATGCCGATGCGGCCCGAGTCCAGCCCGGCCATCGCGACCTGGCCGAAGGCCTTGCCCTCGGGGCCGAGCACAGCATCCGCGGCGACGCGCGCGCCGTCGAGCGTCACGGTGCTCGTCTCCGACGCGAGGAGCCCGGTCTTCTTCTCGGGTGGGCCGATGACGACCCCCGGGGTGTCGGTGGGGACGACGAAGGCCGTGATGCCGGCGTGCGGACGCTCTGGCTCGGCCGCGCCGACGCGCGCGAGGACGATGAGGAACGGCGCGTATCGCGCGTTCGTGACGAACAGCTTCGTCCCGTCGATGATCCAGCCGCTCCCGTCACGGCGCGCCGTCGCGCGCAGTGACGCGGCGTCCGAGCCGGAGGACGGCTCGGTGAGGCAGAAGCCGGCGAGCCCGCGTCCGTCCATGACCTGCGGCAGCAGGCGCGCGCGCTGCTCGGGCGTCCCGAGCCGGACGATCGAGCCCGCGACGATGCCGCTGTTCACCGAGACGCCGACCGCGACGGACGGCCACACCGCCGCGAGCTCCTCGAGGACGAGCGCGAACGCGACGGCCGACGCGCCCGCGCCGCCGTCCGCCTCGGGGATGGTGAGGCCGAGGACGCCGAGCGCGGCGAGCTCGCCGATGACCTCGCGCGGGAAGGCACCGGCATCCTCCGCATCCCGGATGCGGTCCTCGAGCCCGCGCGCGAAGTCCCGCACGGCGCCCGCGAGCTCGCGCTCGGTCTCACCGGTGAACGGGGTCACGCCTGCTTCATGACCTTTCGCAGCTCCTCGGTGAACGCAGGGACGAACTCGAAGAGGTCGGCCACGACGGCGTAGTCGGCGATCTTCAGCAGGTCGGCATCGGGATCCTTGTTCACCGCGACGATCACCTTGCTCCCCGACATGCCCGCGAGGTGCTGGATCGCGCCCGAGATGCCGAGCGCGATGTAGAGGTCCGGCGTCACGGTCTTCCCCGTCTGGCCGACCTGCTCCTCGTTCGGGCGCCAGCCCGCGTCGGTCACCGCGCGCGACGCGCCGATCGCGGCGCCGAGCACGTCGGCGAGCTCCTCGACGATCTTCCAGTTCTCGGGACCCTTCAGGCCGCGGCCCGCGGAGACGACGACGCGCGCCTCGCCGAGCGGGACGCGCGTGCCGCTGGACTTCGTCTCCTCGAAGCGGACGAACTCGAGCCCCGCGTCCCAGCCGACGTCGACCGGGACGAGCGCCGGCTCGCTGTCTGCGGCCGCCGCGATCCCGGCGCGCACCGTCGCGACCGCGGGGAGCGGCACGGACACGCTCGCGCGGACCTTCCCCGCGTACATCGCGCGTGTGGCCACGAGCTTCCCGCCATCGACCCGGATATCCGCGCACTCGGACAGGTACGGCCGGCCGAGCTTGGCCGCGAGGCGCGCGCCGAGGTCGCGGCCGGCGGGTGTCGCGCCGATGAGGATGAGCTCCGGCGGCGCGTCCTTTGCGCGCTCCGCGAGCGCGTTCGCGAACGCGGTCGTCGACGTGCGGGCCGCGCCGGAGCCGTGCGCCTCGAGGACCTCGGTCTGCCCGAGCTCCGCGGCCTTCGCCGCGGCCTCCAGGGAGACGCGGCGGAGCTCGCCGTCCTTCGATCGCTCGGCGACCACCCAGATCTTCATACGACCTTCGCCTCGGAGCGCAGCAGCTTCGCGAGCTCCGCGGCCATCGCCTTCGCGTCGCCGTCCTTCATGACCCTGCCGGCCTTGCGAGCGGGCGGCGGCTCCATCTCGAGTATCTCGACCCGTGGCCCCGCGGCATCGACCCCCAGCGAGGCGAGGTCCTTCTCGGGGATCTCCTTCTTCTTCGCCTTCATGATCCCGGGCAGCGAGGGATAGCGGGGCTCCTTCTCGCTCTTCTGGATCGTCAGCACGGCAGGGCCCGTGGCCCGCCAGACCTCATGGCCCCCTTCCACCTCCTTCCAGATCTCGGTCCCGCCCTCCGCCGGCGCGAACTTCGTGACGATCGCGACGTGCGGCCAGCCGAGCGCCTCGGCGAGCGCGGGGCCGACGAAGCCCTGGTCGTCGTCGGACGCCTGCTTCCCGCAGAGCACGAGGTCGGGCTTCGCCTCCTCGACGATCTTCGCGAGCGCCTGCGCCACCGCAATGCCGCCGAGCGTCTCGGCCTCGGCGCCGGTGACGAGGGTCGCGTCGTCGCAGCCCATCGCGAGCGCCTGCCGCAGCGCGTCGCGTGCCCGCGCGGAGCCCACCGTCACGACGCTCACGGTCGTCAACGGATCCGCGTCCTTGCGCTCGAGGGCCATCTCGACGGCGTACTCGTCGTACGGCGAGATCGCCCACGTCACGCCCTCGGTCGCGATCGCCTTCTTGTCGGCGCCGACCTTCACGCGCACGGTGGAATCGGGGACCTGCTTCACGCAGACGAGCAGCTTCACTGATCCGTACCTCCCAGGCGCGACGCGACGAGCTCGAGCACGTCGACCGGCTTCACCTGCTCCTGTAGCCCCTTCGCGCCGACGCCCTCCTCGAGCATGATCAAACAGAACGGGCAGCCGCTCGCGACCTTCGTCGCGCCCGCCTGCGCGGCCCGGAGCTGGTCGATGCGGCGGTGGTTCACGCGCTGGCCGACCTTCTCCTCCATCCACATCCGCCCGCCGCCCGCGCCGCAGCAGAACCCGCGCTCCCGGTGGTGCGGCTCGATCTCGACGCGCTCGACTCCCGGGACAGCATCCATGACCGCGCGCGGCGCGTCGTAGATCTGGTTGTGCCGCCCCAGGTAGCACGGGTCGTGATACGCGGTGACCTCTTTCGCGGCACCGTCGTCAGCCAGCCTGACCTTGCCCTCGGCGATGAGGCGATCGACGAGCGTCAGCGCGTGCACGACCTCGTAGCTACCGCCGAGCTGCGGGTACTCGTTCGCGATCGTGTTGAAGCAGTGCGGGCAGCTCGTGATGACCTTGCGCACCTTGTAGCGGCCGAAGGTCTCGATGTTCGCCTGCGCCTGCAGCTGCCAGAGGTACTCGTTCCCGATGCGCCGCGCGGGGTCGCCGTTGCAGGTCTCCTCCCGCGCGAGGATCGCGAACGAGAGCCCGGCGGCGTTCAGGATCTGCGCGAGCGCCTTCGCGACGCGCTGGTTCCGGCGGTCGTACGAGGCGGCGCATCCGACGAAGTAGAGGTACTCCGCGTCGGGCTTCTCCGCGAAGGTCGGGACGGGCAGTCCGTCGGCCCAGTCGCCGCGCGACTCCCGCGCCTCGCCCCAGGGATTGCCGGCGCGCTCGATGTTCGTGAGCGCGCGCTGCGCCTCGGGCGGCGCGGCGGACTCCATCATCGTCAGGAAGCGGCGCATGTCGACGATCTTGTCGATGTGCTCGATCGTCACGGGGCACGCCTCGACGCACGCCGCGCAGGTCGTGCAGGCCCAGAGCTCCTCCGGCTTCTGCTCGCTCTGGTGCGCGGGCGCGGTGCCGGTCGCCTTCGGATCGCGCAGGAGGAGGTCGCCCTCGCGAAGGAGGAGGTCGCGCAGGTCGAGGACGATCTTCTGCGGGTCGAGCGGCTTCCCCGTCGCGAGCGCGGGGCACTGGTCGGAGCAGCGCCCGCACTCGGTGCAGGTGTAGCCGTCGAGGTGCTGCTTCCATGACAGATCGCGCAGGGTCGCCGCGCCGAAGGTCTCCTGCTCCTCGAGGTCCTTGATCGGCCGCAGCGCGCCGCGCGGCCGCTGGCTGCGGAAGAGCACGTTCGGCAGCGTCGTCGCGATGTGCAGGTGCTTCGTCTGCGGCAGGTACGCCGCGAACGCGAGGACGGTCAGCACGTGGATCCACCAGGCCCCCGCGTACACCATGCCGGCGTTCGGTCCGCGCACCGCGGGCGCGAGGAGATTCGCGAGCGGCGGCGGCGTGAAGCCCTTCTTCACCATCTCCGCCGCGATCCCCGCGGTCTCGAACACGAGGAGCGAGACCATCAGGACCGCGATGAGCGCGAGGATGATGTAGCCGCCTGAGGCGACGTGCATCCGAGGCGGGCGGAAGAAGAGCCGCCGCACGGCGGCGACGGCGATCGAGGCGAGCACCGCGATCGCGAAGAGGTCGACGGTCCACGCGAAGAGACCGGTCTCCGTCCCCGGCACATGGAGGCCGAGGATCCCGTTCAGGAGCAGGTCGACCGTGCCGATCGTGATGACGATGAAGCCCCAGAAGATGAGCGCGTGCGCGATGCCGCGCACGAGGTACGGCCGCTTGAAGAGCTTGCTCTGGCCGAGGTAGATGACGAGCTCGTCGCGCATGCGGCGCCCGGGCTGATCGCTGCGGTCCTCGTCCCATCCGAGGCGCATGTAGCGGTAGAGCTTCCAGACGCGGTAGCCACCGATACCGAAGCCGGCCGCCGCGGCGACCGCGAGGACGAGCGCGAGGACGCCCTGCGTCGGCGCGGTCACGCTCGCTCAGTCCGCAAGCATGTCCTCCGCGATGAGGTGCTTCATGATCTCGCTCGTCCCCTCGTAGATCTCGGTGATCTTCGCGTCGCGGTAGTGGCGCTCGGCCGGGAAGTCCTTGAGGTACCCGTAGCCGCCGAAGATCTGGATGCAGTCGCGCGATGCCTTCATCGCGACGTCGGACGCGAAGAGCTTCGCCATCGCGGCGTACGGGCCGTAGCGCTCGCCGCGGTCCTTCATCGCCGCGGCCCGCCAGGTGAGGAGCCGCGCGGCGTCGACGCCGGTCGCCATGTCCGCGAGCATCCACTGGATCGCCTGGAAGTCGCCGATCTTCTGGCCGAACGCCTCGCGCTCCTTCGCGTACGCGAGCGCGTCCTCGAGGCAGGCGCGCGCGATGCCGACGGCCTGCGCGGCGATGCTGATGCGGCCGCCGTCGAGCGTCGCGAGCGCGATCTTGAAGCCCTCGCCGGCCCCGCCGAGCAGGTTCGCGGCGGGAACTGCGCAATCCTGGAACGAGAGCTGAGCAGTGTCGGACCCGCGGATCCCGAGCTTGTGCTCGAGCTTGCCGACGGAGAAGCCCGGCGTGTCCTTCTCGACGAGGAACGCGGCGATGCCCTTGTGCCTCTGCGCCGGATCGGTCTGAGCGAACACGAGCACGACGTCCGCGCGCGAGCCGTTCGTGATGAAGTTCTTCGTGCCGTTCAGGATCCACGAGTCCCCGTCGCGCTTCGCGCTCATGCGCATCGCGGCGGCGTCGCTGCCGGTCGCGGGCTCGGAGAGCGCGAAGCAGCCGAGCTTCTCGCCGCTCGCGAGCGGCCGCAGGAAGCGCGCCTTCTGCTCGTCGGTCCCGAAGCGCAGGAGCGGATCGCAGACGAGCGAGACGTGCGACGACATGATCACGCCCGTCGAGGCGCAGGCGCGGTTGATCTCCTCGAGCGCGAGGACGTACGAGACGACGTCGAGGCCGGCGCCACCGTCGGCCTCCGGGACGTAGATGCCCATGAAGCCGAGGGCCGCGAGCTCTGCAATGACCTCGATGGGGACCTCGCCCTTCTCGTCGAATTCCGCGGCCCGCGGGAGCAGCTGCTCCGTCGCGAAGTCGCGGGCTGTCCGCTGGACGAGCTCCTGCTCCTCGGTGAGCGTGAGATCGAAGCGGGCTTCGTCCACCTGGGTCGCGGTCATGCGTACACGTGGAAGCCGCGGCCGCTCTTGCGGCCGAGCCTGCCTGCAGCGACGTACTGCCGGAGGAGCGGCGCCGGGCGGTACTTCGGGTCGCCGAGGTCGCGCTGCAGGACCTCGAGGATCGCGAGGCAGACGTCGAGGCCGATGAGGTCGGCGAGCGCGAGAGGGCCGAGCGGGAAGTTGAGGCCCTTCATCATCGTGTCGATGTCCTCGGCGCTCGCGACGCCCTCGGCGAGGGCGAACGCGGCCTCGTTGATCATCGGCATGAGGACCCGGTTCGCGATGAAGCCGGGGACATCCTTTGACTCGACCGTCCGCTTCCCCACCTTCTCCGCGAGCGCCTTCGCGGCCGCGACGGTCTCGTCGGAGGTCTCGAGCCCGCGGATGAGCTCGACGATGCCCATGAGCGGCACGGGGTTCATGAAGTGCAGGCCGACGACCTTGTCCGGCCGCTTCGTCGCGGCGGCGAGGCGCGTGATGGAGATCGACGAGGTGTTCGAGGCGAGGATCGTGCCCGGTCCCGCCGCCTGGTCGAGCCGCTTGAAGAGGTCGGACTTCACGCCGACATCCTCGTACACGGCCTCGATGACGAAGCCGACGCGCGACACGTCGGCGAGGTCG
>DASUCM010000056.1:0-6910 GCA_036276035.1 Candidatus Limnocylindria bacterium | reverse complement strand
GGCCGAGTAGTTCGCCTGCCCCGCGTTCCCGACCACGCCCGCGATCGAGGCGACGTTCACGATCCGCCCGCCGCGCTGCTTCATCATCGGCCGCATCGCGGCCTTCGTGACGAGGAAGGTCCCGCGCAGGTTCAGGTCGAGCACGGCGTCCCACTCCTCGGCGCTCATGCGCAGCAGAAGGTTGTCGCGCGTGATGCCGGCGTTGTTCACGAGGATGTCGATGCGCCCCTCGCCGAAGGCGAGCGTCTCCTTCATGACACGCTCGGCCTCTCCGTCCTGCGAGACGTCGCCCTGGATGAGGACCGCGCTGGAGCCGGCCTCCTCCACGAGGCGCTTCGCCTCCTCGGCGGCCGCGGCGTTGCCCTTGTAGTTCACGGCGACGCGCACGCCGTCCCTCGCGAGGCGCACGGCCGTGGCGCGGCCGATGCCGCGGCCACCGCCCGTGATCAGCGCAACCTTGCTCAAGCGGAGCGGAAGATCAGGCTGGCGTTGTGGCCGCCGAACCCCATGGAGTTCGAGAGCGCCGACGTGATGCGCTTCGCGCGCGCGGTGTTCGGCACGTAATCGAGGTCGAGCGCCGGGTCGGGGTGCTCGTAGTTGATCGTCGGCGGGATGCAGCCGTCGCGTAGCGCGAGGAGGCAGGCGATGGCCTCGATCGCGCCCGCCGCGCCGAGCAGGTGCCCGGTCATCGACTTCGTCGAGGAGACGAGCAGCTTGTACGCGTGGTCGCCGAACACGGCCTTGATCGCCGCCGTCTCCTCGCGGTCGTTCGGCTGGGTCGAGGTGCCGTGCGCGTTGATGTAGTCGATGTCCGCGGGCCGCATTCCGGCCTGATCGAGCGCCATCTTCATCGCGCGGCCGTTCCCCTCGCCCTCCGGCGACGGTGAGGTGATGTGGTACGCGTCCGCGGTCGCGCCGTAGCCGACGAGCTCTCCGTAGATCCGCGCCCCGCGCGCGATGGCGTGCTCGCGCTCCTCGAGGATCACCACCGCGGCGCCCTCGGAGAGGACGAATCCGTCACGTTCCTTGTCGAAGGGCCGGGACGCGTGCTCGGGGTCGTCGTTGCGGCGGCTCATCGCGTGCATCGTCGAGAAGGCGCCGATCGCGAGCGGCAGGACGGCGGCCTCGGAGCCGCCGGCGATCATGACGTCCGCCTGGCCGCGGCGGATCATCTCACCCGATTCGCCGATGGCGTGCGCGCTCGACGCGCAGGCGGACACGTGCGCGACGCTCGGGCCTTGCAGGCCGAACTGCATCGAGACCTGCGCGGCGCCCGCGTTCGCCATGAGCATCGGAACGAGGAAGGGCGAGAGCCGGCTCGGGCCGCGCGTCTCCATGACGATGACCTGGTCGATGAGCGTCTCGAGGCCGCCGACCCCGGTCGCGATCGCGGTCCCCGCGCGGTCCGGCGCCTTCGTGACGTCGAGCCCGGAGTCATCGAGCGCCTGCGAGGCCGCGCCGACGGCGAGCTGCGTGAAGCGGTCGGTCCGGCGGGCGTCCTTGCGGTCCATGTACTTCGTCGCCTCGAAGTCCTTCACCTCGCCGGCGATCTTGGACTCGTACGGCGCGGGATCGAACCGCGTGATGCGGCCGATGCCTCCGCGCCCGTGCGTGAGCGAGTCCCAGGTGGAGGCCACGTCGTTGCCCACCGGCGTGATCGCTCCCATCCCGGTCACGACCACCCGGCGCGGGCGCCCGCGCTCGTCGCTCACGCGAGCCTCGAGCGCAGGCGATCCACCGCGGCACGGATCGAGGTCGGGTCGGACACGTTCAGCAGCTCGGCGTCGGCGATGCGCTTGATCAGACCGTTCACCACCTGACCGGCGCCGATCTCGACGAAGGTGGAGGCGCCACGTTCGGCCATGAAGCGTACCGACTTGAGCCACTCGACGCGCTGCGAGAGATGGCGCACGAGCATGTCCGGGATCGCGGCGGCGGCCTCGTACGGGCGCGCGCTCACGTTCGCGACGACCGGGACCACGGGCTCGCGGAACGAAAGATTGGCCATGAAGGCGCGCAGGTCGCTGCCGATGCGTCCCATCGGCGGGAAGTGGAAGGGCCCGGAGATCCGGAGCGGCACGACCTTCCTCGCGCCGCGCCTCGTGAGCGCGTCGGACACGCGCGCGACGCTGTCCTGATCGCCAGCGATGGTCACCTGCGCCGGTCCGTTGTCGTTCGCGACGACGGCCGACCCCGCCGGCACCGCGCTCGTGATGATGGTGTCGACCTCGTCCGCGGACATGCCGACCACGGCTGCCATCGCGCCGCGCACGCCGTTGGTCGCCGCCAGGCGCCCGCGCTCGGCGACGAGGCGCAGCGCGTCCGCGAACGGAAGCACACCCGCCGCGACGAGCGCGCTGAACTCGCCGAGCGAGTGGCCCGCGACGAAGCGCGGGCGAAGCGCCTCAGGGAGCGCGGCGACCCCTCGCGGCGCCTCCGCGGACCCGCGGTCCGCCGAGCGTCCGAGCGCGGACTGCACCTGCTCGATGAAGGCCTCGAGGAGGGCGATGCTGGTCGTGAGGATCGCGGGCTGCGCGACCGTGGTGTCGTCGAGGCGCTCTGCGGGCCCCTCGAAGCAGATCCTCGACAGCGGGTAGCCGAGGACGGCGTCGGCCTCATCGAAGACGCGGCGCGCCCCCTCCGACGCCTCGTACGCAGCCTTCCCCATGCCGACGACCTGCGAGCCCTGTCCCGGGAACACGAACGCGATGGTCACGAGGACACAAGCGTACGCTCCCCGGGTGCCGCGGACGAGCCTTTGCGACCTCCTGAGGATCGAGCACCCGATCCTCTCCGTCGGATTCGGCCGCACCGCCGGCCCCGAGCTCGTCGCGGCGGTGTCGTCAGCGGGCGCGTGCGGCGTGCTTGGCGGCTCCAACGTCGCTCCCGAGGTGCTCCGAGAGCGCATCCGCGGGGTGCGCGACCTGACGGAGCGGCCGTTCGGCGTGAACCTGCTCCTGCACGCTCCCCAGCTTCCCCAGCTCGAGGTGTGCATCGAGGAGCGCGTCCCGCTGCTCGTCACCTTCTGGGGTGACCCGGCTCCATACGTAGCTCGCGCGCGCGCGTCCGGAGCGCTCGTGTTCCACCAGGTCGGCAGCGTGGACGAGGCGCGCCAGGCCGCGCGAGCCGGTGTGGACGCGGTGATCGCGCAGGGCGGTGAGGCAGGCGGGCACGTGAGAGGGACGGTGGCGCTCGCCGCGCTCCTGCCGGCGGTCGTCGACGCGATCGGCCCGCTTCCGGTCCTCGCCGCAGGCGGGATCGCCGACGGCCGCGGGATCGCCGCGGCCCTCGCGCTCGGCGCCGTAGGGGTCTCGCTCGGCACGCGCTTCGTCGCAAGCGAAGAGGCGTACACGCTCCGCGAGTACAAGGACCGGCTCGTCCGATCGACGGCGGCCGACACCGTGTACAGCGAGTTCCTGTTCGACGGGCTCTGGCCCGGCGCTCCGCACCGCGCGCTGCGCAACGGCGTGGTCCGCGAGTGGGAGTCGGCCGGCTGCCCGCCCTCCGGACAGCGCCCCGGTGAAGGCACCGTCATCGCGCGGGTGTCGCGCGCGGACGGGACGGAGCTCGAGGTCAAGCGCTACAGCAGCTTCATGATCACGCCCGAGATCCCCGTCGACATCGAAGAGGCTCCGCTCTGGGCGGGCCAGTCGGTCGAGCTCATCCACGACGTGAAGCCCGCGGGCCAGATCGTCCGCGACCTCGTGCGGGAGGCGGACGCGCTCCTCTAGGCCTTCTCGAGCTCGAGCTCGGCCGGGACGCCGTTCAGCTCGCCCTTCCAGACGTGGCCGGCACCGGTCAGTCCGTTCTCGACGGAGACCGCCAGGGTCTCGCGCTCCACGAGGCCGCGGAACTTCGCGACGGTCGGCGCGATCGCTCCGGCGTACCGCAGCCGGATCCGGTCGGCGATCTCCAGGCCCGCCTCCTTGCGGAGGTCGTTCAGCTTGTGGACGAGCTCGCGCGCGAGACCCTCCTCCTCGAGCTCCGGCGTGAGCGCCGTCTCGAGCGCGGCGACCGCACCGGCATCGCGCCCGACGGCGTGGCCGGGCGCCCCGACGTGCTCGACGAGCACCTCGGCCGGGAGGAGCGTGAAGCCCTCCACCTCGAACCCGCCGTCGTCGCGCTGCGTGAAGCGCCCCTCGGCGAGGGCGGTGCGCACGCGCGGGAGATCCTTCCCGAGCTTCGGCCCGAGGGCCTTCAGCTCCGGCTTCACGCGCAGCTCAACGAGACCGGCCGCGTCGTCGCGGATCTCGAGCTCCTTCACGTTCAGCTCGTCGCGCACGAGCCGCGCGACCTCGCCCTTGGGGTCGAGGGCACCGCGGTCGCGATCCGTCTTGTCGAAGACGACGACGAGCCGGCGAAGTGGCATGCGCACCTTCACGCGCGCGTCGCCGCGCGCCGTGCGCCCGAGCGAGACGACGCGCATCGCCGCCCGCATCTCGCGGTCGAGCGCCTCGTCGACGCGCTCAGCGCGGACGGCGGGGTACTCGGTGAGGTGCACCGATGCGGCCGAGCCCGCGACGGGCCGCCGCACGAGGTTCTGGTACATCGCCTCCGCGAGGAACGGCATCATCGGCGCGAAGAGACGCGCGATCGTGACGAGCGCCTCGTAGAGCGTCTGGTACGCCGCGAGCGAGTCGCGCTCGTCACGCGCGTTCCAGAACCGCGGCCGCGTGAGGCGCACGTACCAGGTCGAGAGCTCGTCCCAGAACGCCTCGAGCCTCAGGCAGGCCGTCTGCGAGTCGAAGCGGTCGAGGGCCTCGCGGCACTCGCGGACGAGGCGCGCGAGGGACGAGAGGAGCCAGCGGTCGATGACCGGCCGCTCGGCGACCGGGACCTCGGGCGCGGCGGGGTCGAAGCCGTCGAGCTCCGCGTACGTGACGAAGAACGAGTACGTGTTCCAGAGCACGAGCAGCCGCCGCTTGATGTCCGACGTCGGCGCCTGGCCCCAGTAGACGTTCTCCTGGATGTTCTGCCGCGCGTACAGCCACCGGATGACGTCCGCGCCGATGTCCTCGCAGGCCTGGCCGAGGTCCTTCATGTTCGGGCCCGTCTTGTGGAACTCCTCGCCTGGGGCCGCGAGGACGCGCTCGAACGCCATGCAGGTCCGGTACGGCGCCCTGCCCGTGAGCACGACGCTCATGAGCAGCTCCGAGTAGAACCAGAGGCGGACCTGCTCGACCATCTCGACGATGTACTCCGCCGGGAACCAGCGCTCCCAGTACGCGCGGTCGTGCAGGTAGTCGAGCGTCGAGAACGGCACGATGCCTGCGTCGAGCCACGCGTCGCCGACCTCCTTGATCCGCGTGCTCGTCGCCGCGCACTCGGGGCACGCGACCGCGACGTCGTCGATCCACGGCCGGTGCAGCTCGCGAAGCTGGTCGAGGCCGCCCGTCGCGCGCTCGCGCAGCTCCTCCTCGCTGCCGAGCACGAAGAAGTGGCCGTTCGCGCACGTGTAGAAGGGCAGCGGCAGCCCCCAGTAGCGCTTGCGGCTGATGTTCCAGTCGCCCATGGACTGCAGCCAGTTCTCCATGCGGCGCCCGGCCGCGGCGGGCACCCAGTTCACCGTGCGCGCCGCCTCGATGAGCTTCGGCCGCAGCTCCTCCATGGAGATGAACCACTCGTCATCGACGCGGAAGACGATCTCTTCGTGGCAGCGCCAGCACTCGGGGTAGCGGTGCGTGTACGGCGCCGCGCGGAAGAGCCGGCCGCGCTTCTGGAGGTCGTCGGCGACCTCCTGCGCGACGTCGCGCGCCTCCTTGCCCTCGAGCCAGCCGTAGCCCGGGAGGAAGCGCGCCTGGTCGTCGATCGGGATGAGCACCGGGAGGCCCTCGGTCTTCGAGAGCGCGAAGTCCTCTGAGCCGCAGCCCGGGGCGATGTGGACGATCCCGGTGCCCTCGGCCTCGCTGACGTCCTCCCAGGCGATGACGCGGTGATGCGCGCGCGCGTCCGCGGCGGCCGGGAGGTCGTCGAACGGCCCGCTGAACCGGAGGCCGACGAGCTCGCGGCCCTTCACGGTCCCGAGGACCGTCGCGTCCTGCCAGCCGGCCGACGCGTACACGGTCTTGCCGAGGACGACGACCTCGTCTCCGACCTTCACGCGGACGTAATCAAGGTCCGGGTGGACCGCGAGCGCGACGTTCGCCGGGAGCGTCCACGGCGTCGTCGTCCAGACGAGGAACGACTCCTTTGAATGGGGCTCGTTCGGGCCCGGCAAAGCCGAGCCCTCACGCACGATGGGGAACCGCGTGTAGAGCGAGAGGTGCGTCATCTCGCGGTACGAGTCGATCATCTCGTGCTGCGACAGCGCGGTCCCGCACCGAGCGCACCACGGCATGGAGCGGTGCCCCTTGTAGAGCCACCCCTTGTCGTGGCAGGTCTTCAGCATCTGCCAGATGTGGGAGATGTTGTTGTCGTCGTACGTGTAGTAGGAGTGGTCCCAGTCCATCCACTGCCCGAGGCGGATCGACTGCTTCGTGATCGCGGCGGCCGAGCGGTCGACGCGCGCGCGGCACGCTTCCGAGAAACGCGCGAGCCCATACGACTCGATGTCACGCTTGCTGTTCAGCTGCAGCTCGCGCTCGACCTGGACCTCGACCCAGAGGCCCTGGCAGTCGAAGCCGTTCTGGAAGCGCTGGTGGAACCCCTGCATCGCCTTGTATCGCTGGTACAGGTCCTTGTAGGTGCGCCCCCACGCGTGGTGGATGCCCATCGAGGCGACGTTCGCGGTGATCGGGCCATCGATGAAGGACCACGGCGGACCGCCCGCGTTCTTCGCGCGGAGCGCGTCGAAGGTGGCCTCGGCCTTCCAGAGGTCGAGCACGGTGTGCTCGAGATCCGGAAGGTCGACGGCCGACCCGACCGGGCTGAAACGCTTCTTCGGCTCCACCGCCACGCCTACCTCCAGAGA
>DASUCM010000055.1:0-18414 GCA_036276035.1 Candidatus Limnocylindria bacterium | reverse complement strand
GGGAGGGGCTGTCAATAGAACGACGGGATCAGAAGATCAGCGAAGGGCTGCGGTGAGGGCCGCACGCGTGCGCGGCCCGTAGACGCCGACCGGATCGACGCCGTGATCGCGCTGGAACCGTCGCACTGCCGCGTCCGTGATCGGACCGAAGTATCCCGTCACCTGCGACATGTACCCGAGCCGCGCGAGCGCGGATTGCAGTCGAGTGACCTGGGACGACCGCGCGCCGAACGAGAGCGACTGGTCCGGCACGTCGACCGACTGGGCGAGGACGCCGCCGGCGCAGCCCTGGAGAAGCCGCATGTAGCCGGCCCAGTCCCACGCGGGACCGGGATCGGGGTGATCCGCCCTTGGCGTCTCGGCGTGCCCGACCACGTGTGCCCGGTCGAGCGGGATCCCGTACCGCCGCGCGATCGCGCAGACCAGTTGCGCCGAGCTGCGCCGCTGCGCGTCGGTGTACGTGATCCCGTCGCGTGGCGAGAACTCGTGCTCGATCCCGATGGATCCGACGTTGGACCCGCGGGCGTGGAAGGCGGTGTCCTTCTCCGCGACCATCTGTGTGATCTCGCCGTCGCGTGCGCGGATGACGTAATGCGCGCTCACCTTGGCGTGGGGCTGGCGGAACCAGGCCTGCGTGCCCGCGTAGGTGCCGTCGGTGGCATGAATGACGATGAAGGTCACCGGCGTGCCGGCGCGACCCTCGCTGAAGTTCGCGCTCGCGGCGGGGAGCCAGCGCATGGTCGGGTACCAGGACGGCGGCGCGGCCTCCGCGACGGACCCGAGGGACAGCAGAGATGCGAGCGCCACGGCGGCCACGAGCAGGACACGCACTCCCTGACCGTACGCCTCGGGCCGTCGGCGGAAAAGGGCTCGGATCCGAGGGGCTGGTGGGAGTCGAACCCACGACGCCCGCCTTAGGACGGCGGCGCTCTATCCACTGAGCTACAGCCCCAGAATTGACTCCGTCAATTCTGGGGCTGCTGCCCGCTCGGAGCGAGCCCCCATAGGGGCGAGCGACGATCGCGGGCAGAGACAGCCCCGCGGCCGAAGGCCTTCCCGCGCCGGCAGGCGCGGGAACCAGCCTCCCCCAGCCGTCGTCTGCATGGCAATACGCGCCTCCGAAGGAGGGATGCCATGCGTCGCACGCTCATCACGCTCGCGGCCATCGTGCTCTCGCTCATGCTCGCGCAGGCCCCCGCGGCCGCCTGCGCGGGGCTCATCGGCTCCAACGGTGCGGTGAACCTCGGCCGCACCACGACCCTCGCGGCGTACCACAACGGCGTCGAGCACTACATCACCGCGTTCCAGTTCCTCGGCGGCGGCGGCCAGTTCGGCACGCTCATCCCGCTCCCCGGGATCCCCTCGGACGTCGAGAAGGGCGGCGCCTGGACCCTCCAGCGGCTCATCCGCGAGACGGAGCCGCAGGTGTTCAGGAGCCTGCGGGGAGCGATCGCCGCGCCAGCTGCAGCTGACAGCGCCCAGGTCATCCTCGAGAAGCGCATCGACGCGCTCGACATCACGGTGCTGAAGGGCGGCGCGAAGTCCGTCGCGACCTGGGCGACGGACCACGGCTTCCGGCTCTCGCCCGATGCCCCCGAGGTCCTCGAGTTCTACGCGGCGCGCAGTCCGATCTTCCTTGCCGCGGTCTTCGACGGCGACGCGGCGAAGGCGCGCGGCCAGCAGGTCGGCGACGGCACGCCCGTCCACATCACCATCCCGACGCCGAACCCCTGGGTCCCGCTGCGCATCCTCGCGCTCGGCAAGAAAGCCACGGACCGCGTGGACGCCGACGTCTTCCTGCTCACCGACCGCACCCCCACCCTGATGCCCGGCCCGCGGGATGGCCTCGGCCTCCTGCACAGCGCGCCGGCGACGGACCTGCTGCTCAGGGATCTCCGCTCCGACGAGGGCATGTCATGGGTCCCGGCGAAGGCCTGGCTCACGAAGCTCCGCATCGACGCTCCCGCCTCGAGCCTTACCTACGACCTCGCGGTCGATGCGACGGGATCGGGGACGCCCTCGCGCGTCGCCGCCGGGCTCGAGTCTCCGATCAGCCCCGTGGCACCGGCACCGGCTCCCGAGACCTGGATGCTCTTCGCGCTCGTCGCGGTCCTGCTCGGGGCGCCGGTCGCCGCCTCGCTCGTGCGGGCGCGGGCGTGAGGCACGCCATCGCCGCCGTCGCGCTGCTCGCGGCACTCGTGCTGTCGGGCTGCGCGTCGGCGGCGGCCGCCGGCGCGCAGGAGGTCACGATCGGTTTCCGCTACAGCAAGTTCATCCCGGCGGCGATCACCGTTCCCGCCGGCGTCCCCGTGACGTTCACCCTCCGCAACGACGACCCGATCGGGCACGAGTGGATCGTCGGCACGCCCGACGTGCACGCGACGCACCGGGTCGGGACCGAGCCGTACCACGAGGGCCGCGCGACCGAGGTCACCGTTCCGCCGTTCGCGACGCGCTCGACGACGATCAGCTTCACGCCCGGCACGTACGCGTTCATCTGCCACCTGCCCGGTCACGAGGGTTACGGCATGAAGGGGACGCTCACCGTCCGCGCGCGGTAGCGTTCCCTCGATGTTCGACCGCGTCCGCGCGCTCCTGCGGCAGAAGAAGCGCCTCTCTGAGGACGAGCTCGCGACCGTCGCGAGGCGCGTGCAGCGCCAGGGCCATCCCGCCGGTGCGACGATCGTCCGCCAGGGCGAGCCCGCCGACCGCTTCTACGTGATCACCGAAGGGCAGGTCGTGGTCGTGCGCGAGCGGCCGGACGGCGCGGATGTGCCCGTGGCGACGCTCGGCGAGAACGAGTACTTCGGTGAGATCGGGATCATGACCGCCGGGCCCCGCGTCGCGACGGTCCGCGCGCTCACGCCGGTGAAGCTCCTCGCGTTCGAGGCAGGCGCCTTCCGCGAGCTCGTCGCGCGGTCGGAGTCAGGACGCAAGGAGTTCGACAAGGTCGTGCGGCGCCGGCTCGAGCAGCTGCTGGACGCGGGGCTCGAAAGCTAGTTCATCCCCGCGCGCGGCTTGTTCCCGTACATCTCGATCGTGCGCAGCATCCGGTCGAAGTCGAATGGCTTGCGCAGCACGGCCTGCGCGCCGCGGAGCGTGGCGCGGCCCG
The DNA here is from genome assembly GCA_036276035.1 of Candidatus Limnocylindria bacterium. GTDB lineage: Bacteria > Chloroflexota > Limnocylindria > P2-11E > P2-11E > JACDAF01. Next base: position 15,302 of record DASUCM010000055.1, on the reverse strand, counting down.
GCGGCAGCGCGGCGGAGAGAACGAGCACCGGGACGCTCGCGCCCTTCGGCGACGCGCGCAGGCGGCGAAGGAACTCGTAGCCGTCCATCACCGGCATCATCAGGTCGAGCAGGATGAGGTCGGGCGCCCAATCGAGGTGGTGCAGCGCCTCGAGGCCGTTCCGCGCGAGGCGCACCTGATGGCCCTCCTCGCGCAGGATCGTTCCGTAGAACTCGCGCAGCTCGTTGTCGTCCTCGACGGCGAGGACCCTGAGCGGCCGTCCGCGCTCGATCATCGGCATGTCTGTCTCACCGCATGGACGGTGCCACGTATGCCAGAAAGTTACAGAGCGGGCCGGATCCGCCGGTCGAGTGGCAAGACTCACAGGGACGGCGGCCGTTACACGACTCGTCAGCGCGCCGTCGACCTGTCGGGGTGGAGAGACTTGAACTCTCGACCTCTGCGTCCCGAACGCAGCGCGCTACCAAGCTGCGCCACACCCCGTGGGACATCGAGTGTAGCCGCGAACGCCGCGATCGCCGCGATCGTGCCCGTACGCGCGTCGGTGCCTAGAAGATCCTGATCGGCGCCAGGGTGAGGATCGGCGCGGGCGTCGGCGTTGGCGTTGGCGTTGGCGTTACGAGCGGCACGATGAGTATCGGCGACGGCGTGAGCAGGACCGGAGCGAGCGTCGGCGCCGGTGTGGGGGTCGGCGTCGGTGCGGGCGTCGCGATCGAGAGCGTCGGCAGCGGCGCGATGATGATGGAGCCGATGGTCGGAGCCGGCGTGGGCGTGGGCGTGGGCGTGGCGATCGAGAGCGTCGGCAGCGGCGCGATGATGATGGTCCCGATCGTCGGAGCCGGTGTCGGCGCGGGCGCGAGCGTGAAGATCGGCGGCGGCGCGGTGGCGAGGATCGGCGGGACGGACGGCGGTGGCGTCCCGATCGGGACGAGCGTCTGCAGGGGCGGCGGCGTGACGCCGAACGGCGGAGTGATCGGCAGGGCCGGCGGCACGAACCCGGGCGTGCTTAATGGTGCCGGCCGCGACGTGACGGGCACCAGCGGCAGCCGCGCCCCGAAGTCCGGCGGCAGCGTGACGCCCGGCGGCGGTGGCGGCGGTGTCGCGGGCCCCTTGCAGATCATGCCGAGCACCGTCTGCTCGCAGCCTTCGGCGAACGTCGAGCGCACCGACAGACCTGTGGCGCCCGGGACCGCGGCCGCATCGCGCGTGAACACCGCGGTCGCGGTGGTCGGCAGCACGACGTCCTTCGGCAGGAACGACGTGTCGCGCAGATCGATGACCGGGGGCGCAGCCGGTGACGGGTCGGGCACGAAGCGGATCCGCGTGCACTCGACCGCGAACGGCAGGCAGCCGTCCTTGCTCGGCGGCGGCGGCGGGAGGAGCTCCTTGGGGATCTCGGCGGTGAAGCGCACGAGCGAGCCCGTCGCCGCACCGGAACCGAACGCCTGGAAGCCACCGAGGAACGTCGCGCCGCCCGGCGGCGGGGGCGGCGATCCGCTCGGCTGCGATGTGGCCGTCGGCCGCGGCGTCACGATCGGGGCCGGGGCCGGCACGCTGGACGTCGGACGCTCGGGCGCCTTACCGATGATCGGCGCGCCGAACGACCGTGCCTCCGTGTCGGACAGGACGATGACGCCGGTCGTCGTCAGGACGACGCCACCCTTCGCGCTCCCCAGCGCGTCCACGCGGCGCTCCTCGACGGTGCTCGCGACGACATTCCCGCCGGCGAGCACCTGTGTCTGGATCTGGACGGGACCGCGCGGTGCGCTGGCGTCCGGCTTCACGACGGTGCTGATGCGGCCAGGATCGTTCGTCGGGATGGTGAGCACGAGCTGCCCGTTGACGAGCTCCACCTTCGAGCCCGGGACGTAGCGGACCGCCTGGCCGTTCTGCACGCCGACAGAGCGGCCGTTCTGGTCCACGGCGACGCCGTTCGCGGTCGCGTCGAGCGTGATGCGGACGACGGCCTGTGGCGCGGGCGCCGGGGCGGGCGGCGCGGGCGCCGCGTTCAGAGGGACAGTGGTGATCTGGCCCGGATTCACGTCGACCGTCGCGCCAGCACCGCTCGTCGCGACGATCCCGTCCGCGGTCTCGAGCTCGAGCGCGCCGTCGCGAAGGACATTGACCTGGAACGCGGTACCGCGGACGGCGGCGGTCGCCGCGGGCGCACGCACCTCGTAGCGTCCGGTCGGCCCGATCTTGTTCACGACGACGTGCCAGGTCCGGCCGAAGGCCTGCTGGACCACGGCGACGAGATCGCCCGCGGCGCTCACCTCGAGCCGCTCGATGACGAGCTCGCTCTCGGGCTCGATCGTCACCGTCGAGCCGTCGACGTAGGTAAGGACCGCGTTCGCGCCGGCGCCGGTCCGGATGGTCATGCCGGGGCCGACGAGCTGGCCGTCCTGCGCGACCGCGAACTCACCTGAGCCTTCCCGCACGGCGACGGTCCCGCTGAGCACCGTGAGCGTGGAGCTCGCGGCGAGCGCCGGCCGTGCCGAGAGGAGCGCGACGACGCCGGTCGCCACGAGGACGAACGCGAGGAGCGTCAGCCCGATGACCGCCGAACGGACAGGTCGTGGCGCCTTGCGCCATTGGGTCAGCACGAGCTCATCCCACCTCTGATCGCGCGCATGCCGAGAGTGTTGAAGGAGGACCGCACGCGCTTCCATCACCCATCAAGGCGGGCGAGTATCAAGAAACTGATGCCGGAGATCCGACCCTTCGATCACACGGGCGGAGTGACGCTCGTCACGGCCCCAGGCAACGGCGAGGGCTGGTGGGCCGGCGCGCCGAGTCGCGCGAGGTTTCGCAGTATCGAGCTGTTGACCTACCGGCTACGCGCTCCGCGTCCGCGCCGCGGCTACGAGATCCGCGTCGCGCGCCTCGAGGGAGATCGGGTCATCGACCTCACCGCGATCCGCGCTGCGCACCTCGCGAGCCCGTCGCTCGAGCGCGCGTGCCTGGTCGCTCTCGACGACGAGCTGCTCCTGTACCTCAGCTCCGTCGATCGCTCGGACGGACGATGGCGGATCGACCTCCTCACGACCCGCGACCCGAGGCAGTTCGACGCGACGAGCCCGACGCTCGTACTGAGCGCCGCGTCGACCGCGAGCGAAGGCGTGAAGGATCCGGTCGTCGTCGCCGACGCAGCCGGCCTCGCGATGTACGCGAGCGTCGCGGTCCCGGCCACCCCGCCTGATCACACGACCGGCGACGTCTTCGGCACCGGCACCGTGCGTTCGGCCACGGGGCTCGCGCGGAGCGCCGACGGCCGGCGGTGGACGTGGGAAGGCGTCGTCCTCTCGCCACCGGAGACCGGCTGGGACGCGTACGAGACGCGGATCTCGTGCCTGCTCGCCCCCGGCCTCGCGCTCTACGACGGCATCGCGCGGCCCGAGGACAACTACGAGGAGCGCACGGGCATCGCGCGGCGCGGTACCGACGGGCGCTGGACGCGCGTCACGACGGACGGCCCGGTGCTGCCGGTCCGCTACGTCGCGTTCGACGGCGAGCGCTTCTTCTGGGAGCACCCCCTCCCCGACGGCGCGCACGAGCTTCGCGCGGCGGCGCCGAGCCTCACGCTCGACACCGCCGCGCTTCCCTAGCTACCGCTCGCCGTTCGGCTGCTCGTCGAGCTCCTGCGGGTCGAACCCTTCGACGTCCGGGCCGCGCTGAGCGTTCGGCCGCTCCGCGACGAGCTTCACCTCGATGTCCGCCCGCGCGACCTGGCCCGCGCGGATCGCGAACGTGACGACGTGCCGTCCGTACGCGACGCTCGGATCGACGACGGCCTTGTACCGCGCGGGAGCGAGATCGACGATCCCGAACCACCCGGCACCGTCGGTCAGCCGCGTCGCGACGTGCGCGTCGGTCTCGGCGTCGTAGATCTCCACGCGTACCTGGTCCAGGGGCTGTCCGCCCCCTTCCGCGCGGACGATGCCGCGCGCGTGGCCGAGCGTCGGCGCGTCCTTCCAGGGCATCCCCGGCACGGCCGCAGGCTCGCCGAACACCGGCGGCGTCACGGGGTCGTAGCTGCTCGGCTGCGTGAGCGCCTTCGTCAGCTCGATCCGGCTTTCCTGCGTCGAGCGCCTCGTGCCGGGGCAGAACGGTGCGGTGGAGAGGCAGTCCGGCGAGCGGTACGAGTACCCGACCCAGCCGATGCCCCTGTTGCCGGCGGCGCTCGGCGCGAGCGCTGCGCGGACCTGCCGCACGGAGCCCTCGATGTAGTTCAGGTACAGCGCGGAGCCGATCGCCGTCTCACGCCGGTACTGGTTGTCCTTCGAGAACTCGTTCCACTCGTGGTACATGCGGCGCTGGTTGTTCGGCTCGGTGACGAAGTGATCGCGCTTGTAGTTCATCGGGATGTTCAGGTCGAGGATCCCCTCGCGCATCCAGCCACGCCAGTCCTGGAGCACCTCGGCGTACGTCCGCGTGCTCTCCCAGCCGCCAACGGACTGCGGGCCGTAGCCGTAGGTGATCGTGTCGGCGCTGATGCGCACGTGCGGCTTGATGGCATGCGCCTCGACGTAGACCTTGCGCACGATGTTCGTCACCTGGTCCCGCCGCCACTGCGCCCACTGCGCGTCGGTCGGCGCCGGCCGGTCGGTGCGGCCGGTCGCCTCCTGGAAGCGCGCGACGGCGACGGGGTTGTAGCCCCACGACGGCACACCCAGGCCGAGCGTGAAGTCCGGATACCGCACGCGGTCGAAGTTCACGCCATCGACGTCGTAGTTGCGGATGACGCTGAGGTACATCTCCGCGATGTAGTCCGCCGCCGCGGGGTGACCCGGGTCGAGGTAGTAGTCGAGGCCGCCGCGGTTCGCGCCGTCCGACCTCGTCATGATCCAGTTGTCGTACCCCGTCTTCGAAGGGCCGTGCGTGTTGAAGACGTGGCTCGGATCGCGGGGCGGCACGACGCTGTTCCAGATCGCCGTCGTGATGATCCACGCGTGCACCTCGATGCCCGCGGCGTGGGCCTTGTCGATGAGCGTCTGCAACGGGTCATACGGGTATGGGGCGATCCCCGCCTGCGTGCGCGGCATGCTTGCGTTGTTGCAGAAGCAGTCGCCACGCCGGCCGACCTGCACCACGAGCGCGTTGATGTTCGCGGCGCGCGAGTCCGCGACGAGCTTGTCGACCTCGGCGGGCGTGAAGATGCCTTCGCCGAACGCGTCGACCCAGTACGCGCGGAACTGCGCGGGACCCGCAGCCACGGCCGCCGGTCCCGGGACCAGCGGAAGGACGAGCAACGCCACCACCAACGCGAGCACCAGCCGCACCATCAAGGCGGACCACCTTTCCGCCCCTCGCCACCCGTGCGGCATAGTGCCAGAAGTGGACTAGACCAGTGTCGCGGTCCCCACCGACAGCACCGGCGGTAGGTACTCCGCCGCGCGCTGCCAGGTCTTCCCCTCGTCGGCGCTCGCCCACACCTCGCCAGCATTGGTCCCGAAGTACACCCCTGCCGGGTCGAGGCGGTCCGTCGCCAGTCCCTCGCGCATGACCTCCATCGGGGCGCCCTTCGGCAGGCCAGCGGTCATCCGCTTCCAGGTCTTGCCGCGATCACGGGTCCGGTAGACGGCGACGCCGAGCTCGTTGGACATGCGCTGGGGCCAATCGAGCGGGAAGACGTAACCCGTCTCGGTGTCGTGCGGGTGGATCGCCGCGGCGAAGCCGTAGTTCGCCGGCCGGCCGGTGTCGCCGCCGCTGTCCCAGCGCGACTGCGCCTCGTTCCACCACCAGATGCCCTCGTGCGCCTGCATGAAGCGGACGTTCGGCGCGGTCGGATGGGCGACGAGATGGTGGACGCACTGGCCGCTCTCCATGACGACGCCGGGCGCGTACGTCTCCGTCGTCAGACCGGTGTTGCGAGGCGCCCACGTCTTGCCGCCGTCGCGCGTCTCGTAGACGCCGCCGGCGCTGATGCCGACCGCGAGCTTCTTCGGGTCGGCGGCGTCCACGGCGATGGAGTGCAGGTTGATGGTGCCCGCGCCGCCGGGGTTCCAGGTCTTGCGCGAGGGGTGCCCGCTGAGGCCGGGGACGAGCGTCCAGGTCATGCCGCGATCGTCGCTGCGGAAGATCGCCGCAGGCGCCGTCCCTGCCCAGACGATGTCCGGCGTCGACGCGTGACCCGGCTCGATGTGCCAGGTCTCCTTGAAGGAGAGCTCGCCGTCCGCGCCGCCGCCGGCAGCGGCACCGACCGTTCCCTTGGGGAAGGCCGGGTTCGCGGCCGTCTTCCAGGTCTTGCCAAGGTCGCGGCTCACCTCGATACGGGGGCCGCCCCACGTCGCGTTCACCGCGGCGTAGATGCTCGCGCCGTCCCGCGGATCGAACGACGCGTGCGTGACCGGCTGGCCCGCGAAGTGGGGACCCTCGACGCGCCAGCGCGACCGCGCCGCGCCCGACCGCAGGACGAACAGTCCCTTCTTGGTGCCGACCAGGACCGCGACCGACTTGGCCATTCCTCACCGTCCTCCTGATACCGCGGGGATCACGTGGATGACGTCGCCGTCCCGGACGGGCGTGCTCTCGCCCTCGAGGAAGCGCATGTCGTCCTTGTTCACATAGACGTTCAGGTGCTCGCGCAATCGACCGTGCTCGTCCCGGATGCGCTCGCGGAGCGACGGGTGCGCGGCGACGAGCGAGTCGAGCGCCTCGCGGAGGGTCCGCCCCGCCACCTTCGCCTCACGGGCACCGCCCGCGAAGCCGCTGTACGCGCCGTAGAGCCGCACCGACACGGGCACGGCCCGAGCGTAGTCCTGGCCGGAGGTGACCGCTACCGGAACGAGGCGGCGATCTCGAGCGCCCGTTCGCGGCTCACCTGCGCCTCGAGACGGATGAGCGTGCCGCGGTGCTGCCAGAGGAGGGTGTTGCCTGCCAGTCGCAGTGACTCCTGGTGGATGTCGCCGCGGGCGTCGCGATAGAAGAAGAAGTGCGCTTCACCTTCGATCCAGATGCCGGGCTCGCCGGCGACGACCGTGCTTTCGACCTTCGTGCCGGGCCCGACCCCTTTGCCGATGAGCGACGCGTCGAGGGATCCGGAGAACTGACCGACGAGCGCACCGTAGCCGGTCGGCCCCGCGGGGAGGCCCGGGCGCGGGTGGTAGGCGAAGTAGACCTGCTCGCCTGCGGCGCTCCGTCGCACGTAGACCTCGTCCGGGCGCGCGAATGCCGTGTCGCTCGACACGCGCGGCTGTGCGGCCGCACGCAGCGCGTCGAGCGTCGTGCGTTCCCCGAGGTCGAGGGGCTGCCGCGCCGGCACGCTGACCGCGGGCACGCGGAACACGTCGACGCCGCGCACGCGGATGACGTCCGCGGCGGCAGCTCCCGCGCCGATGACGAGCAGGGTGAGCGCCGCGGGCGCGAGCGCGAAGAGCCACGGCCGGCGCGCCGGCTCCGGTCGCGTCACGACGATGCGCGCGCGCACGCGCTGCGCGAGCTGCGTCGGCGCCGGGGCGCGCAGGTGCGCGCCGATGTCGCGCAGCGCGGCCTCGAGCTCAGCGTCGGTGAGCGGCCGCCTAGTCACGCATGACCTCGCGGAGCCGCGCCATCGCCCGCGAGAGACGCGACTTCACGGTGCCGCGGGCGACACCGAGGGCCTCCGCCATCTCCGCCTCCGACAGATCGAGGAAGTAGCGGTACGAGATGACGAGCCGGTCGTCCTCGCGCAGGCGGTCGAGCGCCGCGACCACGACGCGCCGCGTCTCCGTCGCGAGCGCGGCCTCCTCGGGCGAGACGGCGCGGTCGCCTTGCGGCCGGTCGGAGGCCTCCGTGAGCTCGACGGTCGCGCGGCGGCCCATCGACTTCCGGCGGTTGATGGCCTCGTTCGCGACGATGCGCAGGAGCCACGGCCGGAAGGGCGCCCCTGCACGGAAGCGTCCGAGCGCCCGGTAGGCCTTCACGAACGCATCCTGCGCCGCCTCCTCCGCCTCGGACGCGTCCCCGGTGATGACGTAGGCGGTGCGCGTGGCGATCCCCTGGTAGCGGGTCACGAGCTCTCCATACGCGTCGCCGTCTCCTCGCCGTGCGCGCTCGACCAGCGCGTGCTCGTCCGGCTGCCCGTCCGGCAGTGTCATCTCTCCGTACAGATGGCCGCGCCGGCCGGTTCCGCTACCCGGCGGGGGCCGCCGCGAAGGGATCGTCCTCGGCGACAGCCTCGGCACCGATGGTCACGATGTCCCGCAGCGCGCGGTACCGCTCGGCCGCGCGCTCGCGCGTGAGCTGCTCGACACCCTCGACGCTGAAGCGCTCCACCGCGAACGACGCGCACACGACCCCGTGGATGAGCGCCCGGCGCAGATGCGCGTCATCCGGGGAACCGCAGCTCGCGAGATAGCCCATGAGCCCTCCGGCGAAGGAGTCCCCGGCGCCGGTCGGGTCCTGGATCTTCTCGAGCGGGAAGGCCGGCGCCCAGAACGAGCCTCCCTTCGTGAAGAGCACCGCGCCGTACTCGCCGCGCTTCACGATGAGCGCCCGAGGACCGAGCTCGAGGATCTCGCGGGCGCCGCGAAGGATGCTGTGCGTCCGCGCGAACTGCCGCACCTCACCCTCGTTCAGGCTCACGACGTCGACGCGGGACATGACCTCCGCGAGCGCTTCTCGCTGCGTGTCGATCCAGAGGTTCATCGAGTCGAGCGCGACGAGCCTCGGGCGCCGGACCTGCTCGAGGACGTCGAGCTGGATCGCGGGATGGATGTTCGCGAGGAAGACGAAGGGGGTGTCCCGGAACGCGTCCGGGATGCGCGGCTCCCACGTGCCGAAGACGCCGAGGTCGGTCGCGAGCGTCTCCGCCGACCCGAGCTCGTAGTCGTACCTGCCGGACCAGTGGAACGAGCGGCCGGGGCGGCGCTCGAGGCCCGACACGTCGACGCCCTTGCGCGTGAGGCGCTCGATGTCGCCCTGCTCGAAGTCGTCGCCGACGACACCGACGAGCCGGACCTTGGTGTAGAGCGACGCGGCGAGCGAGAAGTAGCACGCCGCGCCGCCGAGCACGCGCCGGCGGCGCTCGAACGGGGTCTGCACGTCGTCGTACGCGAGAGAACCGACGACGAGGATCGTGTCGCTCACGGCGCGCGACCGTAGCATGGAACGTGTGATCTCCGTCGCGCTCGAAGGCGTCAGCAAGACGTTCCATCGCGGCGGCGAGGAGGTCTGCGCCCTCGACGGCGTCACGCTCGCGGTCCCCGCCGGGCAGTTCTGCGTCGTCATGGGACCGTCGGGGTCCGGCAAGTCGACGCTCCTGCATCTCGTGGCCGGCATCGATGCGCCGACCGCGGGCCGCGTGCGCGTCGACGGCCGCGATCTCGCCACGCTCTCGGATGACGAACGCACGCTCATGCGCCGGCGCCGCATCGGGCTCGTGTTCCAGTTCTTCAATCTCCTCCCCACCCTCTCCGCGCTCGAGAACGCGTCGCTCCCGCTGCAGCTCGACGGCGTCCGGCGCGCCGAGGCGGAGCGCCGCGCCCGCGCGTCGCTCGTCGAACTGGGGCTCGCGGAGCGCCTCGAGCACCGGCCGCACCAGCTGTCCGGCGGACAGATGCAGCGCGTCGCGATCGCGCGCGCGCTCGTGAGCGCCCCGGCGCTGCTCCTCGCCGACGAGCCGACCGGGAACCTCGACTCGCACAGCGGAGAGGACGTCCTGCGGCTCCTGCGCGAGACCGCGACCGCGCGCGGCCACACCGTCCTGATGGTCACGCACGACGAGCACGCCGCGCGCATCGGCGACCGCATCGTCCGGCTGCAGGACGGCCGGATCGTCTCGGACCTCTCGACTGCGCGCTCTGCTTCGGCTTAGCGCCCGCCACTTCGCCCGCGCACGCGCGCGGGCGGCGCTCACGGTCTTCGGCGTCGCCCTGGGCGTCGCGACCCTCGTCGCGATCGACGTCGTGAACGGCTCGTCGAGCTCCACCATCGACGAGCTCGTCAGCGCGTACGCCGGACGCGCTGACATCACCGTCCGCGCGGCCGCCGGGACGCTGGCGCCGGATGCGCTCGATGCGGTGCGGCGCGTCGACGGCGTACGGAGCGCAGCGGGATCGATCCAGGGCGCGCTGCTCGTCGGCGGGACGGAGCGCGCCGCGCTCCCGTTCATCGCCGGGACCGGCGACGAGGACGCGGTCCGCGAGCACGTCTTCGAGACCGGGCGAGCGCCACTGCGCAGCGGCGAGGTCGCCCTCGGACGCGAGGCCTCGCGAAGGCTCGGCCTGCGCGTCGGTGCGGCGCTCCTCGCGCTGACGCCCTCCGGCACCCGCACGCTCACGGTGTCGGGCGTGCTGGCGGACGCAGGCGTCGGCCGCGCGAACGGGGGCTTCCTCGCAGTGCTCGACTTCGCGACCGCCGACGCGCTGTACGCGCGCGCCGGGCGGCTCGACGCGGTCGACGTCGTGACCGCGCCGGGCGCCCCAGCGGCCGCGGTCATGGAGCGGATCGAGCGCGCCGTCCCCGGCGCCATCGCCGGAACGCCGGAGTCGCGCGGCGGCCAGACCAAGAGGCTCGTCGCGAGCCTGCAGAGCCTGCTGCAGGTCGTCAGCGCGCTCAGCCTGTTCGTCGGCACGTTCCTCGTGTTCAACACGATGTCGATCGCGGTGGCGCAACGGAAGCGCGAGTTCGGTGTCCTGCGCGCGCTCGGAGCGCGGCGGCGCGAGCTCGTCGCCGTGGTCGCGGCCGAGGCCGCGGTGCTCGGTCTCGCCGCGTCGGTCGCCGGCGGCGTGCTCGGCCTGACCCTCGCGCAAGCGCTCCTCGGCGCCGTGAACCGCCAGATCCGGCTCAACTTCATCGCGGGTCTCGCGGACCAGCTTGTGGTCCCCTGGGATCGCTTCGCCGCGCTCGTCGCGTTCGGCGTCATCGCGGCGGTGGCCGGCGCCCTCGGACCCGCGCTCGCGGCCGCCTCGGCGCCGCCGGCGGAGGCGATGACGACGCCGCGCCACACCGCCGTCGCGCGGCCGCTACGCCTGAGACTGCTCCTCGTCGCCGGCGGCTTCGTGATCCTCGCCGGCATCGCCGTGGCCGCGCAGCGCGGCGCCGCGGACACGGGACCGGGAAGCGCGGCGGCGCTCGCGCTCATGCTCGCGATCGCGATGGCGGCCGCGCCCCTGCTCGCGCTCGGCGTGCGGCTCGTCGGTCCGCTGCTCGACCGCGCCCTCGGTCTCCCGGCGCGGCTCGCCCGCGACAGCGTCCTGCGCGCGCCAGGCCGCGCGGCCGTCACCGCGGCGGCGCTCGCGGCCGCGGTCACGATGGTCGTCGGCATGGCGAGCTTCATCGAGAGCGACCGGCGCACGATCTTCGGCTGGCTGGACCAGGCCGTGAACGCGGACCTCTTCGTCTCGGCCGCTCCGCTCGGCGGCAGCTCGGCACCGGTCTCGCTCGCTCCGGCGCTCGGGACGGAGATCGAGCGCATCCCGGGCGTCCGCCTCGTGGACCGCTTCCGCCAGACACGCGTGGACTACGAAGGCTCGCTGGTCGCCGTCTCGAGCACCGACGTGAACGTGTACCTCTCCCGCGCGCGGCCGCTCTTCGCGCCCGGGACCGAGCCCTACGACCTCGCGAAGATCATCGGTCGCGACGAGGCGTTCGTGTCCGACAACTTCGCGCGCAAGCACGACGTGCGGCAGGGCGGCGAGATCGGCCTCCCAACGCCGGCGGGACCGGTGAGGTTCCGGGTGGTGGCCGTGATCGTCGACTACACGACGGACCAGGGTCTCGTCTTCATGGACCGCGGGACGTACGTGCGTCACTTCCGCGACGAGTCGGTCGACTCGTTCGCGGTCATGCTCGAAGACCGGTCGCGCGAGGCCGAGGTCCGCCGCGCGCTCGAGGCACTGCAGGGCGGCGTGCTCTTCATCCAGTCGAACGCCGAATTCAAGGCGTCGATCCGTGCGATCGTCGACGACTTCTTCGCGACGACCTACGTCATGGAGGCGATCGCGCTCGTCGTCGGCGTGCTCGGCGTCGCGAACACGATGATCGTCGCCGTGCTCGAGCGCCGCCGCGAGATCGGCGTCCTGCGGGCGGTCGGAGCGCTGCGTAGGCAGGTGCGGCGCACGATCCTCATCGAGGCCGGCATGATCGGCGCGGCGGGCGCGCTGCTCGGCCTGGCCGGGGGCGCGGCGCTCGCCGGGATCACGATGGTCATCACGGAGAGCACCACCGGATGGGTGCTCCCCTACCTCTACGAGTGGGGCACCGCTGCCTCGGTCACGCTTCTTGCGACCGCGGCTGCGATCGCGGCGGCGTGGTGGCCCGCCCGCAGCGCGGCGCGGCTGGCCGTCGCCGAAGCGCTGGCGTACGAATGACCGGCCACCGCGCGAAGCGACCGCTCTCGCGCTAGACCGCGCCCTCGCGGCGCAGCCGCGCGATCTCCTCGGCCTCGAAGCCCGCCTCGCGGAGGACCTCGTCCGTGTGCTCGCCGAGGAGCGGCGGCGCGCGGCGCACGGACGGCGGCGTCCGGTCCATCCGCACCGGGATGCCGGGCGCGCGCACGCGGCCCGCGACGGCGTGGTCGACCTCGGCGATGAGCCCGAGGTGGCGCACCGTCGGGTCGGTGAAGACCTCGGCGAGCGTGCTGATAGGCCCGACCGGTACGTTCGCCTCACGGAGCCGTTTCACGACCTCGTCCTTCGCGAGCTCGGAGATCCGCCGCTCGAGCCGCGGGACGAGCGAGTCGCGATGCCGCACGCGCTTCGCGTTGTCCGCGTAGCGCGGGTCGTCGAGCAGCTCCTCGAGGTCGAGGGCTCGGCAGGCGCGCTCGAAGAGCGCGTTGTTGCCGCAGCAGACGTTCACGAACCCATCCGCGGCGCGGAAGGTCTGGTACGGGACGATCGACGCGTGCTCGTTCCCCTCGGGAGCCGGGACCGTGCCGTCCGCGAAGTAGCGCGCGGCCTGCCGCGAGAGGAGCGCGACCTGTCCGCCGATCATCGTCGCGTCGATGACCTGTCCCTCGCCGGTGCGCTCGCGCGCGTGCAGGGCCGCCACGACGGCGAACGCCGCGAACATCCCGGCCACCATGTCCGCCTCGGGGACGCCGACCATCACGGGCGCGCCGCCCTTCGGACCGGTGAGGCTCATGATCCCGCCCATCCCCTGGACGATGAGGTCGTACGCGGGCCAGGCGCGGCCCGGCCCGTCCTGGCCGAATCCCGAGATGCGGCAGAGGATCGCCCGCCGGTTCAGCGCGCGGACCCGGTCGGGCGCGAAGCCAAGGCGCTCGAGCGTCCCGGGGCTGAAGTTCTCGACGACCACATCGGCGCCTTCGATGAGCCGCTCGAGGATGCGCTTCCCCTCGGGATGCTTCAGGTCGACCGTGATGCTGCGCTTGTTGCGGTTGATGGAGAGGAAGTACGCCGACACGCCGTTCATGTGGGGCGGGGCCCACTCGCGCGTCTCGTCGCCGCTCCCCGGCAGCTCCACCTTCACGACATCCGCTCCGTGGTCGCCCAGCATGAGCGTGCAGTACGGGCCGGCGAGCGCGCGTGTCAGGTCGACGACGCGCACGCCCGCGAGCGCGCCCTCCCCGCTCACGCGCGGCCGCCGGTGATCGCGGGCAGGACCTCGACCGTGTCGCCGTCGGCGACCGGTGCGTCCGCGTCGCGCTGCTCGCCGTTCACGATGAGCGCGGCTGACTCGCCGAGCGGGATGCTCGCCGCCCGGAGCACGTCGGCGACCGTGGCGGGGCCCGCCGCGATCTCGAGCGTGCGGCGCCCGCCCGAGAACTGGCGCATCTCACCGTGGAGCACGAGCTGGATCACTGGAGCAGCGCGATCGCGCGCTGCGTGATCTCGCGCGCCTCCGCGTCGAGGATGTCGTCGAGGACGCGGACCGTCTCCTCGTAGAGGCGCACGGCGGCGAGCGCCTGGGCGGATGCGTCGAGCGCGACCGGCCCGTCCCACGCGAGCCCGAAGCAGTGCCGGTGCCGCTTCGTCCATTCGGGCCCGGCCGCTTCCTGCGCCTTCCGGTAGTACTCGTTCTCCGTTCGGACGAAGATGCCGCGCGCCGTGACGATCGACCGGGTGCAGCGCCCGACGAGCGCTCCTGCCGCGTGCAGAGCCGCGCCCTCGTCGCGTCGCTCGATCGCCGCGCGGATCTTGTGCACGTACTCCGCGGACGCCTCGAGCCGACGGCGCTCCGAGCGCTCGGCCTCATCGCGCAGCGCCGACCACTCGAACGTCTCGGCCTCCTCCTTCAGCGCGGCGAGCTGGCGGTCGTGATCGAGGAGGATCCGCATGTCGCGGAAGGCGGGCACCGCCCAGATCGCGCGCTCGGGGGTCCGGAGCTCCGCGCGTCCGTCCTCGATCGTGTCCGTCGCCACCATCACGAGCCGGCCGCCCAGCGCTCTCGTCCGCGGCTCCAGCTTCTGCGAGGGGAGCCGCACGTAGGCATGGAGGTCGATGTCGCTCCACTCGTTCACGTCGCCGCGCGCGGCACTGCCGACGACCGAGACGGCATGCAGGCCCGGGGCGTACGCGAGGATGAGCAGCTGCCCGATCGCTTCGGGCGTGAGCAGCTCCGCGGTGCCGGTGGCCATGTCGCGGAGAGTACCGTTGGGAAGATGAGCGATCGGCTCCCGCTCTTCCCGCTCGGCGGCGTGCTCTTCCCGGAGATGCTCATGCCGCTGCACATCTTCGAGCCGCGGTACCGGCTCCTCGTGCGCCGCTCGATCGCGCACGAGCGGCCGTTCGGCATCATCCTCGGCCAGGAGGGGGCGGGCGGCGACGTGCCGCACGAGGTCGGCACCTCCGCGACGATCGTCGGCCACTCCCCCCTCCCGGATGGGCGCTCCTTCATCGTGGTGCGGGGCGTCCGCCGCTTCCAGGTGTCGAAGATCGACGCGGACGCCGAGCCTTACCTCGTCGCGCATGTGGATTGGCTCGAGGATGACGACGGCTTCGGCGCGGAGCAGCTCGCGGACATCGCCGCCGACGCGTTCAGCGAGTACCTCAACGGCATCGTCGCCGCGACGAACGAGCCGCGCACCGAGGCGACCGAGACGAGGGACATGCGCGAGGGGACGCCGCGCGACGTCGCGTACCGCGTCGCGAGCGGGCTGGCGATCGAGCCGCGCGAGCGGCAACGCCTGCTCGAGGCTCCGTCGGTCGAGGAGCGTCTGCGCTCGGAGCTCCGTCTCCTCGACCGCGAGAACGCGCTCCTGCGCGAGCTGCTCCTGCGCCTGCGCACGAGCGGCGAGGGGCCTGCCCTCAACTGACCTCGGCCGCCCGTCGCGTTCGGTGACCCTAACCGAGCCCCCCTGCGTGGCGGACGACCCCGCCGGTCACCGTTCCGCTGACCCCGATCTCCGGCCACTCGCCGAC
>DASUCM010000054.1:0-43565 GCA_036276035.1 Candidatus Limnocylindria bacterium | reverse complement strand
GTCCACGAGGAACTCGAAGGTCCCGACGCCGCGGTAGCCGAAGTGCACGGCCGCGTCGACGGCGCGCTTCTTGATCCGCTGGCGGAGCTCCTCGGAGATCGTCGAGGACGGCGCCTCCTCGAGCATCTTCTGGTGCCGGCGCTGTATCGAGCACTCGCGCTCGCCGAGGCAGACACCGGTGCCACGGTCGTCCACCAGCACCTGCGCCTCGATGTGGCGCACGCCCTCGAGGTTCCGCTCGACGTAGATGCCGTCGTCGCCGAACGACGCCTTCGCCTCGCCCTTCGCCTGCTCCCAGAGCCGCTGCAGGTCGCGCGACGACTCCGCCTTGCGCATCCCGCGCCCGCCACCGCCGGCCTTCGCCTTCAGCATGACCGGATAGCCGATCGCCTCGGCGATGCGGAGCGCCTCCGACGCGCTGCGCACCGGTCCATCGGAGCCCGGGACCACCGGCATGCCGATGCGCTTCATCGCGAGCCGCGTCGCCGACTTGTCGTGGAACCGCGCGAGCACCTCCGGCGGCGGCCCGATGAAGACGAGCCCGTGCTCGCGGCAGACCTCCGAGAAGTCGGCGTTCTCGGAGAGGAAGCCGTAGCCCGGATGGATCGCCTGCGCGCCCGAGATGAGGGCCGCGGAGATGACGGCGGGGATGTTGAGGTAGGAGTCGCGCGAGTTCGGCGGGCCGATGCAGATCGCCTCGTCGGCGAGGTGCACCGGCAGCGAGTGCGCGTCCGCCTCGCTGTACACGACGACCGTCTGGACGCCGAGCTCGCGGCAGGCGCGGATGACGCGCACGGCGATCTCGCCACGGTTCGCGATGAGCACCTTATCGAACATGCAGCGCCTCCTCGAGCGACGCCGGATCGCCCACGCTCACGGCGGTGCACTCAGGGACGATGCGCTTCGCGAGCCCGGCCAGCACGTTGCCGGCACCGAACTCGACGAATCGCGTCGCGCCCGCCCCATGCGCGCGGCGCACGGAAGCGACCCATCGTACAGGCGACCACACCTGTCGCTCGAGCAGCTCGGGGAAGTCGCTCGCGTGCTCGTGCGGCTCCGCGTCGACGTTCGCGATGACGGTGTAACGCAGCGCCGAGAACGGCGTCGCGGCGATCGCCTCGCGCAGCGCGGGGGCGACGGGACGCATCGCGGGCGAGTGGAACGCCGCGGAGACGCGCAGCGGCAGGACCCGCTTCGCGCCGGCCGCCTTGAGGGCGGTCGTCGCGTCACCGAAGGCGGCGAGCGGTCCGGAGATGACGACCTGCCCCGGCGCGTTGTCGTTCGCGATGACGAGACCCGTTCCGGCGATCGCTCGCTCGACCGCGTCCGCATCGAGGCCGATGACCGCGGCCATACCGCCGGATGGATCCGCCGCCTGCATGAGCTCGCCGCGGCGGCGCACGAGGCGGACGGCGTCCGGGAGCGAGAGCGCTCCCGCGGCGACGAGCGCGCTGAACTCGCCGAGCGAGTGCCCGAGGCAGATCGGGTCGTCGGCCGGCAGACCGGCCTCGATCGCGCAGCGCAGTGCGGCGATCGACGTGGTGAGGATCGCGGGCTGCGCGTTGGCGGTGCGGTCGAGCTCGTCCTGCGGGCCTTCGGCGCAGAGCGCGCGGACGTCGGCGCCGAGCGCCTCGTTCGCCTCGTCGTAGGTGCGCGCCGCGACGGGGAAGCGCTCGGCGAGCGCCTTCCCCATCCCGACGACCTGTGAGCCTTGGCCTGGAAAGAGCCACGCAGTCCTCATCGGACCGCCGAGGCTACCGCGCTCAGGCGGGAGTGACCTTCTGTGCCTCTTCCTTGTTGCTGCGCTGGCCCATGCCCTTCTCGTAGGTGACCGCCTGGCCCTGCGAGAGGGAGTCGAACCCGTCGCCGCTCACCTGCGAGCGGTGGAAGAACAGCTCCGTGCCGTCCTCCTGCTTGATGAACCCGAACCCGCGGTCTGTCAGCTTGCTGATCGTGCCTTGTGCCACTTTCGTTCGCTCTCCTATGTACTGCCGAGCGTCACGGCGTCTCCGTGCGCCCGTGCACATAGTGTGCGCCTTCCGGGGGTTTTCCCCTAGCGGCGAGGTGGGGACGGCCGGCCGGCGTGTGACCGACGTTCCGGGAGGGTCAGCTAGCGGCGGAACTCGCGGGCGAACTCCGGGAAGTAGTGCTCCACCGTCGAGAGCGTGAAGTCGGGCAGGATGCTCGAGCCGGGCTCGCGGGCCAGCAGGAAGGCGAAGGTGCGCCGGACCAGGTCCTCGACGTCGCCCCTGCCGTAGCGCTCGTACTCCGCGCGCGAGAGCCGGACCGTGTGGCGCGTCACCGGGCTGCCGAGGATCGTGACATCCGCGGTCCAGCCGGCGTCCGTCGAGCGGACCTTCACCTCGATCATCGCCGCGCCCGCTCGAACCGCACGAGCCTGCCCTCGCGGCACTCGAAGGTCACGACCTCGTCCGCGTACTCGATCCGGCCGGTCTGCGTGCCGTCGACGGTGCTCGACCCTGAGCTCGACCGCGCCTGCGTATCGAAGAAGCCGCCGGACGACGTGCCACCACCGCTGGCCGTGCAGTACACGCGCGGCGGCTGCAGAGCGGCGAGGACGAGCGCGATCGTCCCGAGAGCCATGCCCGCCCCGCCGAGGGCCGCGGTGTTCGCCTTCCCGGAGCGCCGGCCGGCGAGCGCGACGAAGAGGAGGACGAGGAGCGCGGCGCCGAGCGGCAGGAGCACGATCCGGAGCGACGAGATCGCGCCGAAGAGCAGAGCGACGGTCGCCGCGAGGGCGAGGAGCGCGACGCGGAGGTTGCGGTCGCCCGACACGCCGAGCGCGCCGACGCCGACCACGAGCGCGCCGGCCACGATGAAGGCGACCTGCGCCGGCGTGACCTCGTAGTACGAGCTGTCGTTCATGCGCAGCTTCATCACGAGCGCGGTGAGCACGAGAAGGATCGCGGGGACCACGAACAGGCGCGACGGGGTCACGCCTCCGCCGCGGTGATCACGAACAGGGGCTGCCCGTACTCCACCGGCGCCCCGCCCGTGACGAGCACCTCCGCGATCTTGCCGTCCGCGGGCGCCGTGATCTCGGCCATGTGGCCGAGGGACTGGATCGCGCCAAGCACGGACCCGCGCTTCACGCTGTCGCCGTTCGTCCACTCCCGCGCCGCGCTGAAGATGCCGACCGCGCTCGCGTGCACGCGCCGGACCGGATCCTTCGCGGGCTCGCGGACTCGCGGCGCCACCGGGCCTGCGGGTGCGACGCTGTCGACCGTCACGGCCACGGAGAGATCGTCGGTCTCGACCTCGATCCGCGCGGCGCCGCCCTCGCGGGCGATGCGCGCGAGGTCGTCGATGAGCGCGAGCGCGTCGCTCTGCTTCACGGCAGGGCTTTCGTGATCCGGCGCCACCATGGCTCCGGTCCCGGCGCGGCCTGATCGGCCGCGGGCTCCACGACGACGCCGATCCGGCGGAAGCGCTCGTAGCGCGCCGACAGCAGGTCCGCGGTGGGCGCACGCGACAGGCGGTCGAGCTGTCCGATGAGCGCCGCCTTCACGGCCTTCGCGGTCGCGCTGTGGTCGTTCTGAGCGCCGCCCGGCGGCTCGGCGATGAGGCCGTCGACGATGCCGAGCTCGAGCAGGTCCGGACCCGCGAGCCGCAGCGCGTTCGCGGCGCGCTGCGCCTCTGCGTTGCTGCGGAAGAGGATCGCCGCGGCGCCCTCGGGGGAGATCACGGAGTACACGGCGTTCTCGAGCGCGAGCACGACGTCGCCGACGCCGAGCGCGAGCGCGCCGCCGGAGCCGCCCTCCCCCAGGACGACGGCGACGACCGGGGTCTCCAGCCGCGTCATCGCTTCGATGCTCCGGGCGATCGCCTCGGCCTGGCCACGCTCCTCCGCCTCGGGACCCGGGAACGCGCCCGGCGTGTCGATGAGCGTGATGAGCGGCAGGTGGAACTTCTCGGCGAGCCGGTACAGGCGGATCGCCTTGCGGTACCCCTCCGGATGCGGCATCCCGAAGTTCCGCGCGATGTTCTCCTCGGTCGACGATCCCTTCTGCTGGCCGACCACCACGACCGCGCGGCCGTCGAGCTCGGCGATGCCGCCGACGATCGCCGGGTCGTCGCGGAAGAGCCGGTCGCCGTGCAGCTCCTGGAACTTCTCGAACACGCCCGCGATGACGTCCATCGCGTGCGGCCGCTTCGGGTCGCGCGCGAGCTGCACGGCCTGCCATGCCGTTCCCCGTGTCTCGGCGATCGCCGCGACGTCCGTGATGAGCGCCGGATCCGTGAGGTGCCCGTTCGTCTCGACCGGCGCCTTCTTCCCCAGGATGCGCTCGACCATCGACATCTCTTACTGGCCTCCACCCGGCGCGTCTCCGAGCCGCCGAGGGGTCCGACGCGCGGACGGGTCTGAGCCGGCGAAGCCGGCGAAGGCGTCACGACCGAAGGTCACGCTCGACGTGATGAAGCCTGGCCGCGCGTCGGAGCCCCTCGGCGGCCAGCAGACGCGCACAGGCATCAGAGGCTCCACTTCATGTCGTGCGCCGCGGGCCGGAACGCGTCGAGGAAGAACGCGATCCGATCGCGGAGCTGGGCCCGCGGCACGATCTGGTCGATGAATCCGTGGGCGAGCACGAACTCCGAGCGCTGGAAGCCCTTCGGCAGCTTCTCGCCGATCGTCTGGTCCGTCACGCGGGCGCCCGAGAACCCGATGAGCGCGTCCGGCTCGGCGAGGATGAGGTCGCCGAGCGAGGCGTAGGACGCGAGCACCCCGCCGGTCGTCGGGTCCGTGAGGACGCTCACGAACGGCACGCCGGCGTCCGCGAGCCGTCCGAGCGCGCCGACGATCTTCGCCATCTGCATGAGCGCGAGCGTGCCCTCCTGCATCCGCGCCCCGCCGGAGGCCGACACGATGACGAGCGGACGGCGCTCGGCGAGCGCGCGCTCCGCGACCCTCGTGATCTTCTCCCCGACGACGCTCCCCATCGAGCCGCCGATGAACGCGAAGTCCATCGCGGCGATGGCGGCGGGGATGTCCCCGATCCGCGCGAAGCCGGTGATGACCGCGTCGCGCTCGCCGGTCTTCGTCCGCGCGGCCGTGATCCGCGCGGGGTACGGGCTCGAGTCCGAGAAGGCGAGCGGGTCCCCCGAGGTCATCTCGACGTCGTGCTCGTCGAAGGAGCCTTTGTCGACGAGGAGCTCGATGCGCTCGCGCGCGCGGATCCGGAAGTGGTGATCGCACTTCGTGCAGACGTTCAAGTTGCGGGCGAGCTGCTTGTTGAACAGCATCTCGCTGCAGCTCGGACACTGCGTCCAGAGGTGCGAGGGGAAGTCCTTCCGGCCTCGCGCGAAGGGCATCCGCAGGCGCATACGGGAGAGACTACGAGGCCAGCAGGCTCTCCGGATACCAGCACACGCCGAGGACACCCTGCCCGCCGTGCGTCGCGATCGCGGGCCCGGCCTCCGCCGTGTACAGCTCGACGCAGTGGTACCGCCCGCTCAGCCAGTCCGCGAGCGCTTTCGCGCGCGTCGGCTCGTTCGTGTGGATGACCGAGGCGTGCAGCTTCTCGCCCGGCGGGACCTCAGCCTCGATGAGCTCCTGGAGACGCGCCATCGCCTTCTCGCGCGTGCGGACCTTGTCGATGGGCTCGAGCTTGCCGTTCTCGATCTTGATGATCGGCTTCACCTTCAGGAGCGAGCCGAACATCGCCTGCATCCCGGACGCGCGGCCGGAGCGCTTCAGCTGCTCGAGCGTGTCGATGATCGCGCGCAGCTTCACGTTCCCCTGCAGCTTCTTCGCGAGCGCTACGGCATCCTCGAAGCTCGCGCCCTTCGCGCGCGCACGCGCGCACGCCGTCGCGATGAGCGAGGTCGAGCCGGCGGTCGCGCGGCTGTCGATGACCTCGATCGGCTGCTCGTGCTGCTGCGCCGCCGTCACGGCCGCGGAGTACGTTCCCGAGAGCTCGGTCGCCAGCGTGACCACGAGGATCCGTGTCGCGCCCTTCGCCAGCGCGGCCTCGTAGACCTCGCGGCACTCGCCGAGGGACGGCTGCGACGTCGTCGGCTTCGCGTCCGGCTTCGCGAGGCGCTCGTAGAACTGGTCGAACGACAGATCGACGCCCTGCGTGAACGACTGCTCGCCGAAGTTCACGTGGACAGGCAGGAAGCTGATGTCGAGCTCGCGCGCGAGCTCGGCCGGCAGCGCCGCGGTGCCGTCCACGACGATCGCGTAGCGCTCGCTCATGTGTCTACCGTGACCTCCCCCACCAAGATGCGCTGAGGACCATAGGCCGTTTCGACGCGGAGCGCGCCATCGGGATCGAGCCCCGCGGCGACCCCGCGCAAGGGCGACCCGTCGGCCTGCGCGACGACCACCCTCTGCCCAAGAATGTTGGACCGGCGCCGCCACTCCTCCAGGACCTCCCCCGGCGGCTGCGCGAAGGCCCCGGCCATCGCGCGCGCGAGGGCCTCGAGCGCCTCGAGGCGGTCGACCTGGCGGCCCTCGAGCGCGAGCGAGGTCGCCGGCGCCCGGAATCCGGCGAGGTCGGCCTCGCCCTGCGCGACGTTCAGGCCGACGCCGACGATGACGTGGCCGCCGGGATCGGTGGACAGCTGCGTGAGGATCCCCGCCACCTTCCGGTCGCGCAGGAGGACGTCGTTCGGCCACTTCACCCGCGCGCCCGGATGACCGAGCGCCTCGAGCGCGCGCGCGACGGCGACGCCCGCGACGAGGCTCGCGACGGCGGCGCCCGGCGGCGGCCCGGGCAGCACGAACGACGCAAGGACGCTGCTGCCGGCCTGCGCGACCCAGGCCCGGTCGCGAGTGCCGCGGCCCGCCGTCTGGACATCCGCGACGACGAGCGCGGGGCCGGGGGCGAGCTCGCTCGCGCGATCCTGCGTCGAGCCGATCCGCTCGTGGAACTCGATCGGTTGGCCGAGCTCGCGGCCGAAGGCGGAGCGCACCGCCGCGTGCGCGAGGAGCGCGAGCCGGTCGCCGTCGCTCACGCGCGCTGGACGGTCGCGCCGGCGGCGCGTGCGCGGAGCGGGCGCGCGCGGCCCCCCGCGCCGGCCCCGGCCGCGGCCTCCTCCATCGCCGCGACGACGCGCGGGGCGAGCCGCGCGGGCGCGACCGCGATGACGCTCGGTCCCGCCCCGGAGAGCGCGGCGCCGAAGGCCCCCGCCTCGCGCGCCGCGGCGACGATGTCGTCGAGCGCGGGAACGAGGCGGAGCCGTGCCGGCTGATGCAGGCGATCGTGCATCGCGAGCGAAAGGAGCGCGCCGTCAGCGCGCAGGACGGCCGCGATGAGGGCGGCCGCGTGCGAGAGGTTGAACACGGCGTCGGCGCGGGTCACCGACGCGGGCAGGACGCCACGGGCCTCCTCCGTCGAGAGCGGGCGCGACGGGATGAAGAGGCAGAGCCGCCACGCGCTCGGGAAGGCGAGGCGCGTCGCCGACGGTCCGTGGTCGGTCGGGATCGTGAGGGTGAAGGCGCCGTAGAGCGCGGCGGCGACATTGTCGGCGTGCCCTTCGACCTCGCTCGCGACGCGCAGCAGGGTGCGGCGGTCGAGCGGATCGCCGAGCAGCGCGTTGGCGGCGACACAGCCGCCGACGATGGCCGCGGCGCTCGAGCCAAGACCGCGCGCGAGCGGGATCGCCGATCGCTGGGTGACGTGCTGCGCGGCCAGGCTGACGCCGGCGGCGGCCGCGGTCGCGCGCGCCGCGCGCACGAAGAGGTTGTCCTCGCCGGTCGGGATACCGTCGCCGTCGCCGTCGACGGTGACCGTCCACGCGCGGCCCGGGCGGACGTCGAAGTCCGCGACGAGCGGCAGCGCGACGCCGAACGAGTCGAAGCCGGGCCCGAGGTTCGCCGAGGTCGCCGGCACGCGGATGCGGAGCTCGGTCATGCGAGGGCCGCGCGGACCGCGGCCGCGCTCGCGTCGACCTCCCTCACCTCCGGGGCGAGACGCATCGCGCTCTCCGGGTCCTTGAGACCGTTCCCGGTGAGCACGCACACGACGCGACCGACGCCCTTCAGGCCGCCGGCGCGCGCGCGAAGACGCAGCCCCGCGACGGACGCGGCGCTCGCGGGCTCGCAGAACACGCCCTCGCAGTTCGCGAGCATCCGGTACGCGTCGAGGATGTCCGCGTCGGTGACGGCCTCGATCGCGCCGCCCGACTCGTCGCGCGCCGCCACCGCGGAGCGCCACGACGCCGGGTTCCCGATGCGGATCGCGGTCGCGACCGTCTCCGGGTGCTCGACGATCGCGCCGCGCACGATCGGCGCGGCGCCCTCGGCCTGGAAGCCGAGCATGCGCGGCGTCCGCGTCGCCATCCCGGACGTCACCGCCTCTGTGAAGCCCTTCCAGTACGCGGTGATGTTCCCCGCGTTGCCGACCGGGATGCACAGGGCGTCGGGCGCCTCGCCGAGCGCCTCGCAGATCTCGAACGCCGCGGTCTTCTGCCCCTCGAGCCGGTTCGGATTCACGCTGTTCACCAGTGCGGCGTCGCCGGACTCCGCGAGCTCGCGCACGACGCGCAGCGCGTCGTCGAAGCTCCCGCGCACCGACACGACCGACGCGCCGAACGCGATGGCCTGACCGAGCTTGCCGAGCGCGACCTGCCCGCCCGGCAGCACGACGACGCAGCGGAGCCGGGCGCGCGCCGCGTACGCGGCCGCGGACGCGGCGGTGTTGCCAGTGGATGCGCACAGGACGGAGGTCGCGCCCTCCTCCATGGCCTTCGCGACCGCGACGACCATCCCGCGGTCCTTGAACGAGCCGGTGGGGTTCGCGCCCTCGACCTTCAGCCAGACCTCGGCGACGCCGGTCTCGGACTCGAGCGACGGCGCGCGCACCAGCGGCGTGTCGCCCTCGCCGAGCGAGAGCCGCGGCGTGCGCGAGGTGACCGGCAGGTGCGCGGCGTAACGCTCGATGAGGGAGACGCGCTGCGGCACCGGCGAATGCTAGAGGGCAACGCGAACGGCCTACCATCGACGCGTGAACCTGAGCCGCCGCGAGCGTCAGATCCTTGCCGTGCTCGGCGTGCTGCTCATCGTCTACATCGGGATCGAGACGTTCGTCCGGCTCTCGGAGGCGTTCCTCAAGATCGCCGACGTCGTCGTCATCTTCGTCGCGGCGTGGGCCTTTGCCTACCTGCTCACGCCGCTCGTCGACCGCATCGATCAGCGGACGCGGCTGAACCGCGCCGGCGCGGTCTTCGTCGTCTACGCGCTCATCGCGGTGATCTTCGGCGGCATCCTCGTGGTGGCGGTCCCCGCGCTCGCCGCGCAGCTGAACGCGATCCAGACGCGGGGTCCCGAGCTCGCGCAGAACACGGCGGATGCCGCGAAGGGCCTCCAGGAGCAGCTCGACCGCGCTGGTGTCCCGGTGAACATCGGCAACCTCGTCGGCGGGCTCCCGCAGCGGCTCGGCGACGCGGCAGGGAGCATCGCGGCCGACGCGCTCGGCTTCGTCTCGGCGACCGCGGCGATCCTCTTCAACACGACGCTCGTCCTGATCATCGCCTTCATCATGCTCATGGACGGGCCCGCGCTCTGGAAGCGCTTCACCGGAGCGCTCTCCGAGGAGCTCCAGAGCGAGGCCGAGCTCTTCCGCCAGAGCGCGGACAAGTCGTTCGGCGGCTTCATCCGCGGCTCGCTCCTGCTCGGCCTCTTCTACGGCATCGCGACGCTCCTGTATCTCGTGCCGCTCGGCGTCCCGTTCGCGGGCGTGCTCGCGCTCGTGGCCGGCCTCGCCGTGATCATCCCGTTCTTCGGCCCGATCATCGCGATGGTCCCCATCATCGCGATCACGATCCTCGGCGCGCCGGACAGGCTCATCCTCGTCCTCGTCCTCACCATCGTGCTGCAGCAGATCACGCTGAACATCCTCGGCCCGCGCATCATCGGCACGGCCGTCGGCATCCACCCGATCTTCGTGTTCCTCGCGCTGCTCCTCGGCTCGCGCATCGCCGGGTTCTGGGGCGTGCTGCTCGCGATGCCGATCGCCGGCATCATCGCCACCTTCGTGCGCTACGCCTACGAGCTCGCGAAGGGCCGGCGCGCGCGCACCGAGGCGGCGACCCTCATCGAGGACCAGGAGACGAAGGCCGCGGTCGCCGCCGACGAGGCGAAGCGGGAGGCGGTGGAGGCCGAGGACGCCGCGAAGGACGCCGAGCGCGAGGCGGGCGAGGCGGACGCGGCCGCGGCGAAGGCTGAGCGCGCCGCCGCCGACCTTCGCAAGGCGCGGGCCGCCGGGGCGAAATGACGCGCACCATCCTCGTCACGAACGACGACGGCGTCGATGCCGACGCGCTCGGCCCGCTCATCGACGCACTGAGTGCGGTCGGCGAGGTGCAGACCATCGTCCCCGACCGGAACGCGAGCGGGACCTCGCACAGCATCACGCTTTACCGCCCGCTCCGCGTCGAGCAGACGAAGCTGCGGACCGGCCACTCCGCCTACGTCACCGACGGCTCCCCGACCGATTGCGTCCGGCTCGGCGTCCTCGGCTTCCTGCGCGAGAAGCCGGCCCTCGTCGTGAGCGGGATCAATCGCGGCGCGAACCTCGGCGACGACATCACGTACTCGGGGACCGTCGCGGCGGCGATGGAGGGGATCCTCGCTGACCTGCCGTCGATCGCGATCTCGCTCGCGTATACGGGAGGCGACGCTGATTACGGCCCCGCGGCACAGTTCGCCGCGGTGCTCGCGAAGAACATCCTCGACCGCGGCTTCGAGCCGGACGCGCTCCTCAACGTGAACGTGCCCGCGCTGCCGAAGGGCAAGATCGTCGGCGTCGAGGTGACGCGGCTCGGCAAGCGTGTGTACCGCGACCAGCTCATCGAGCGGCTCGACCCCTACGGCAACCCCTACTACTGGGTCGGCGGCCCCGCGGTGAGCGAGGAGGCCGAGCCCGGCACGGACGTCCACGCGGTCCGCGAGGGGAAGATCAGCGTCACGCCGATCCACCTCGACCTGACGAGCCCGCGTCTCGTGGAGGAGCTCGCGCTGTGGGACTGGGGCTGGTCAGGCCCGGTCGAGGTCTCCGCGGCGGACTGACGAGCCGCTAGAAGCCGAGGGCGGTGATGAGCGCGGGCACGCCCTGCTGGCCGCGCACGCGCATCCGCGAGAGCAGCAGCATCCGGTCCGACGACTGGAGCGAGCCGCCGCCGCTGTTGTAGGCCGAGAGGTACCCGCACCTCGCGAGCGCGTCGAACGACGCGATGTCGTACGACCCTCCGGGGTACGCGAAGTGGCGGATGTCCCTGCCGGTCCACTCGGAGAGGATCCGGCGCGACGTGCACGCCTGGTACGTGCGGTCCGCGGTCGTCATCGCGACGTGGTCGACCGCGTGCGACTGCACGTCCATCCCGGCCGCCGCCATCTCCTTCACCATCGCGAGCGTGACGTAACCCGGGCGGCCGACGAGGTTCGCGGTCACGTAGAACGTGCCCTTCAGCCCGTACTTCGCGAGCAGCTTGAACGCGTGCGAGTACTGGCCGACGGTCCCGTCGTCGAAGGTGATGTTCACCGGCTTCGGCGGGAGGCCGGCACCCGTCTCGAGGGTCCACCAGATGTCATGGGTCGTCACGGCGTTGTAGCCGTTCGCGATGAGGTACTTGAGGTGCTCCTCGAAGTCGGTCGGGCTCACGGTGAGGTCGACGCGGAAGCGGTCCGGGTTCTCCGGGAGCCAGTCGACGTAGTGGTACATGAGCGAGGGCACGCGGATCTGCCGCACGCCGTTCACCAGTGACGGCAGGTAGGTGCGCTCCGCCACGCGCGGCGGCTGCGGGACGACGGTGTCGTCCAGCTTGACCGTGACGTACCAGAACACGCCGTAGTCGTCGAGCCACTGCTTGCCCTCGATGACGGGCCGGATCGCGAGCTTGTAGACGCCGGGGGTCGTCGGCGCCTTCACGGTGAACTGGAACCACGCGATCTGACCGGGACCGACGTAGTCGGCCGGCTGCACCGCGAGGCGGTCCGCCCTCGGCCAGCCGGTCGCGGGAGAGCCCGCGCTGCCGTCGCCGCCGAGGATGCTCGGCCTGTCCTGTCCGGGCTCGGGACCCCAGGTGCCGAGGAACGCGGGAGCGCTCGAGCGGTACCAGCCGAGCGAGCCCGAGTTGTGGAACGCGATCGTCGCCGTGGAGGTCGCGCCCGGGCACAGCGTCGGATAGCCGCTCTGTCCGTAGAACTGAGCGCGGTAGCCCGGCAGGCCGACCACGAGCGAGGAAGCGGGCGGCGGGGCGATGCTCGGGCCGACGGTGTTCGTGCACGTCGCCGTGGTGGACGCGCCGCGGGCCACACCTTCGACCCTGTCGAGCTCCGTGGCCGGGGCCGCGGTCTCGGCGGCAGCCGGCTCGGCGGCGAGCGGAAGGTCGGCGCCGCGGGACGACGGGGCCGGGTCCGGGACGAGCGTCGTGAGCAGGGCGGCCGCGAGCGCGGCCGTCATCGCCTTCCTCATCACGTGCTGGAACGCTCCCATCCCTCGCCCGTGATGCTAGGGACGGCGACGCTCACGGTCGACCGCCCTGCGCGGTATTGCCACCCCGGCGAGACGGAGCGATGGCTCGATAGACCGCTTGTCGCCGCCGCCGGAACACGGATGCGGACGTCAGGAGCGCGGCAGCACCGCGGGTGGAACGCGGTCGTCGAGGACGCGGAGGCCGGGACCGAAGATGCGCTCGACCGTCCGCTGCGTCAGGACCGCTGCGGGCGGTCCATCCGCGGCGACGCGACCGCCGTCGAGGACCACGATGCGCCCGGCCATCGCGGAGGCGAGGTTGAGGTCGTGCAGGACGGCGGCGGCCGCGATCCCGCTCCGCCGCGCGAGGTCGCGCACGAGCGCGAGCGTGGCGCGCTGATGTGCGGGGTCGAGATGCACCGTGGGCTCGTCGAGCAGGAGCACGTCCGTCTCCTGCGCGAGCGCCATCGCGAGGACCGCGCGCTGGCGCTCTCCGCCGGAGAGGGCGTCGATCCGCCGGCCGGCGAGGTCTCCGAGCTCGAGCAGCCCGAGGGCGCGCTCGACCGCGAGACGGTCGGCGTCGCGCGGGCCCGCGAGGGCGCGGAGACGCGCGGTCCGGCCGAGCATGACGACCTCCCGCACGGTGAACGGGAAGAGCGTGTCGAAGACCTGGGGCACGACGGCGACGCGCTGCGCGATGGCGCCGCGTGACATCGCGCGCAGGTCGACGCCGTCGAGCTCGACGCGCCCCGACCGCGGCACGAGCAGGCCTGCGAGCGCGCGGATGAGGGTCGACTTCCCTGCCCCGTTCGGGCCGATGACGGCGCAGAGGCCGGGGCCGATCGCGAGATCGACGCCGTGGAGGACGTCGCGCGGGCCATACCCGGCGGTGACCGCGTGCGCCACGAGCGTCACGGGCCCACCACCTACCGCACGCCACGCGACGCGCGCGCGAGGACGAGGAGGAAGAACGGGGCACCGACGAGCCCGGTGATGACTCCC
This sequence comes from Candidatus Limnocylindria bacterium, assembly GCA_036276035.1. Taxonomy (GTDB): domain Bacteria; phylum Chloroflexota; class Limnocylindria; order P2-11E; family P2-11E; genus JACDAF01. The sequence goes on along the minus strand of DASUCM010000054.1, from coordinate 30,126 downwards.
ACCGGCAGCTCCGCCGGAGCGAGCGCGATGCGCGCGCCGAGGTCCGCGAGCACGAGCGCCGTTGCGCCGCCGAGGAGGCACGCCGGCACGAGCACGGCGTGGCGCGCGCCGACGACAGGACGCAGCGCATGCGGGATGACGAGGCCCACGAAGCTCACCAGCCCGGAGAGCGCGACCGCGGCACCCGTGAGCAGCGCGGTGACGACGAGCACCGACGCCGTCGTGCGGTCCGTGTCGACGCCGAGCGTGGCCGCGGTCTCCTCGCCGAACGCGTAGGCGTCGAGCCGGCGGGCGAGCGCGAGCGCCCACACCGTCGCGCCGGCGACGATCGCGATGGCGACGGCGAGCTCGGCCGCGCTGCGCGAGGTGACGCCGCCGACGAGGATGTCGAGGACCGCACGGAGGCGCAGCGCGAGCCGGTCGCTCGCGACGATGAGGAGCGTGACGACCGCACCGGCGAACGAGGAGATGACGATCCCCGCGAGGAGCACAGTGAGGACGGTCGTGCGGCCGCCGATGCGCGCCAGCCGCCAGATGACCGCGACGGATGCGAGGGCGCCGGCGAAGGCGGCGAGAGGCGTGACGAGCGCGGGCGCGCCGGCCGCGACGGACGCGACGGAGCCGAGCGCGGCGCCGGCCGAGGTGCCGGTGACGTACGGATCCGCGAGCGGGTTGCGCAGAAGACCCTGAAGCAGCGCGCCGGCGACCCCGAGCGCGCCGCCGACGAGCGCCGCGGCGATGACGCGAGGCAGGCGGAGCTCGCGGATGATCGCGGTCGTCGGTGCATCCGCGCCGCCGGCCAGCGCGGCGACGACGTCGCCCGGCCCGACCGCGACCGCGCCCGCGAGCACGCCGAGCAGCGCGCTGCCGGCGAGCGCGACCCCGAGCCCGGCGAGCGCGGCCGCGGGTCGCACTACCGGAAGACGGTCGGGTGGAGCAGCTTCGCGTACGCCTCCGCCGCCTCGCCGACGCGGGGGCCCGGTCTGCTCGCGAGGTTCGCGGAGATCGGGTGGATGCGCCCGCTGCGCACCGCCGCCATCCCGGACCAGCCCGGCCGCGAGGCGACCTGCTCCGGCGTGACGCCATAGTCGGCGTCCGCGAGGACGATGACCTCGGGATCCGCGCGCACGAGCTCCTCGGCGGAGAGCTGCGGGTACGGGCTTCCCGCGCGCGCCGCGACGTTCACGCCGCCCGCGAGCTCGATGAGGTCGTGCACGAATGAGCCCGGGCCGACCGTGAACGGCTTCGCGGGATCGGTCGCGTCGACCTCATGGAAGACGCGCGGCTTCGCGGCGATCGCCGAGCTGCGTTCCCTCACGGCCTGGAGCCGCTTCGTGATGTCGTCCGCGAGCTTCTTCCCGTCCGCACCGACGGCCTGGCCGATGAGCGTCGCGCTCCGCGCGACGTCGCCGAGCCCTTGCGGATCGACGACAAGCACCACCGCGCCGCCCGCGGCGAGCCGCTCGACCGTCCCGTCACTGAACTTGATCGTCACGACGAGGTCTGGACGGAGCGAGGTGACCTTCTCGAGGTTCACCTTGACCCCACCCACCTTCTCCTTCTGCAACGCGGCTGGCGGCTCGTCGGAGAAGTCGTCGACGCCGACCACGCGGTCGCCGGCGCCGAGGGCGAAGAGGAACTCGGTGTTCGACGCGCCGATCGAGACGATGCGGCTGACCGAGCGGGGCAGCTGGACGGTCCGTCCCTGGAAGTCCGTGACGACGGCGGGCGACGGCGAGGCGGAGGGGGTCGCGGCGGGGATGGAGGCGGGAGCCGGGCCGCAGGCGGCGGAGAGGAGGACCGCGAACGCGACGAACAGAGCACGCATCTGACCTCACCCTTTCTCGCGAAGGTGTTTTGGCCGCGTGCGGCAGGTGAGGCGACCCGAGTTCGGACCATCGGTCCGTGACGGTGGCGGGACCCTGCCGGAATCTCACCGGCTTCGCTCACAGGCCGCGTATGAAGTTGTGCGCGATGCCTAGGCGGTGACCCGCTCCTGCGTGAAGCGCTGCGCTTCGGACAGGTTCGGCTCGAACATGCGCTGCAGGGTCATGACGTGGGCGCAGAGGCCGTGGACGCTGAAGTGATCGCACTCGCAGGACCATTCATCACCGTGGAGCGAGACCGTATGGGTGTCGTTGTTGCCGCGGAACCGCACTTCGAGACCGTGCACGCTGACCCGCTCGGGCTCCGAGGCATAACGCTTCGCCTTCTCGACCATGGAGATGAGGCTCGAGTACATGAACGCCCTCCGACCGTTATTCGCACGTCGCCGGACCGGCTGCGGCGAGTCTAGGCCGGTCGAATTTGCGCCCGCTCCTGGTAGCGTCAGGGCCGCGGCGGCTCGTACGCGCGCCACGCGTCGAGGCCGTGCGCGGTGGATGGCCAGGCGAGCTCCTCGAGGGCCGGAAGGCGCTCTTTCGGGAAGAACGTCGCCTCAGACGCCTCGTCCGGCGCGACACGGAGCTCGCCGCCTGTGATGTGGGCGCGGTAGTTCACGACGAGGATCGGGAAGCCCGGCCGCATCCACATCGACATGAGCCCGTCGAGGGCGACCCGGTAGCCCGTCTCCTCCTCGGTCTCCCGGATCGCTGCGCGCTCCGGGGTCTCGTCGCCTTCGACGAGACCGCCGGGGAGCGCCCACTGGCCGTTCCGCGGTCCGTAGTTCAGGCGGATGAGCAGCACCGCGCCGTCGCGCTCGACGATGCAGTTCGCGCCGATCTGGACGTGCATGAAGTCCGCGAAGCCGCAGGTCGGGCAGGCCGGGCGGTCGCGGCCGTCGATCCGCGTCGGCACGAGCGCCGTCCCGTCGCGCGGGCAGTACGCGAACGCTGTCATCGGGTCCGGTCGAGCGCTCTCGCGCTCACGCCTTGGCCAGGCGGTCTTTCAGGTAGTCGATCGACGTGACGGGCGACGGATCGGCCCGGTTCAGCAGCGCGACATAGAAGGTCAGGTAGTCCGTGAAGTACGTCATCTGCAGGACCTCTGAGAGCGCGGACGAGCCGGGGAAGCGCAGCGTGTGGTGCGGGACGCCGGCGCGGTCGAGGAGCTCCTTCGTGACGTCCCAGCGGATCTGGTTCCGCGGGTTGTCGTGCTCGCTGCGGAGCAGGAGGACGGAGAGCGCGTCGCGCGCGACCTTCGGCTCGGGGAAGCCGACGACCGCGTTGTGGTTCAGCTCCGGCAGGACGTCGAACGCCGCCCAGTTCTTCGCGTTCTCGTTGAACTGCCCTTTGACCCGTCGCGCCATGACGCCCATGACGCCGACGCCATAGATGAAGGGCACGCGCCCGGCGAGCTCCTGCGCGAGCTTCTTCGCGTCGTTCGTGCGCGCGCCCTCGTGGACACGCTCCTCGAGCTTCGCGACGTCGGCGAGCGCCGCTTCGATCTCGCCGGAGAGATCGCGCGTGAACCCGAGCCGGCCGAGCACGCCGAGCACGAGCCCGAGGGAGTAGCCGAGCGCCGCGCGCGGCTGCGCGCTGTACGAGAACGTGATCACGGGGTAGCCGTTCGCCTGACCGATCTGCGCGACCTTCCCGCCGGTCGTGAGGCAGAGCACCTTCGCGCCCCGCTTCTTCGCCTCCTCGAGCCCGGTGAGCGTCTCCTCGGTGTTGCCCGAGTACGAGGATGCGATGAGCAGCGTGTCGCGCCCGACATACGCCGGGAGGCCGTAGTCGCGGTGGACCGCCATCGGGACCTTCAGCTCGCCGAGCAGCAGCCCGGCCGCCAGGTCGCCGCCGATCGCCGAGCCGCCCATGCCCGCGACGACGATGTTGCGCACGTCGCCGTAGTGCGGCGGGAGCTGGGCCTTGCGGGTGATCGCCCAGGCGTCGCGGACCTGCTTCGGCAGCTCCTTGATCCGCGTCAGCATGTCTCCGGGGTCGGCCGCGCGGATCGCCTCGACCGTCTCGATGACGCTCGTGTCCATCAGCTCTCCACTCTCAGCTCTCCACCATCTTCTGCCCGATGTCGAGCAACGGGTCAACGTGCGCGGGGTCGCGGGTCTCGGCATACACGCGGACGAGCGGCTCCGTGCCGGAGAGCCGCAGGAGGAGCCACGAGCCGTCCTCGCGGAAGAACTTCGTCCCGTCCTTCGTGTCGAGCTGCACGATCCGCTGCACCCCGACGCCACCGAGCTCGCGCGGCTGCGCGCTCCGCAGCCGCTCCATGATCCGCGGCTTCGCGGCGTCGTACGTCGCGCGGTCGAGGTGCAGGTCACGACGGAGGTAGTGCGAGGGACCGGCGAGCGCCATGAGCTCCGAGATGAGCTGCGTCGGCTTCTTCTTCGTCTTCAGCATGAAGTCGAGGAAGAAGAGGTCGGCCACGATGCCGTCGCGCTCGGGCAGGTGCATCGCGAAGCCGAAGCCGCCGGACTCCTCGCCGCCCATCATCGCGCCGGTCTCCTGCATCTTCGGGCCGATGTACTTGAAGCCGACCGGCACCTCGTGGACGGGCACGCCGTAGCGCTCGCCAAGGCGGTCGACCATGGAGGTCATGTTCACCGTCTTCACGACGGGTTGGCGGAGGCCGCGCACCTCGCAGAGGTACCACATGAGGAGCGCGTACAGCGTGAGCGTCGTGACGAAGCCGCCCTTCTCGTCGCCGAGACCGGCGCGGTCGGCGTCGCCGTCGACCGCGAGGCCGACGTCCGCCTTCTCGCGCGGGATGCGCGCCAGGAACTCGTCGATGTTCGGCGGGATCGGCTCGGGGTTGACGCCGCCGAAATACGGATTGCGCTCGCTGTGGAGCTCGATGACCTTCGTGCGCCCGCCGCCGAGCAGCCGGCCCCAGTACCCCGCCGCCGAGCCGAAGAGCGACTCGCACACGAGCGTGTACCCCGCGCCGCGGAACGCCTCGAGGTCGAAGAGCTCGGCGACGCGCGCGAGGTAGTCGGGCGCCGGATCGAAGCGCTCGACCAGACCCTTCGCCTCGGCATCGGCGAGCGGCATGCGCTGCACCTTCTCCGGCGTGTCCTCGAGCGGGCCGATGATCGCCTCGAGCGCGCGGATGAGCTCGGGTCCAGCCGCCGCTCCGGTCTCCGACTTGACCTTGAAGCCGTTGTCGTACCAGGGGTTGTGGCTCGCGGTGATGACGATCCCGGCCTTCGCCTTGCGCCGCATCGTCGCCCAGGAGAACGACTGCGTCGGCGCCGCGGCGGTGGCGAGGTGCACGCGGACGCCGCGCGCCGCGCAGACCTCGGCCGCGGCCGCGGCGAAGTGCTCGGAAGCGAAGCGGCGGTCGTAGCCGATGACGACGCCCTGCTCCGAGGCGCCCTGCCCCGCGATCCACTCGGCGACGGCGTTCGCGCACACGCGCACCGCGTCGAAGGTGTACGCGTCGGCGATGCGCGCGCGCCAGCCGTCGGTCCCGAACGTGATGCGGCTAGGCACGCGCGAGTGCCGTCCCGGTGCGCACGCGTGCGCGCCAGTGCTCCAGCAGGTCGGCGAGCGAGCGGCGGAGCTCGATCTCCGGCTTCCACCCGGTCCGCACGCGGAATGCAGTGCTGTCGACGCTCACCGTCGCGGGATCGCCCGCACGCACGCGCTCCGGGTCGAGCTCGGTGCGCAGCGGGACGCGGGACATGGCGACAAGCATGTCGAAGAGCTCCTGCATCCGCACGGCGTTCCCGCTGCCGACGTTGAGCGTCTGCCGGCCGTCGAGCTCCGCCGCGAGGCGATACGCGCGCGCCATGTCGCGCACGTCGATGATGTCGCGGCTCGCGTCGAGGCGGCCGTGCCGGATGACGGGCTCGGCGGCACCCTGCTCCGCGAGCGCGATCTGGCGCGCGAAGGCCGACGCCGCGAGCGCGGGGTGCTGGCGCGGGCCGACCTGGTTCACCGGCCGCAGGATGACCGCCTCGGGCAGCGTGCGCACGAGCGCCTCGGCCGCGACCTTCGTCGCCGCGTACGCGTTCGGCGGGCGCAGCGGCGCGTCCTCCCGCGCCGGGCCGTCGGGAACGCCGTACACCTCGGCCGTCGACGCGAACACCACGCGCACGCCCTCAGGCCGCGCGGCCTCGACGACGCTCGACGTGCCGAGGACGTTCACGCGGATCGCCGCCTGGGGATCCTGCGCCGCGAGCGACGGGACGGCCTGCCCTGCGAGGTGGACGATCACGTCCGGCCGCGCGGCGCTCACGGCATCGCGCACCGACGCCGGATCGCTCAGGTCGCCGCGGTGGATGCGCACGTCCGGCGCGATCGCGCCGAGGTTCGGGTACGGCGGCTCCTCGAAGGCGAGCCCGTGCACCTCATCGCCGCTCGCGACGGCGTGCTCGGCGAGATGGCTGCCGGCGAAACCGGTGATCCCCGTGATGAGGACGCGTCGGGGCACGCCAGAATCGTACCCAGTGCCGTCGTGTCACGATTTCGGTGCGTGCCCGCTTCCCTGCTCACTCCGTTCGTGTACGGCGTCGTCGCGCTCTGCTGGAGCGGCGGCTGGATCGCGAGCAAGCTCGGCGTGATGGCGGTCCCGCCGCTCGAGCTCTCGGCGATCCGCTTCGCGATCGCGGGCCTCCTGCTCCTCGCGATCGCCCGCTTCACCGGAGCACGGCTCGGCACCGAGCGGCTCGGCCTCATCGCGCTCTCGGCCGCGTTCGGTGTCTTTGGCTACAACGCGTTCGTCTTCGTCGGATTGACGATGGCGCCCGCCTCCGACGCCGGCCTCATCGTGCCGACGCTCGTCCCGGTCCTCACCGCCGTCCTCGCGACGACCGTCGGCGAGCGGCTCACGCGCGAGAAGCTGATCGGCTTCGTCGTGTCGGCCATCGGCGTCGCGCTCGTGATCGTCGCCGGCGGCACGCTCACCGCGGGCGTGAGCAACGAGCGGCTCATCGGCGACCTCCTGCAGGTCGCGGGCGCCGCGTGCTGGGCGGTCTACGGCGTCATCGGCACGGTGACGCTGCGCACCGGCTCGCCGCTCGGTGTCGTCGGCCTCTCCGCGCTGATGGGATCCGCGATGCTCTTCCCGCTCGGGTTCCTCGAGCACGGTTACGCAGACGTGCCGTCCTGGCCGGCGCAGGCCTGGCTCTCGATCGGCTATCTCGTCGTGTTCGCGACGGTCATCGGCTTCGTCCTCTTCTACTGGGCGGTGCGCCGCTTCGGCGCGGGGCTCGGTGCGATGACGAGCTACCTCGTGCCGATCGGGACGCTCATCCTCGCCGCGCTCATCCTCGGCGAGCGCGCCGCCCCGCTCCAGCTCGTCGGCGGCGCCGTCATCCTGCTCGGCGTGCGCATCGCGACGCGCCGCCGGCCAGCGACGTCGGCGGAGGCCTCAGCCGCCGCCTGAGGCCCGCCGCGCATCGCGTGCGGCCAGTGCCGTGAGCGCGACGCCACCTGCGAGCGCCGTCCAGGCGATCGCGAGCTGCGCGTCGTTGTTCCCGAACGTGCATCCAGGCGGCACGCATCGCCGCTGCCCGTCGTACCAGCCGAGCACCGAGATCAGGCCGACGCCGAAGAGCAGCCCGGCGGCCCCGGCCAGCCGCGGACGCCGCGAGAGCACCGCGACCCAGAGCGGGATGGCCGCGAACAGCCCGAGCAGCGGCGCGAAGAGCATGACGCCCACGCCCGCGACCGACGCCAGCGCGCCGGCAGCCCAGAGGCGCAGTGCCGGCCCCATGCCCCGTCGGATCAGAAGACGAGGGCGCGGATGGCGCCGCCGCGGCAGCTGTCGGCGAGGAAGCGCACGCGCTCGCTGCCGGGGTCGACGCTGCGCTGGAACTTCGTGCAGGTGAGCTCGTACTTGCCGCGCTCGTTGCTGAACGTGTCGAGCGAGTTGTCGTAGAAGACCTCGACGCGCCCGCCGGGGCGGACGATGACGCGCGTGACGATGGGATCGCGCTGCTGCGTGATCCTCGTGGTCTTGAAGGACGCGGCCTTCCCTTCCGTGTACGCCTTCCAGAGGCAGTCGCGCGCGGCGCGGTCGTAGCCCTCGCCCTGCCCGAAATTCTCGTCGGGGCACGGCTCGGGGAACGTGTCGACCGCCGTCGGCAAGAGGTCGCACGACGTGAGGGCGAGGCCGAGCACCGCGCAGAGGGCGAGCCGCCTCATCACAGCTTGGTCACCATGCCGTTCCGCGGGTCATACCGAAATTGTGCGCGGTCGCTCGGGTCCTGAGCGAGGTACGTCACGTTGACGATGGCCGCGCCGTCGCGCAGGCCGGTCGACGCATCGACGGACCACGCCCGTCGCGCGCGCTCCCAACCGAGGCGCAGCTCGCGGCCGCCAGCATCCTCGACACGCTGGAACGCGACCACGAGGTCGATCGGCTCGGCGAGGACGACCGGCCGCACCTGCTGGGAGAAGACGCTGACGGTCGGCGCGCCGCTCTGCGAGAACGCGTCGTAGCTCACGGTCGCGGTCCGCAGGTCGGCGGGCGCGTCGCGGCGAACGAATGTGTACGAGCGTCCGCTCGGCCGCTGCGCTCCTGCGGCGAGAGGCGAGGGTGCCGGCGGCGGCTGCCAGCGCCAGAACGCGCTCGCGCGCGAGAGCTGGACCGGTCCGCCCAGCGCCTGGCTCGCTAGGCGCGTCGCGTCGCCGAGCTCGTTCTGGCCGCGGATGTCGCCGGTCACCGCATCCGTCGCGACCCGCACGCCGGTGATCGTCCCGCTGCCGATCACGCGGCGCGAGTACGTCACGGCGTACTTGAGGCCGGGATCTTCCGCTTCGTCCACGAGGGCGACGCGTACCGTCCACTCGTTGTTCGCGGCGCGGTAATTACGTCCGCCGCGCTCCTCGGCGTGACGAAGCGCCTCGTCCCACGCGGCGACGGGATCGCCTATCGGGCGGTAGCTCGCGAACGGCAGATCGTCTTCCGCGTCGTACATCTTCACTTCCATCGCGTTCGGGTCCGCGTCGACGAATCCGACGCGAAGGATCGTCGGCCCATTCGGCTCGCGGAAGTAGAAGTTGATCTTCTCGGGCTTCGCGAGCGCGTGGCTCCCGGCGCGGAAACGCACGACGCCGGCGACCATGTCCCAGCCCGGCTGCAGGCGCTGCGCGGCCTCGCGTGACTGCCGCATCGCGTCGGTGAACGAGATCTCGCCCGACCGCGCCGTGACGACGCCGTAGCCGACGATCCCGACGAGCGCGAGCGCGCCGAGCCCGCGGCCGACCGCACCGAGGGTCCGCGGCGAGAGCCGCTTCGGGCCGAAGGGATCGCTCGCGCTGCGCAGGCCCTCGCCGAACAGGTTGAACGCGAAGACCGCGCAGACGACGACCACGCCCGGGATGAACGCGACGTACTGCTGGTTGAAGGCGTACTGACGAACGCCCGCGAGCATCTGGCCCCACTCCGGGGCGCGGTCGCGGATCGGCAGGATCGGCCGGTTCGAATCGTCCACGTAGAAGGCGCCTCCCGAGATGAAGAGGCCGATGAAGCCGAGCTCCGCGAGCAGCAGCAGGACCGAGCCCGCCTCGAGCGCGAACACGCCCGCGAGCTGCGGCGCGAGGTTCCGCAGCACGTGCGTCCGGAGCACGGAGAGCCCGCTCGCGCCCAGCGCCCGCGCGGCCTCGACGTACGCCGACGCGCGGATGCGGATGACCTCGCCGCGTACGAACTGCGCGACCTCGGCCCAGCCGACGGAGGCGAGCGCGACCACGAAGCCGAAGAAGCCGTGCTCGCGCAGCGCCACGGCGATAAGGAGCGCGAGCATGAGCTGCGGGAACCCGGCGACCGCGTTCGTGAGCCAGGTGAGCGCGGTGTCGACGTGGCCGCGGCGCCAGCCCGCGAGGACGCCGACGAGGAGCCCGAGCGCGGCGCGGCCGGCGAGCCCGAGGAGCGTCGCGCCGAGCGTGAGCCGAGCGCCCCAGAGGAGCCGCGAGACCTGGTCCCGCCCGAGCGGATCCGTGCCGAGCAGGAAGAGCTCGTCCGGTGGCGTCGGCGGCGCCTCGAAGCGTCCGCCCGGATAGAAGACGAGGACGCGCTGCGCCTGCGGGTCCTGCGGCGCGAGCTGCGCGCCGAAGAGCGCGATGACGCCGATCGTGAGCACGCCGAACAGGCCGAGGACGAGCGGCACGTTGGTGAGCGCGCGCGACAGCTCGTGACGCGCGGCCGACGCGCCGTCCGTGCTCATCGCGGGATCCTTGGATCGAACGACCGCCCGGCGGTCCCGACGACGACGCCGACGAGCGCGAAGAGGAGCGCGAACCCGACCGCCGTCGCGACCGCGAAGTCGGTCTTGCCGTTCGCGACCGCGTGGATGAAGCCGAGACCCGCGCCGTTCCAGGCGAAGACGTACTCGACGATGGCGAGGCTCGAGAGCGCGCTGCGCGTCGCGAGGCCGAGCCCGCCGAAGATCGCGGGTGCGGCGTTCGGGAAGATGTGCCGGCGCGCGACGAGCGACTCCATGAGCCCCTTCGCGCGGGCGGAGCGCACGTAGTCGCCGTGGCGCACCTCCTCGAGCGCGGTCGCGGTCGTGCGGAAGAGGTACGCCGCGGGGCGCATCCCGACGGCGATCGCCGGGAGGATGAGGTGCTGGTCGAGGCCGTAGCCGGCCGTCGGCAGGAGCGTCGTGCGGGTGCGCACGAACCACAGGACGACGACGAGCTGCAGGAGCATCGCCCAGAAGAAGGATGGGAGCGACACGCCGACCGTGCCGAGGCCCCAGCTGACCGAGCGGACGAGGCGCGACGACGACAGCGCGTACGCGGCGCCCGCCGCGACGCCGAGCAGCGCGGCGCCGGCGAGCGCGGCGACGACGAGCACGAGGCTCCGGGCGAGCGCCTCCGGGATCGCCTGCGCGAGCGGCTTCCCGAGGAACGGGTCGCTGCCGCGCAGGAGGACGTTCAGCGTGAGCGAGGTGAGGTCCGCCTCGCGCAGCACGCTCTGCGTGAACCACGCGACGAAGACCGCCGTGACCGCGGCCGCGGTGATGCCGTGCAGCAGCGGCAGCCGCAGCGCGGCGAGGACGGTCACGCCACCGGTACGCGCGGACGCGCGGGGGCGTTCCCGCTCACAGGACCGTCGGGGTGAAGGGCCGGCGGCCGGTCCGGAAGCGGTCGAGGGAGAGGTCGGTGATGTCGAGCGTGGTCGCGCTGCCGTCGAGCATCTCCTCGACGACGAGCTGGGCGGTCGCCGGCGCGTGCATGAAGCCGTGGCCCGAGAACCCGGCTGCGACGTACAGCCCGTCGACGCCGGGGACGCGGCCGACGACCGGATGATCGTCCGGCGTCATCTCGTAGAAGCAGGACCACGAGCGCGAGATGCGGATGTCCGCGAAGGCCGGGTGGCGCCAGGCCGCGCGCGCGCGGACCCACGGCTCGAGCGACGCGGGGACGTCGGGCCGCGGCGGCGGCGGGCCGAACGCCTCGGGCGGCGCGGCAGGCGCCTTCTCGACGGACCCGTCGGTGGTGAGGTTCGGCATCGCGAAGCGCTGCTGCGCGCCCTTCGGGCGGAAGTGGAAGCCCGACTCGAGCTCGATGACCATCGGGATCCGCGAGAGGAAGGGGTACGGCCCCGCCTCCATGAGCGAGCGCGCGTACGGCCAGATCGGCACGCCGACGCCCGCGGTCGCGGCGAGCGGAGCGGTCCACACCCCGCTCGCGAGCAGCACGCGTTCGGCGCTCACGTCGCCGGTCGCCGTGCGCACGCCGGTCACGCGGTCGCCGGTGCGGAGGAGCGAGGTGACCTCGACGCCCTCGGCGACCCGCGCTCCCTCGAGCACGGCGGCCGCGGCGAAGCCCGCGAGCGCGTCGAGCGGATCGCCGTAGCCGTCGCGCGCGCAGTAGCGGCCGCCAGCGAGATCGTCGACGCGGATGCCGGGCACGAGCTGGGCGATCCGGTCCTGGGAGACCATCTCGACCGGGACGCCGATGCGCTCGTAGAGCGGGAGCGGCTCGCGCAGCGAGCGGAGCCCAGCGTCGCTGTCGGCGATGAAGAGGTAGCCGCGTTCGTGGAACTCGTGCGAGCCTCCCGTGAAGGCGTCGTACTCGCGCCAGAACGCCGTGGCGAGGACCGAGAGCCGGACGTCGAGCTCGTCGACGAACTGGTGCCGGATCCCGCCGAGCCCACCACCGCTCGTACCTGCGCCGAGCCGCTCGCGTTCGAGGAGCAGGACGTCGGTCTCGCCTCGGTCGGTGAGGAAGTACGCGGCTGCCGCGCCGACGACGCCGCCGCCGACGATGACCGTCGACGCGGAGCGCGGGAGGTCGGTCATACCTCGACGAAGCGCGCCCTGCCGCTCTCCTCCTCGATGCGGCCGAAGCGCGGCACGTCGTGCGTGAATGCGACGATCCAGCGCTCGTCGATGGCCCGCCGGATGATCAGCCGCTTCGCCTCGAGCGTCTCGAGCGGGAAGAGGTCGAAGGCCGGGATCCACGGCAGCGGGAGGTGGTGCCGGTCCGGCATGAAGTCGGACGAGAAGAAGAGCGTCTGACCCGAGCCGGTCACGCGGACGGTCTGCGTCCCGCGCGTGTGACCTTGCACGCGGTCGACCCGAAGGCCGGGCAGCAGCTCGGTGGAGTCCTCGACGAGCTCGAGGCGACCGGCTGCCTCGAGCGGTGCGAAGTCGGGGGCGAGGTAGGAGGCGCGCGTCCGCTCGTTCGGCGCGTTCGCGTCCTGCCACTCGAGCTTCTGGAAGACATAGGAGGCCCTGGGGAATGTCGCGACCGGGGCGCCGTCGCGCAGGAAGGTGTTGCCGCCCGCATGGTCGAAGTGCAGGTGCGTGTTGATGACGAGCGTCACCTCGTCGGGCCGGACGCCCCGCTGCGCGAGCTCGTCCAGGAGCGCCGGCGGGCGGTCGATGCCGAAGATCTCACGCTGGCGATCGGTGAGCTTCGGACCCGCGCCCGTCTCCACGACGACGACGTGCTCGCCGTCGCGCAGGAGCAGGCAGTTCATGTCCATCTCGACGCGGTTCGTCGCGTCAGCGGGCTTCTGCTTCTCCCAGAGGACCTTCGGCACGACCCCGAACATGGAGCCGCCGTCGAGCTTGAAGGTCCCGTCGCTGAAGATCTCGACATCCCACCGGCCGATCCGCATGCGCCGGAGTATGGCTAGACACCGCGGCGGGGCCTGTCGCGAGCGCAGGCCGGGCTTTGCCCGACACGCTAGCGAGGAGGAGGGCCGGAGCCGCAGCTCCGGCATGACGACGAGCGACGCGTGGAGCCGCAAAGCGGCTACCAAGCGGACTAGGGCTGCTGGACCACCTCGACGACGTCGCCGCCCTTCTCGACGCGCGCGTACGCGTCGACGGATCCGAGCCACGCCGTGCCGCCCTCCGCGAGCGCCTCGAGCGTCTTCGCGGGACCGCGCCGCGGCCACACGAGGGTGGTGCCCTCGTGTGGTGCGCCGTCGGCGAGGAAGCGTTCGAGCTCGTCGCGCGCCGCGAGGATGATCGCGGCGCCTGACCCGCCCGCCCAGCGGACGCGCACGCTCGCGGCCTGCCACGCGCCGAGCCACTCGGGCTGGGCGGTGGACACGTCGACGAGCGCCATGACCGGCGTCGGGCCGAACTCCCAGAGCCACGCCGCGATCTCTGCCGCGACGTCGCTGTCCGCGAGCGCGCAGCGCGCGTCCGCGGGCGGGAGCGCCACCGTGAACCGGTCGTACGCGGTCTGGCTGACCTGCACGCGAATGTCGTACGCGCGTGTCAATACCCGGTCCACGCCCGACCCCCGGTACCTTCCGGTCAATCGCTCGTACCGGACTGTGACGGCGCTCACGGGAACCCGGGCGGGATCCCGGCGCTGGCGCCTGGACGTTGCTGCGGCGCGGGGCGGCCGCCGGCCAGCGCCGCGGTCAGAGCGAGAGCGCGAGCAGGACCCGCAGCGCCCCGATCGTCTGCCACGTGCCCACGGCGAGGAGCGCAGCGAGCGCCACGAGCGCGAACGGTCGCAGGGCCTGCACCCGGGTCGCGAGGCCCGCGGCCGCGCTCCAGGAGATGAGCGCCACAGAGAGACCCAGGTCGTCGTGATCACCCGTCGCGAGGGCCAACGCGACACCGAGCCCGGTCGCGGTCATGGCCAGCAGGACGAGGACGGCAAGCAGAAGGCCCGCGGCCAGGACCGCGGTCTGCGCGCGCGACGGATCGGACGCGATACGAAGGGACGCATCGACCAGCGGTGCGATGGCCACCCCGGCGACGATGAACAGCAGCGCGAACATCAGGACGTTCAGGGCGGGCGGACCGAACCGCACGAAATCGTTGTTCCCGGGCTCGAGCACGAATGGTCCCGCGAGCGCGAGCGCATAGACCCCGAGTGCCGCTCCGCGCCAGCCACCGTGCGGCCGGAGGAGCGGCCGGATCGCCAGGTAGAGGAGCCCGAGCCCGATCGACGGCAGGATCCCCGAGAACAGGACCAGCGCGGCAGTGCCGTCCAGCGTGAAGTCGCCGACGACGTTCCCGGCCGACGTGTGCACGCCGACCACCGTCGGCCCGGCCGCCACAGCGCCCACCTTCATGATCGCGCGGCCAAGCAGGCCGAGCGGCACTCCGACGACGATCCCGGCCGCCCCGACGGCCGCGAGGACGCGGACCGCGGGCGCCGTCGCGGACCGCGCGCGGCTCGCAGCGGGCGCGGCGACGGCCATCGCGGCCGATCGTACTCGGCTGCTTGCGCCGTCGCCGACCTGCGCGGGGCAGCAGAATGTGGACGTGGACGACGTCGCGGTCACCGGCGCTCCCTTCTGACCGGCCGGACCGTCCGCGCCCTCTGCGTCGTCAACCCGGCCGCGGGCGGCCGCCACTCCGACCCCGCTGAGCTCCCGAAGATCCTCGATCGCCTGCGCGAGGCGGGCTTCGAGCTCGACGTCCGCGAGACCGGCGCCGAGGGCCCGACCGCGGCCGACCTTGCCGAGGCGGCGGTGAAGGAGAAGTTCGAGGCCTGCCTCGTCGCGGGCGGTGACGGGACCGTGCAGCCGGCGGCGGGCAGGCTGCTCGGCACCGGCGTCGTCCTCGGGATCCTGCCGTACGGCAGCTTCATGAACATCGCGAACGGGCTCGGCATCCCGCTGAAAGCGGAGGAGGCCGTGGAGGTGATCGCGGCGCGCCACGTCGTGAGGTGCGACGTCGGGGAGGCGGGCGGGCACGAGAAGGTCTTCTACGAGACAGCCGGCATCGGGCTCGACGCGCACGTCTTCGGCGCGGCGCGCCTCGCCGAGCGCGGGAAGAAGATGCACGCGCTGCGCCGTCTCTGGCGCGCGGCGTCGCAGGGCACGCACCGCGTGACCGTCGTCGTCGACGGCAGAGAGCACGCGCACCGCGTCTTCCAGATCCTCGTCGCGAACAGCCCGTACTACCTCTGGTCGTTCCCGATCGTCCCCGACGCGAGGATGGACGACGGCAGGCTCGAGGTCGCGGTGTACGCGCGCATGGGCCGCTTCACGCTGCTGCGCTCGCTCGTCGGACTGTGGCGCACCGGCGAGCACACCACGCCACCGATCACCTATCAGGGCAGCACGATCGAGCTGCGGAGCGCGGAGCCCCTGCCGGTGCACGCGGACGGCAAGGTCGTGGGCGCGCTGCCGATGACCTTCACCTGCCGGCCGGGCGCGCTCGCGGTCTACGCGCCGGCCGGCTAGCCGCCCCGCGTCCGGCGGAGGAGCCGGATCGCGACCTTCGTCGCGGCATCGCCCCAGGTGCGCACGTGCATGAACATCCCCGAGAGCTTGCCGGTCACTGTGCCCTGGCGGAGCGCCTCGAGCAGCTCGGCCGGGCTCGTGAAGTCCGCGACCTCGACGTAGGCGCGGCCCAGCTCGCTCCGCCGGTGCGAGTCGCTGCCGACCCCGCCCGGCTTCGCGTGCGCGACCGCGAACGCGAGCGCCTTCGCGTTGCTCGTCTTCGACATCTCGCGCGCGTTGAAGACCTCGACCGCGTCGATCTTGTCGACGAGGGCGTTCAGCTGCTCGATCTTCATGTGCCGCAGCCGGTTGCGGCTGAACGGGTGCGGGATGTACACGAGCCCGCCCTGGGCGTGGATGCGATCCATGGTCTCCGACGCGGGGAGGTGTGGCGGGACGGCCTCCTCGAGGAACAGTCCGACGATCTCGCCGTCGAGCGAGTAGATCTCCTCCCCCACGACGACGCGGAATCCCGTGTCCATCTCACGGAGCCTGAGCGCACCCGCCACGGTGTTGTGATCGGTCACGCAGACGGCCCCGAGTCCCGCGGCCTTCGCCGCCGCCGCGAACCGCGCGAGCGTCGTGCGGCTGTCCGGCGAGTACTCCGTGTGCGTGTGCATGTCGAGGCGGATCTTCGGGCGCTGCGCGATGTCCTCGGCGATCAGCTCCTGCGCTTTGCCGCCCGCCTCGGGCGGGCCCGCCTGTGGTGGTACCACTCGGTCCCTTTGTATACGAGGACGAAGAGGGTCGCGCCGACGATCCCGGCCATGAGGTCGTTCGCCGTGTCCATGATGTCGCGCACGTTCTTCGTGCCGAGAAAGTGGTCGCCGTAGATCTCCTGCACCTCGAGGAGGGCGTGGAGCATCGTCGCGAAGCCCGCCGCCGCGAGCGGTCCGATGGCGAACGCGCCCATGAGGACGACCGCCAGCATCCCCGGGCCGTAGAAGTGCGGCAGCAGGTCGAAGCCCGGGCGCGTGTTGTACGCGTTCACGGAGTTGCCCGCCATGTCCAGGAAGAAGATGGAGAGGTATCCGGCGTCGAACCACCAGGGGTACTGCTTCCACTGCTTCGTGAAGCGGAAGAGCACCGGGAAGAGCATCGCGAACCCGAACAGGATCGCGAGGTTGCGCGGTCCGAGGGCCTTGCCCGCGAAGCGCTCGTCGCCGGCGTTCACGAGCGAGTCGATCGTGAACGCGACGAGGAGCAGCCGCAGCACGAGGTTGATGAAGACACCGCCCAGGTCGTCGGGCAGGCCGAAGCGCGTGAGCGTCCTGGTCAGAGAGGCCACCGACCGAGGAGAAGGCAAACCGCATGCCGCGATGACATGGCGGAGCCCCGGCCGGGGCCGGGGCTCCGCGCGCGATGCCCTGAGGGCGGGGCTAGCGGCGGTGCTCCTCGATGCGACGCTCGACGACCGCCGTGTCGTCCTCCAGGCGGGTCTCGCGCTCGACGCGCTCGCCGCCCTTGCGGCCGACGCTCGGCAGGAGCTTGAACGACGAGCGCCGTGCGGCCGGCTCGCGGACCACGGTCCTCTCTTCGACCGTGCGGACGGGCGCCGGGGCCACCGTGTGTGCGGCGTGTGCGGCGCGGACGTAGCGCCGGCTCGGAGCGAGGAGCCCGCCGAGCCAGCCGGCGAAGATCGTCGCGAGGAAGCCGATGATCGCGCCGAAGGTAAGGGCGTCGCCGACCGTCGTCGGGCCGAAGCCCCAGGCGTACGTGCCGTCGAGCCCGCCGATGCGGACGTCACCGAGGTAGCCGCGCTCCGCGGCGACACCGACCAGGATCGCCACGAGCACGACGAAGAGGCCGAAGAAGGCGGTCATCAGCCCGTGCCAGCTCGTGGCGTAGCCCGCCATGCGCCCGGCGACGTAGCCGCCGACGAGGTACGCGAGCATCACGGCGAGGACGACCGGCACCGCGAGCGAGATGTCGCTCGGCAGGCCACCCCGCGCCGCGACGGCGCCGGCAGCGAGCGGCGCGAGCAGCGCCGCCATGCCGACGGACGCGATCCAGCCGCCGATGACGCTCATCCAGGATGTCCCGCGCGGCCGCTCTGCGACCGCGGTCACTTCACTCATCTGCGTTCCCCCTTGTTTCGAAGGTCTCCTCAGCAGGGGGCACACGCCATGCCAGCCCGGCGACCGGCCGGTGAAGTTACCTGTTCGTGGCGGCCTTCACCTTCGCGCCGGTCGCGCTGCGAAAGGTGTCCGCCAGGTCGGTGCGCTCCCAGGGCAGGTCGAGGTCGGGCCGGCCGAAGTGCCCGTAGGCAGCGGTCTGGCGGTAGATCGCGCGGTTCAGCTTGAACCGCTCGATGATCGCCTGCGGCCGGAAGTCGAAGTGCTCGCGGATGAGCGCGTTGATGCGATCGTCGCCGACCTGTCCGGTGCCGAAGGTCTCGACGTTGATGGAGACCGGGTGGGCCACCCCGATGACGTACGCGATCTGGATCTCGCAGCGGTCAGCGAGCCCTGCGGCGACGACGTTCTTCGCGACGTAGCGCGCCGCGTAGGCGCCGGAGCGGTCGACCTTGGTCGGGTCCTTGCCGCTGAACGCGCCGCCGCCGTGGCGCGCGTAGCCGCCGTAGGTGTCGACGATGATCTTCCGGCCGGTCAGCCCGGCGTCGCCCATCGGGCCGCCGATGACGAAGATGCCCGTGCCGTTCACGAGCACGCGCGTCTCCTTGTCGAAGAGCTCGGCAGGGATCGCGCGGCGGATGACCTGCTCGGTGATCTCCTCCGTGATGCGTGCGTGCTGGATCTCGGGGTCGTGCTGGGCAGCGACCACGACCGTGTGCACGCGCTTCGGCACGCCGCGCGAGTACTCGACCGTCACCTGCGTCTTGCCGTCCGGCCGGAGCCAGGGGAGGCTGCCGGTCTTGCGCGCGACCGCGAGCTCCCGCGCGAGGCGGTGCGCGAGCGTGATCGGGAGCGGCATGAGCTCCTCGGTCTCGCGCACCGCGAAGCCGAACATCATCCCCTGGTCGCCGGCGCCGAGCTCGTGAGGGTCGGTGCCCTCGCGCGCCTCGAGCGACTCGTCGACCCCCTTCGCGATATCCGGCGACTGCGGCTTGATGGCGGAGAGGACCCCGCAGGTCTGGTAGTCGAAGCCGTAGTCCGCGTCGGTGTAGCCGATGTCCTTCACGACATCGCGCACGAGCTGCGGCACGTCGACGTAGTGGCTCGTCGTGATCTCGCCGGCGACGATGACCGTGCCCGTCGTCGTGGCCGTCTCGCAGGCGACGCGGGCGTTCGGGTCGTGGGCGAGGATCTCGTCGAGGACCGCGTCGGAGACCTGGTCGCAGAGCTTGTCGGGATGGCCCTCGGTCACCGACTCGCTCGTGAAGAGCAGCCGCTCGGCGGACTGGAAGCTCGTCGTCACTACGTCCCTGCCTTCCAGGAGTTCGCGTACACGCGCTGCTCCTCGGTCATCTGGTCGATGCGCATGCCCATCGCGGCGAGCTTGCGGCGGGCGATCTCCTCGTCGAGCTCGCGCGGGACGGCGTACACCTTCGGCTCGAGCTCCTTGCCGTGCCGGAGGAGGTACTCGATGGAGAGGACCTGGTTCGCGAAGCTCATGTCCATGACCGCGGCGGGGTTCGCCTCTGCCGCCGCGTGGTTCAAGAGGCGGCCCTCGGCGAGGACGAAGACCTTGCGCCCCGGGAGGGTGAACTCCTCGAGGAACGGGCGGATCTCGCGGTGGCCGCTCGCCATCTCCGCGAGCGCTCCGAGCTCGATCTCGTCGTTGAAGTGCCCGACGTTCGCGAGGAGCGCGCCGTCCTTCATCGAGGCGAAGTGCGGCCGGCCGATCACGTTCAGGTTGCCGGTGGCGGTGAAGAAGATGTCGCCGATCTTCGTCGCCTCGGCGACGGTCATCACCCGGTAGCCGTCCATCGCGGCCTCGAGCCCGCGGAGCGGGTCGACCTCGCAGATGACGACGATCGAGCCCATGCCGCGGAGGCGCTCGGCGACGCCGCGACCGACCCAGCCGTAGCCGCAGACGACCGCGGTCTTGCCGGCGAGGAGGATGTTCGTGGCGCGGAGGAGCCCGTCGATCGCGGACTGGCCGGTGCCGTACTGGTTGTCGAACATGTGCTTCGTCTGCGCCTCGTTCACCGCGACGATCGGGTAGCGCAGCACGCCCTCCGACGCCATCGCGCGCAGGCGGATGACACCCGTCGTCGTCTCCTCGGTGCCGCCCTGGACGCCGGCGACGAGGTCGGTGCGGCTGGTGTGGAGCAGGGTCACGACGTCGGCCCCGTCATCCATCGTGATCTGCGGCTTCGTGTCGAGGATCGCCTGGAGGTGCCGGTAGTAGGTGTCGCGGTCCTCGCCCTTGCGCGCGTACACGGCGATGCCCTCGTTCGCCACGAGCGCGGCCGCGGCGTCGTCCTGCGTCGAGAGCGGGTTCGATGCGGCGAGCGCGACGGACGCGCCCCCGTCGCGCAGCGCGATCGCGAGGTTCGCGGTCTCCGTCGTGACGTGGAGGCACGCGGCGATCCGCAGGCCCTGGAACGGCTTCTCCTTCGCGACGCGCTGGCGGATCGACTCGAGCACGGGCATCTCGCGCCCGGCCCACGCGACGCGGCGGGAGCCGGCCTCGGCGAGGCCGAGGTCGACGACGTCGTGCTTCGGTGCGGTAGCTGTTGCCATCAGGCGTGGTCCTTCTTTCCGAATATCTTCGTGAGGCGGTCCCAGGCGGCGCGGCGCACCGCGGGCCCCTCGATGAACGGTGCGTGCGTGCGGTAGCCGAGGCGCTGGTACACGGCGACGGCCGGGCCGTTGTCGTGGCGGACGTTGAGCACGACGTCGCGGTGCTGCTCGAGCGCGGCCTCGGTCACCGCCGACGTGCAGGTCGTCGCGAGCCCCCGGTTGCGGTAGGCGAGGCGCGTGAGGACGTTACCCACCGCCGCGATGCCGAGCTCGCGCGAGCGGACGTGCGTGCCGGCGGCCGCGACGAGCGTGTTGCCCAAGTAGACGCCGAAGTAGATCTCGCGCGCGAGGCGCCGCGGGGTGAAGTACGTGCGCGAGGCGTTGCCGTACAGCTCGACCACATCCTCGACGCGCTCGGGGCCGAGGCGCACCGCGGTGTGCGTCCGCCGCGGCCGGAAGGTGTCCACGTCGACGGCCATCCGGTGCATGCGGTCGCAGCGGTCGAAGCGGTACACGCTCTCGATCGCGAGCCGAGCGGGGACCGGCGCCGCGACGATGATCCGCGGCTCCTTGAGCCCCTCGCGGAGGATCTCCGAGAGCCCTTCGCTGTCGCCCGTGGCGAAGCACGGCCGGAACGGCAGCATCTCGACGAGGAGCACGCAGGCCACGGCCTCACCCTCGCGCCGGGCGAGCCACCAGCGCGCCCGGTCGCCGCTCTCAGGATCGAGGTCGGCGAGCGCGTAGGCGGCCATGAGCCGGTCGCGCTCGAGGAAGGCGCGCGTCTCCGTGACGGACGCACGCTCGTCTATGCGGATCTGCGGAAGGAGCGGGGCCGCGGTCATGTGTCCTCCATCGACTGATGGGGCACCAAGCGGGCCTCCGCCGGTGTCGGTCGCGCGGTGTGATTGTAATGCGAGAGCCCTCCCGTCCGGGAGGGCTCTTCGCGTACCTGGGGAAAGGGGCTGCTACGAGCGCTTCTTGTCCTTCGCCTTGCTCTTGCCCTGGTCCTTGCCCTTGGCCTTGTCCTTCTGCTTCCTGTCCTTGTCGTCGTCGTCATCGTCGTCGTCATCGTCGTCCGGCGAGGTGGTGGGGACCGGGGACTGGGCGGCCATGGCCTGCATGACGAGGTCCATCGCGGCGGTGGCCTGTGTCGCGATCTGCGCCGGCGTCCCGGTGAAGAGCAGACCGCCCGACGGGACGCGGTCGTCATCCTCGTCGCGGTCCTCGTCTTCGTCGCGGTCCTCGTCCTCGTCCTCGTCCTCGTCGTCGTCATCCTCGTCATGGTGCGAGGACGGGCAGGTCGCGTGGATCGAGCGTACCGCGGCCTTGCGGATCGCCTTCAGGATGTCGTCCGCGCGCTTGACGGTGAGCACGGCCGCGGTCTCGGCGCGCGCGGCACGGTCCCCGTGCCCGCTCTTGCCGGAGCGCATCTTCGCGAGGGTCGTGTGCCGGTCCTGGAATGCGGCGTTGACGGTCTGCACCGCGTCGACGCAGGCCCGGGCGGCGGGCGCCGCGGAGGGCGACGCGCTCGGGGTCGCCGACGGGCTCGGGCTCGGCGACGCGGACGGAGAGGCCGTCGGTGAGGGCGAGGCCGATGCCGACGGCGCCGGCGAGGCCGTGGCCGAGGGCGAAGCTGACGGCGACGCCGATGCGCTCGGGCTCGGCGATGCCTGCGTGATCGTGATGGTCGTGACGCCGTTCTCGGTGGTCGCCGAGACGAGGGCGCCCGACGCGCCGAGGAGGAATACGCCGGAGATCGCGCCGGTCTTCGCGTGGATGAAGAGTGCGAGCAGCTTTTCGATCATGCCTACGTGAACGCGCATCCAGGCGCATCAGCACGCGGTGTGACCGACGATCCGATGGGACGTGTGACGGGCGATGTACACCGGCGGCCGCGCGCCGGTCAGCGGCAGCGCGACCCGCGCCCGGCCCGGCTAGTAGCGGACGAGGGTGAGGATGTCGTGCCCCTGCAGGCGCTCGCGGCCTTTCAGGAACGTGAGCTCGATGAGGAAGGCGAGCGCGACGATCTCGCCTTTGAGCTGCTTCACGAGCTCGATCGTCCCGGCGACGGTGCCGCCGGTCGCGAGGAGGTCGTCGACGATGAGGACGCGCGCGCCCGGGGCGATCGCGTCGCGGTGCATCTCGAGCGTCGCGGAGCCGTACTCCAGGTCGTACTCGACGCTCACGACATCAGCGGGCAGCTTGCCGAGCTTGCGCACCGGGACAAAGCCGACGCCGAGCGCGTAGGCGACCGGCGCGCCGAAGATGAAGCCGCGCGACTCCATGCCCACCACCGCGTCGACCTTGCGGTCGCCGACCTGATGCAGGAGGCCGTCGACCGCCGCCCTGAAGGACGGACCGTCCTTCAGGAGCGTCGTGATGTCCTTGAACTGGATCCCGGGCTTGGGGAAGTCCGGGATGTCGCGGATCTTGCCGACGAGGTCGGCGGTCATGCGCCCGCGGCCGTTCGCGTGCGGCGCAGGAGCGACGACGCGCGCGGGAGCGAGAGGAAGGCGAGCACGGCAACGCAGACGAGGGCGTAGCCCGCGAGCTGCTGGAGCGAGGGCGCCCGCCCGGCGGCAAGCGAGAGCACGGCCGTGATCGGCGCGCCGAGGGTGAGCACGCAGGTGACGGCGGTGGCTGGCGCCCGCTCGAGCGCGGCGTACCAGGTCGACACGAACGCGAAGAGGAGCACCGCGGTGACCGCCAGCCACGACCACTGGACGGGCGATAGCGCGAGCGTGAGCTGCCCGGTCGTTCCGGCGTACGCGAGCATGACGAGCGCGCCGCCGCCCATCCGGCCGGCGGAAGCGACCGCGCTCGAGGTCGACGACAGCAGCCGCCGCGCGATGACGACCTCGGCCGCCCAGAGGAGCGTCGCCGCGAGGACCATCAGCTCGCCCGGCCCGACGCTCACGGCGCGCGGCGCGCCGAGCACGAGCTGGGCGGCGAGGAGGACGCCAAGGGCCGCGACCTGACCGGCGCCGATGCGCTCGCGCGGGAGGAAGGCCAGGGCGCCGAGCGCGACCCACACGAACAGCGTCTTGTGGATGAAGGACGCGTCCGGCGCGTTCACCGACCGGGCGAGACCCTCGAAGAAGAGCACGAACGGCACGCTGCCGCCGACGACGCCCAGCATCGCGAGGCCAAGCCATTGGCGCCGCGCGAGGCGGCGGACGTCCGCACGCCGCAGCACGAGCACCACGGCCACGAGCGCCGCGCCGACGATGACGTTCTTCAGCGTCGTGAACAGCGTCGCGTTCGGGAACGCCGCCACGGCCTGCGCGTTCACGAAGATCGAGATCCCGCTGATGGTCGCCGCGACGAGCGCGAGTCGGATGCCGCTCATGTCCTCACCTCAGGCGCGAAAGTATCAGAGGGTCGCGTTCGCAAGGCGCAGGTGGTGCAGCGTGTAGCGTTCGAGCGCCGCGCGCTGGCGGTCGTCGATGGTCTCGCAGACCCAGTCCCAGTGGATCGACACGGTGTCCCCCGGCGCGGCGCCGCCCGCGAAGCCCTGCCCCTGGACGAGTCGGGTGACGCGGTCGGTCCGCGGCGCGCCGAGGGCGAGCGCTCCGTCGCGGAGCTCGAGGTGGCGCCGCTCGACGAGCAGCTCCCCCGCCTCGACCGCGCGCACGAGGCCCCACGAGATTCGGCACGAGTCCAGCATCGCGAGGACGTCGCCGCCGCTTCGGTCGGCGTGGCGCCAGACGTCGAAGACGTGGAAGCTGTGATGTGGCCGCGCGCCCGCCGGAGCCTTTCCGGCGACGCTCTCCATGACCCGCGGGGACAGCTGCGCGCGGTAGCGCTCGCGCAGCGAGTCGTACAGGTCGCGGGCCTCGACCCGCTCGAGGAGCTCGTTGCCGAGCCAGTACGCCTCGACCACCCGCTCGTCGAACGGGTCGGCGATGCCGTTGCGGCGGGCGATGAGCGTGAGGTACGGCAGCGCGCCCGTGAACTTGCGGAGCATGCCGACGAGCGGGGGCTCGCGCACCCCCGCTGTCGCGTACTGGAGGATCGTCGAGTTGTCGTCGCCGCCGCAGTAGCGCAGCCGGTTCGGCATGAAGGCGTAGCGGACGAACCGCGTCGTGCCGGCGATGGATCGCTCGGCGCCGTGGGCGAGCGTCACGCCGTGTCCTCGTCGGCGGGGAACATCGCCTCGAGGTCCCGCAGGAAGCGCAGCTGCTCCTCGGCCTCCTCGTGCGTCACCTTCTCGATCGCGACGCCCGCGTACACGACGACGTACTCGCCGGGCGCGGCACCCGCGACGCGCTCCGAGGCCTTCATCCACCGGGCCGCGCCGTCGACGTCGACGCGCAGCCGGTCGCTCGCGGACTCGAGCACGAGGCGCGGGATCCCCTGGCACATGCCGCTACACCGGGACCGCGGTCGCGAGAGCGACCGCGCGCTCCGCGGCGATGGGGATGGCGCGGGTCACCGCCGCGGTGAGCTCGAGCGAAAGGTCGTCCGTGTCCGCGACCTCGATCCCGACGAGGTGGATCTCCCGCGGGAGCACGCCGAGGGAGCGCGCGAGCGTGAGCGCCGCATACGGCTCGGTGAAGTGCGCGTCCACGAGCGCATCATGCCCCGCGTCCGCGCCGAGCCGGGGCGTCAGCACGTACACCGTGCCGGGCGCGCCGCCCCGCCGCACCGCGTCGACGATCACGAGCCGCTCGCACCCGGCAAGGAGCTCGTGGAGCATCGCGATGCCGCCGATGCCGATCTCCGCGCAGCGCACGCCGGCAGGTATGCCGGCACGCTCGATGTGGCGGACGACCGCGAGCCCGGCGCCGTCGTCGGCGCGCAGCTCGTTGCCGAACCCGGCGATGACCGCGGTCATGCTGCCTGCCGCTGCCGGACGCCGACCCGGACGGCCCCGTCCCGGACCTCGAGCGGAAGGGCGGCGAGCGCGGGCCCATCCCGGTCGAGACGGCGTCCCGAGAGCGCGTCGTACCGGCACTCGTGCCACGGGCAGTGCAGCTCGCCTGCGCGGAGGAGGCCGGAGCTGATCGGCATCGGGCTGCCGGGGCACTCGTCCCGGTACGCGCGCAGCTCTCCCCCGCTCGCGAGGAGCGCGACGCGCTCGCCCGCGACATCGCGCCAGAGGATCCGGCCGTCGGGCAGGTCCGCGCGGTCCGCCGCGTCGTGCCAGGTCACCGGGACGGGCACGGACGCCTCGAGGTCCGCGAGCGAGACGAGGGGCGCGGCCGCCGGGGCCTCCCGGGCCGCGTCCCCGTCCGGCGCGACGAGCCCGTACATCTCGAAGAGGAGCGATGCGGTCTCGTCCCGGAGGAGGCCCTGCTCGAAGAGCTCCGGCGACGCTGCGTGCACGAGCTCGCCGACGCGCCACACGAGCCGGCGGTGCACCGCGTCGATCGTGTCGAGGAGCTCCGCGACGCGCTCGCGGAACGCGGGGTCCGGATCGGCCTCCGCGCTCGCGATGATGCGGTCGAGCCGCACGAGCGTCTCCTCGAGGTCGTGCTGGTCAGGCACGCGCGGCCGCCGCCCGCGTCACGCTGGGGCACTCCTTCCCCTCGCCCTCCGGCGTGTGGCACCAGCAGCCCGGCGCGCACTCGCCGTGCGGCTGCTTCGTGAGGTCCCGGAACTCGTCGGCGAAGCGGCGACCCCCTTCGACGATGCCGTCTTTCGTGAGCCGGTAGCTGCCAGGCACCGCACCGTGCAGCACGAGCCGTGCGTCGCGCAGCCCCGCCAGGGCGGCGGCGACATCGTCCTCCGGGATCACGAGGAAGCGCGCGACGTAGGAGGCGTCGACCTCGTGCGCGATGCCCTCGCCGAGCATCCAGTACATGACCTGCAGGACCTCGTCGCGCGCCTGCACGCCTCCGGGCTCAGGCACGCACGACCTCGCCCGGGGCGCCGCGGAGGAGTGCCGCGACCTCGTCGAGCGCGCGCGCCATCGTGGGGGTCAGGCCCTCGCCCCAGCCCTCGTCCTCCGGCTCGATCTCCACGACGGTGACCTCGCGCGGCAGCGCGCCGAAGTGCTGCGTGATGCGGAGGAGGTTCTCCAGGCTGATGACGCCGCTCACCGCCTCGGCGATGCGGTCCTGCACGGTCTCGGGCGCCTCGGGCGCCGGATCCCAGCGCGCCATCCGGATGGTCCCCGCGGGATCGCCGCGCGAGACCGCCCCGACGAACACGGCGCGCGCGTACGCCCGGCGCTGCAGCAGGAACATGACGTCGATCGGGCTGTACGAGAGATCCTCGACATCCGTGTCCGGGCCGAGCGAGGTGCCGAGCCGCTCGACGAGGACCGGCCCGGCCGAGCCGTCGCGGAGGTTCAGGTAGCCGACGCCGCCGACGAGCGCGCGGCCGCGCTCAGCCGAGGGCACCGGCCGGCACCGCCTCGTCCTCGTCGTCGAGGGCGCAGGCGCAGGTGTTCACCTCGCGCACGACCGTCACGTCGCCGGCGTACATGTGCGTCGTGCACGGCATGCACGGGTCGAAGCTGCGGATGGTGCGCAGGATGTCGATGCCCTTGAAGTCCCCGCCCTTCGCGAACTGCTCGATGATCGGCGTGTTCATGACCGCCTGCTCGTACGGGCCGGGCTGGCCGAACGGGTCGACCGGCGAGGCGTTGATCGTCGACGGGGTGCAGATCTGGTAGTTCGTGAGCGCTCCCTTGTCCATCGTGAGGTGATGCGAGAGATAGCCCCGGCCCGCGCCCCAGAAGCCGACGCCGACGCGCTCGCCCTTCGGGATCTCGTAGTCGCGGCTGACCGCCGTCTCGCCCGTCTTCTGCAGCTCGTACGCGGCGAGGAGGTTGTTCAGCGCGACGAGCGCGGTGTACGCCTGCGCGTAGGCGCGCGCGCGGTTGCGCTCGATCGCGTTCAGCTCGGTCGGGATCCGCCACTCGCAGCGCATCTCGGGGAGCGATGCCGCCGGGAGCAGCATCTCGAGGCTCGTGCCCTTGCTCCAGATGAAGGGGTTCTCCGGGTACTTCCTCGCCGCGGCGGTGGTCCACATCCGGGCGTAGGCCCCGGCTTCCACGACCTGCCGGTCCCAGCGCGGGGAGGTCGCCCAGCTGTACTTCTCGCGCCAGCTCCTGCCCTGCGGCTTCGGCAGCGTCTCCTTGTTCCACATGTGGTACGGCGACAGGGGCGTGCCGAGCGGGTCGGTCGCGAACGGCACCGGCTTGCCGGCCCACTCGTCATAGAAGGAGTGATCGACGAACTCCTCGAGGCCGGCGTTGATCCGGTGGAGGTCGGTCGTGATGAGCTCGCCCTCCAGGATGACGCCGGGGGTCGCCCAGCGCCGCTCGCCCCACTCGCCCGCGCGCGCGTACGTCGCGTCGTACGCGTCGTGGTGCTCCCAGATCCCGAGGTCGATGAGGTTCCTCGGCCGCTTGCCGACGTCGTGGAAGCGCGGCTCGACCTCGTAGAGGAAGTCGAAGACGTCGTCCCAGACCGCGATGATCCGCTTCGCGTAGTCGAGGAAGTAGAAGAGCCGCGTCTGGTATTCGTTGAGGGTCTGCGAGGTCACGGTCGCGCTGATCCCGCCGGGAACGATCGTCTGCGGGTGCGGGTACTTGCCCCACACGAGCACGGTCATCTCGCGTGCCCGGCGCGTCTCGTGGAGCGCCTGAAGGTAGAGCGAGCCCGTCAGCGGGTTGAGCGCCGTCATGATCTCGCCGATCGTCGAGAACCCGTGGTGCGCCCGGCCACGCGCGGGATACGTCTGCGCCCTCGCCAGGATCTCGGGATTCGTCGCTCCGACGACGGCCTCGGAGTAGTCCGGGCCGGCGAGCAGGTACAGGTGGAGCGGGTGGTCGTAGAGGAACTCGGCAGCCTGGCCGAGGTTGCGGACGATCGTGCCCATCGGCGGCGGCGCGACCCCGAACGCCATCTCGATCGCCTCGGCGGAGCAGTTCGCGTGCACGCCGCCGCAGACCCCGCAGGCACGGCTCGAGATGAAGATCGCGTCGCGCGGATCGCGTCCCTTGAGGATGATCTCGTAGCCGCGGAAGAGCGTCGCCATCGAGTGCGCGTCCTCGACGCGCCTGTTCTCCATGTCGACGACGCTGTGGAACGCGAGCGCGCCCGCGACGCGCGTCACGGGATCGATGCTCACTTCCTTGAGGTGGCCGTTCCGCCGGAGGAGCTCCTTGATGCGCTCTTCCTTGTCCGGGCGGCCGTTGCGGACGACCTTGTACGGATCGACCGCGCCGGCGCGCAGCGAGGCCCTCCCCTGCGCGTCGAACTCCACCGGCAGGTTCTTGAAGCACATGCCTACTGCCCACCCTTCCCCGCGGCCAGGAGCGCGCCGGCAGCGGCAAGGCGCCGCTCCGCCGACGTGAGACGCTCCGCGATGACCTTGGCGCCCCCGTCGAGGCCGGCGAAGGTCTCGATGAGCGGCGGCACGTGCGCGGTGAGCAGGTCGGTCTCGCCCTCGATCGCGCGCACGCCCCACGAGATCTTCGCCATCGTCCGGTTGATCTTCTTCAGCTCCTCGGTGATGAGATAGACGCCGATCGCGACGACCAGCAGGAGCACGATGAGCGCGGCACCGGTCAGGGCGGCGAGGAGCGTCTCCATCAACCGATGCCCTTCACCGTGCGGACGACGCCGGCGGCGTCGGCGTGGATCTTCGCCGCGACCCCGTCGATCGCGGCCGAGGTGGCGGCGAGCGAGCCCGCGTGCGCGAGCAGCTGCTCGAGCAGGACGATGTTCGCGGTGTTCCCGGCGATGCCTCCTGCAGCCGCGAGCGTGATGCGGGCGAGCCGGTCGACCTCCTGCGCGTGATGGATGAACCGCACGACGATCGCGAGCGCCGGGATCGTCGCGACGACCGCGACGGCGAGCGTGATCCACCAGATGGTGATGACGGCGTCCATCAGGCGACCTCGAGGCCGGACCGCTCGTCGGGCACGAGCATCGCGAGCCCGCGGTCGGTCGCGACGAGGTGATCGCGCGCGGACGAGAGCGACCCGGCGATCGCGCCGAGCCCCTCGTTCGCGGCGACGAGCGCGCCACCGAGGGGCGCGGTGTGTCCCTCGACGGCCTTCAGGCCCGCCGCGACCTGCGACAGCGTGCGTCCGATCCGCCAGGCGTAGAACGCGACGCTCACCGTCGCGACCGCGAGGACGAGGACCAGCACGACGAGGTAGATGCCGGTGAGCCACCAGAGGAGCGCGACCTGGTCCACGGCTACTTCTTCCCGAGGGCCTCGGGCAGCTTCGCGAGCCGCGCGTCGATCGACCCGGCGCCCGCGGCGATGTCGTTCGCGACGCCGAGGATCGCCCTCGCTGTGGTGTTCGTCTGCCCGAGGTGGACGATGTGCACCGTGTTGGCGGCGATCGCCTTCCCGGCAGTCCAGATCTCCCCGGCGGCGCGCTCCACGCGGCGGAGCGAGAGGATGATGATCGTGAGCATCACCGCGACGACGAGCACCACGACCAGGCCGAGCGCGAGGACCAGCCACCAGAATCCCGCGACCGTCAGGCCTAGCTCCATCGCTTCTTCCCCGCTTTCTTCGTCGTGCCGTACGCGCCGCGGTGCCGCAGGAACTCGTAGAACGTGTCGGTGATCCTGTCGACGATGGTCGAGTGCGGGGCGGCGCCCCATCCCGGCGGCACGGCGTTGCCCTCCTTCGTGTCCCAGCGCACCTCGCGGTTCAGCTTCCGCTGCGTGATGAGGCGGAGCGGCCGCACGAAGCCGCCGAGGATCTTCGCGCCGGAGCCCGAGATCATCGTGCCCGGCGGGGCCTTGTAGAAGGGCGTGAACTTGTCGGGGAAGCCGGGCATCGTGCAGCCGATGCACGCGCCGCCGACGTTCATGCAGCCGCCCATGTGGTTGATCGCGCCCCGCGAGGTGATGTTGCACTGCACGACCGGGCCCCAGCAGCCGACCTCGACGAGGCATTCCTTGTCGCCGAACTTCTTCGCGAAGGTGCCCTCCTCGTAGTACCC
>DASUCM010000053.1:0-27571 GCA_036276035.1 Candidatus Limnocylindria bacterium | reverse complement strand
CGCGACCTCGCGGACCCGCACGCCCGTCGCGATGCCGAGCCCGTCGAGCATCCAGACGAGGTCCTCCGTCGCGAGGTTCCCGGCCGCGCCCTTCGCGAAGGCGGACCCGCCGATCCCGCCCGCGCTCGCGTCGACCGTCGTCACGCCGAGCTCGAGCGCTGCGAGGACGTTGGCGAGACCCTGGCCGTAGGTGTCGTGGAAGTGCACCGCGAGCGCGGCCGCGGGCACGCCGGCCGCGACGAACGCGCCGATGAGACGCTGCACGTCGGCCGGCGTGCCGACCCCGATCGTGTCGCCGAGCGACAGCTCGTCGCAGCCGAGGTCGAGGAGCGCGCGGCCCGCGTCGACGACGGCCTCGCGCGGCGTCGGCCCGTCCCAGGGATCCGCGACGACCATCGAGAGGTAGCCGCGCACACGGAGGCCCTCGTCCTTGGCCCGCGCGACGACGGGGGAGACCATCTCGAGCGCTTCGGCGCGAGAGCGGCGGAGGTTCTTCTGCGAGTAGCTCTCGCTCGCCGAGATGAACACGGCCACCTCGCGGACGCCTGCCTCGAGCGCGCGGTCGAGCCCGCGCGCGTTCGGGACGAGCACCGGATACCGCACGCCCGCCGCCTTTGGCAGCCGGCGGAGCAGCTCGGCCGCGTCGGCGAGCTGCGGGACCGCATCGGGGCTCACGAACGAGGTCGCCTCGACGACCGTGTGCCCCGCGGCCACGAGCCGCTCGATGAAGTCGAGCTTCACGTCGGTGGGGATCGTCGCGCGCTCCGCCTGTAGCCCATCGCGCGGCGCGACCTCGACGATGGTGACCCGATCGGGCAGCCGCGCGCGGAGCGGTACTTCCGGGCCGGACATCGCGCCTATTGTCGCCGCGTGCGGCAGGGGACCGCCGCGCCGCGAGGACATCGTCGGCGACCGTGACCGGAGGGCATGAGATGGAGTTCCAGGACGTCGTGCGCAAAAGGAAGATGGTGCGCAGCTTCGAGGACCGGCCGATCCCGAAGGGCACGCTCGAGCGCATCCTGCGCAACGCGCAGCGCGCGCCCTCCGCGGGCTTCAGCCAGGGCCAGGCGTTCCTCGTGCTCGAGGGCCGTGAGCAGACCGGGCGCTACTGGGATGCGCTCATGCCGGTCGAGCGGCGCACCGGTTGGAGCTGGCCGGACCTCTTCACCGCGCCGGTCCTCATCGTCTGCCTTGGCTCGAAGGACATCTACCTCGATCGGTACGCCGAGGCCGATAAGGGTTGGACCGACCGCTCCGAAGCGCGCTGGCCCGTGCCGTACTGGGACATCGATGCCGGGATGGCCGCGATGATCATCCTGCTCGACGCGGTCGACGCGGGCCTCGGTGCGCTCTTCTTCGGCATCCCCGACCAGGCGAGATTCCGCGAGACCTTCGGCGTGCCCGGCGGCTACAACGCGATCGGCACGATCGCGCTCGGCTACGCGAAGCCGAACGACCGGCCATCGCCATCGCTCGCGCGCGGGCGCAGGCCCGCGTCGTCCGTCATCCACCGCGGGCGCTGGGGTGGCGCCTAGGCCGCGTCGGGCTCGAACTCCACCAGGCGCTGCCTGCGGGCGACCTGCTGGCCGGGCGCGCAGAGCACCTTCGTCACCGTGCCCGCCGCCGGCGCCTCCACTCGCATCTCCATCTTCATCGCCTCGAGCACGGCGAGCAGGTCCCCGCGGGAGACGCGCTGGCCGTCGCGTGCTTCGACGCTCAGCACCACTCCCGGCATCGGCGCGGTGACGTCGGCCGCCGCGAGCGCGTCCACACCGCGCTCGGCCGGCTCGAGCGTGATCTCGTGCGTGAGCCCGCGCCAGGCGACCCACATCGAGCCGCCGCCCCGCACCGCTATGGCCCGGTCGCCCCCGACCGTCCACCCTCGACCCTCTGCGCGCTCGACCGTCACGCCGCCCACCCGGTACGGACCCTCGCCGGCGACGCGGAGCGCGCGCTCGCCGAGGCTCACCAGGCCGGAGCGCTCTCCGCCCATGCGCCAGGCGCCGAGCGCGGCCCACGGATCCGTCGCCTCCGCCGCGGCCACTCGCTCGGCGACCACGGCCGCGGCCGCGACCGCGAGCCCCTCTGGCGGCGGCTCCGCCTCGCGCGGCGCGAGGCGGGCGAGCTCGCGATCGACGAGGCCGGTGTCCACCCGTCCCGCGCGGACGTCGGGATGCGCGACGAGCGCGCGCAGGAAGGGCAGGTTCGTGCGCACGCCGAGCACGATCGTCCGGTCGAGCGCGTGCGCGAGCGCATCGAGCGCGGACGCGCGGTCGCTGCCCTGCGCGATGATCTTCGCGAGCATCGGGTCGTAGTGACGCGTCACGACCGAGCCCTGCTCGACGCCCGCGTCGACGCGAACGCCCTCAGGCCACTCGACGTGCACGAGCCGGCCCGTCGACGGAGCGAACGCGTTCGCCGGGTCCTCCGCGTACACGCGCGCCTCGATCGCGTGCCCGCGTGCGCGCGGCGTGAGCTGGAGGCGCTCGCCGAGCGCGATCCGCAGCTGCTGCTCGACGAGGTCGACGCCGTAGACCGCCTCCGTCACGGGGTGCTCGACCTGAAGGCGTGCGTTCACCTCGATGAAGTAGAAGGACCCTGCCCCGTCGAGGAGGAACTCAACGGTCCCCGCGTTGACGTAGCGTGCCTCGCGGGCGATGGCCAGCGCCGCCGCCTCGAGCCGCGCGCGCAGCGCGTCGTCGACCGCGGGCGACGGGCTCTCCTCGATGACCTTCTGGTGCCGCCGCTGCGCGCTGCAGTCGCGCTCGCCGAGCGCGACCAGGGTGCCGTGAGCGTCCGCGAGGATCTGGACCTCGACGTGCCGCGGCGTCGTCACCGCACGCTCGATGAACACGCGCTCGTCACCGAAGGCCGCGGCCGCCTGCCGCCGCGCGCGCGCGAGCGCGTCGCGCAGCCCGCGCTCCTCCGCGACGAGATGCATGCCGATGCCGCCGCCTCCCGCGACGGGCTTCACCATCACGGGATACCCGATCCGCGCGGCCGCCGACAGGAAGGCTTCGTCGCGTTGGTCGTCGCCGCGCGCGTCCGGCAGGAGCGGCGCCTTCGCCTTCGCGGCGATCCCCTTCGCGCGCGCCTTGTCGCCGAGCAGCGCGAGCACCTCGGGCGGCGGCCCGACGAAGGCGATGCCCGCGCGCTCGAGCGCGCTCGCGAGCCGCGGGTCCTCGGCGAGGAAGCCGTACCCGGGATGGACGAGGTCGGCCCTGCATTCGCGCGCGGCCGCGACGACCCGATCGACGTCGAGGTAGGACTCGCGCGCCGCGGCCGGCCCGATGCGCACCGCAAGATCTGCCTCCCCGACGAAGGGCATCCCCGCGTCCGCGTCGGAGTGGACGGCGACCGTGCGCATGCCGAGGCGCTTCGCGGTCCGGAAGACACGGCGCGCGATCTCCCCCCGGTTCGCGACGAGGAGGGTCGTCACCCCTGCCAGCGCGGCGGGCGCTTCTCGAGGAACGCGCGGAGCCCTTCCTGCCCCTCGTCACCGGTGCGCGCCGCCGCGATGCGCTCGACCGCGAGGTCGCGCACGTCCGCCGGGTCGCGCCCGGCGACCTCGCGGACGAGGCGCTTCGCGGCGTTCACGGCGGCCGGGGCGCCGAGGAGGATCGCCTGGATGAAGAGACCGAGCTTCGCGTCGAGCTCGTGGTGGCCGTCCTCGACGCTCGAGACGAGCCCGACCTGCTCGGCCTTCTTCGCGTCGAAGCGCATCCCCGTCACGAAGGCCGCGGTGGCGAAGGCGACGCCGCACTTCCGCACGACGAAGGGCGAGATGACCGCCGGGAGGATGCCGAGCCGGACCTCGGAGAACGCGAAGGTCGCGTCCCGCGACGCGACCGCGATGTCCGCGACGGCGACGAGGCCCGCGCCTCCGCCGATCGCCGGCCCCTGGACGCGCGCGAGGAGGGGCATCGGCAGCGCGTCGAGCACCGCGAACATCTCGGACAGCGCCCTCGAGTCCGCGACGTTCTCCTCCGGGCTGCGGCCGGCGGTCGAGCGCATCCAGGCCACATCCGCGCCGGCGCAGAACGTGTCGCCCTCAGAGCGCAGGACGACACACCGCGCGGAGCGGTCGACCGAGGACGCCGCGTCCGTCAGCTCCGCGATGAGGCGCGCATCGAAGGCGTTCTTCGCCTCCGGCCGCGCGAGCGTGATCCACGCGACGCCGCGCGGATCTGTCTCGTGCCTCACGGTCTGCGCGCTCACGTCCGCCTCATGTGACCGCAATCATGCTGGAGTGTCGCCGCGCGCACGCAGGCAGCGTCGTGCTCCCGCTGTTGCCCGCCACCGGCCCCACATACCTTCGTAACGCGCGATGCCGCATGAGCGGCGGCGCAGGGAAGGTGCGCGATGGCAGAGCAGAAGGGCTACGAGGTCGAGAGAAGGATGAACGCGGCGGTCACCGTAGAGGCGGGCAACGGCCCGGGCCGGTGGGCCGAGCAGGAGTCCCAGGAGGCGCTCGCGCGCCTCGACGCGCGGCTGAATCCCGATCACGGGTGGACGGGTCGGGGCGTCCTCGTCGATGACGACCCGGCGCGTCGGCTCGCCGAGGTCAACGCGTTCTTCGAGGGTCACGACAGCTCGGTCGGCGACCTCGAGCGCGAGGCAGACCAGGCGACCTGGGGCGATATCCAGCCGACGCCGTTCTGAGCTACCGGCTGGGACCCTCGCGGAGGTACGCGTCGGTCCCCGCGAGCCAGTCCTGGCGCGGCGGGCTGAAGACGTCGACGTCGAGCGTGTCCTCGAGCGCTTCCGCGCGGTGAGGCACGTTCGACGGGATCGTGAGGACCTCGCCGGCCCGCACGGTGAATTCCTCCTCGGCGCCCTCGTTGCCGAGCCAGAGCCGGAGGGCACCTTCGACGATGTAGGTGACCTGCTCGCTCTCGTGCGTGTGGCGCTGGACGACGGCGCCCTTCTTCAGGAAGACCTGCGCGAGCATGATCCGCTCGGCCGTGACGAAGCGCCGCGCGACGACGTCGGTCATGCGCTCCTTTGGGATGTCCTCCCAGCGGTGATGCCGGCCGCGCTTCCCGCCGCCCACGCTCTTCGCGTCGCTCACATCCGGAAGACCCCGTAGCGGATCGGCTCGAGCGGCGCGTGCCGCGCTGCCGCGATGCCGAGCGCGAGCACGTTCCGGGTGTCGAGCGGGTCGATGACGCCGTCGTCCCACAGCCGCGCCGTTGAGTAGTACGGCGACCCCTGCGTCTCGTACTGGTCGCGGATGCGGCCCTTGAACGCCTCGCGCTCGGCGTCGTCCTTGAACGTGCCGACCAGCGAGAGCACCGTCGCCGCCTGCTCGCCGCCCATGACGCTGATGCGCGCGTTCGGCCACATCCACAGCTGCCGCGGCGAGTAGGCGCGGCCGCACATGCCGTAGTTCCCGGCGCCGTACGAGCCGCCGATGATCACCGTGAACTTCGGCACGCGCGCGCACGCGACCGCGGTGACCATCTTCGCCCCGTCCTTCGCGATCCCGCCGGCCTCGTACTCCTTGCCGACCATGAATCCCGCGATGTTCTGCAGGAACACGAGCGGCACCCCGCGCTGGTCGCAGAGCTGGATGAAGTGCGCGGCCTTGAGCGCGGACTCGCTGAAGAGGATGCCGTTGTTCGCGACGATGCCCACACGGAAGCCCATGATCCGCGCGAAGCCGCAGACGATCGTCGTCGCGTAGAGCGCCTTGAACTCCTGGAAGTCCGACCGGTCGACGAGCCGCGCGATGATCTCGCGCACGTCGTACGGCGTCCGGGTGTCGCGCGGGACGATCGAGTAGAGGTCTCGCTCGTCGAGCGCCGGCGCCGCCGGCTCGGCGACGTCGGCGCCCCACTCGAGCGGGCGCCGGAGCCCCGCGACGATGGAGCGCGCGATGCGCAGCGCGTGCGCGTCGTCGAGCGCGTAGTGGTCGGCGACGCCGCTCGTACGAGCGTGGACCTCCGCGCCGCCGAGCTCCTCCGCGCTGACGTCCTCGCCGGTCGCCGCCTTCACGAGGGGAGGGCCGCCGAGGAAGATCGTGCCCTGCCCCTTCACGATGATGGTCTCATCGCTCATCGCCGGCACGTACGCTCCGCCGGCCGTGCACGAGCCCATCACCGCGGCGAGCTGGGGGACGCCGAGCGACGACAGCCGGGCCTGGTTGTAGAAGATGCGGCCGAAGTGGTCGCGGTCGGGGAAGACCTCGTCCTGCCGGGGCAGGAAGGCGCCGCCCGAGTCGACGAGGTAGACGCAGGGGAGCCGGTTCTCCAGCGCGATCTCCTGCGCGCGCAGGTGCTTCTTCACCGTGAGCGGGTAGTACGTGCCGCCCTTCACCGTCGCGTCGTTGGCGACGATCACGCACTCGGTCCCCGAGATGCGTCCGACGCCCGCGATGATCCCCGCGCTCGGCGCGTCGTCGTCGTAGAGGCCCAGGGCCGCGAGGGGAGCGATCTCCAGGAACGGCGTGCCCGGGTCGAGGAGCCGCTCGACGCGGTCGCGCGGAAGGAGCTTGCCGGCCGCGAGGTGCCGCTCGCGCGCGCGCTCCGGCCCGCCCGCCCGCACGGTCGTGAGCTTCGCGCGAAGGTCGGCGACCAGTGCCTCCATCGACTCGCGGTTGGCGCGCGCGTTCCCGGAGGCCTGGTCGAGCGAGCTCGCGAGAACGGGCACGCGGCGATGCTAAGACCGGGGCTAGGCGCTGGCCTCCAGCCGGTCGAAGCTGCGCCCGATGTCGTCGAGGATCGCGGCAGTGACATGGTCCGAGAGCGAGTACCGCACGACGTTGCCCTGGCGCGAGGGCACGACCGCCTTCACGTCCCGCAGGACCTTGAGGTGCTGGCTTGTTGCCGCGCGGCTGCGGTTGATCACGCGGGCGATATCGCTCGCTGCGAGCGGCGTGTCGCGGAGCGCCCGGACGATCTTCAGCCGCGTCGGGTCGCAGAGGCTCTCCAGGATCTGGCGGGCACGCGCTTCGGCGTCCCGGGAGAGCATGTTCTCCTCGGCGGTCTTCACCGCCTTCGGGTCGATCGGTCCGCCGGTCATGCCTGTATCCATATTTGGACGCCTCCCCCCAGGAAGAGCCTTGCGTGGCCGCAATATGCACGGACCGTGCCTGTCCGCCCGGCGGCCGGACGTGCACAACTGTGTGAAGACGGTCCAGCGCGGCACGGGAATCGCATCAAGAGCGGTCATGGCACGTGTGCTGGTCATCGACGACGACGAGGTCATCGCCGAGCTGCTCCAGTCCGTCCTGTCGGAAGGCGGACACGCGGCGACCGCTGTCCCGTCACTGGACGCCAAGCTGCCGGACCGGGTGGACCTCGTCATCACTGACCTCGTCACGGCGAATCCCTACAGCGTCGGCGGGGCAGGGGCCTGGGTGGGGGAGGTCCGCCGGCGGATGCCCGGGGTGCCGGTGATCGTGTGCACCGCCCACCGCGACGCCGCGAACGCGGGCGACGATATCGCGGCGGACGCCGTGCTCACGAAGCCGTTCGACCTCGAGGTGCTCCTCGCGCTCGTCCAGCGGCTCGCGCCGGAAGGTCGCGCCCAAGCCACCTAGACTCGCGCGCTGATGCGGCTTGCCACCTGCCAGCGCGACGGCGGCACCTTCGTGGGGGCGATCCTCGACGAGCAGGTCGTCGAGGTCGCGAGAGACATGCTCGAGCTCATCGGCGGCGGCGTCGGCGCGCTGGAGAACGCGCGTGCCCTGGCCCGTACCGCGACCGGCGGGCCGCTCGGCGCCACGCGCCTGCTGGCGCCGATCCCGCGACCGAGGCGCGACGTCTTCTGTGTCGGCTGGAACTACTCGGAGCACTTCCGCGAGGGGCAGCTCGTCCGCGGGAAGGATGTGCCTGCCGACCTCCCCGAGTGGCCCGCGCTCTTCAGCAAAGGCCCGAACACGGTCGTCGGCCCGGACGCGGGCGTGCTCTTCCCCGCGCCGCACTCGGAGCAGCTCGACTGGGAGTGCGAGCTCGCGGTCGTCATCGGCCGCGAGGGACGCGACATCCCCGAGTCGAAGGCGCTCGAGCACGTGTTCGGCTACACGTGCGCGAACGACGTTTCCGTGCGCGACGTGCAGCGGCGCCACGGCGGGCAGTGGTTCAAAGGCAAGAACTTCGACACGCACCTCCCGCTCGGGCCCTGGATCGTGACCGCGGACGAGATCCCCAACCCGCACGCACTGCGCATCGCGACGCGCGTGAACGGCGTCACCAAGCAGGACTCGCGGACCGAGCACATGGTCTTCACGGTGGCGCGCATCATCCGTGATCTCTCGGCGGGAATGACGCTCGTGCCGGGCGACGTCATCATCACCGGCACACCCGAGGGCGTCGGATTCGCGCGCAAGCCACCGGAGTTCCTGAAGGTCGGGGACGTCGTCGAGGTCGAGATCGAGAAGATCGGCATCCTGCGGAACACCGTGGCCGCGAGGGCGTAGGGCCGGCGACGAGCCAGCGGATCCGGCCAGCACGGTCTCAACAGGGAGGTAGCGCGATGGGAGAGATGGTCACGTTCACCGCGAACGGGGGAACGGCGAACGGCTACCTCGCCGTCCCGTCAGCGGGACGCGGGCCCGGGCTCATCGTCATCCAGGAGTGGTGGGGCCTCAACGATCAGGTGAAGGGCGTCGCCGACATGCTCGCGAGAGAGGGGTTCACCTCGCTCGCGCCGGACTTCTATCGCGGCAAGGTCACGCGGGAGCCGGACGAGGCGGGGAAGCTGATGATGGCGCTGCAGCGCGATGACGCGTCGAAGGTCGCGCGCGGCGCCGCCACGTACCTCCGCGCGCAGAAGGTCGTGAGCTCCGAGAAGGTCGGCGTCATCGGCTTCTGCATGGGCGGCGGGCTCGCGATGCTGACCGCGCTCGTGGCGCCCGACGACGTCGGCGCGGTCGTCAACTGCTACGGCGTCGGCCCGAACGCGCCGAGCGACGTGAAGGGGATCAAGGCGCCCGTGCTCGGGATCTTCGGCGGCAAGGACCACTCGATGGACGCGTTCGAGAAGCTCGGGCGCGACCTCGCGGCGGCGGGCGTGCCGTTCGAGAAGCACGTGTATCCGGAGGCGGACCACGCGTTCCTCAACGAGCAGCGGAAGGAGGTCTACCGCGAGAAGGACG
Source organism: Candidatus Limnocylindria bacterium (assembly GCA_036276035.1). Taxonomy (GTDB): domain Bacteria; phylum Chloroflexota; class Limnocylindria; order P2-11E; family P2-11E; genus JACDAF01. The sequence continues at coordinate 18,471 of DASUCM010000053.1, read as the reverse complement.
CGAAGGATGCGTGGTCGAAGATCGTCCGCTTCCTGAAGAAGCACTTGCGGTAGAATTCCCTCGCGAGAGCCTGTAGCTCAGTGGATAGAGCACCACGCTACGGACGTGGTGGCCGGGGGTTCGAGTCCCTCCAGGCTCGCCGTAGTCAACACCTCCCTCGCCAAGCCCTCTCTTTCGTTCGTAGTAACCGCGCTGCTTCGCGGTCGTGCGGCGGTGGCAGTTGGCGCAGCGCACCTCGCACTTCGCGATCTCCGCCTCGATCGTGCGCCAGAGCAGGCCCGCCCACACCATCGTCGTCACGTTGTTCCGCTTGTCGCGCAGGTGGTCGAAGTCGAGCACGTCGACATCGCGCTCGCCGCAATCAACGCATGGGTGCTGCTCGAGGTAGGCGCGGAGCCGCGGGAGATTCTCGGCGATGATCGCGGTCTGCCTCCGTCGTGCGCGGGCGATCTCCGCGTCGCGGTTCTGCGCGTAGAAAGCGCGCTTGTGCGCGTTGTGGCAGTCACGGCACCACGGCTGCCGGATGCCTGCCTCCCGCGACCACCATGCGAAGGCCCACGCAGGGCGCAGCCTGCGGCATCGCGGGCAGTAGATCGCGGGGCCTGAGAACTCGATCGGCTCAGACGCTCGGCGGGTCGACGCTCGCCTCGGTCGGATCTGAAGGTGCGCCTTGCGCTCGAGTCGGTCCTCCTGCGCGGCCGCCCGCGCTCGTCGCGCTGTGCGCCTCCGGTGACAATTCGCGCAGCAGATCTCGCACTTCGCGATCTCTTGCTCAACGAGGGCCCACGCGCGACGCCCGACCATGTCGCCGACGTTGGCAAGCTTCTGGCCGAGGTGGTCGTATTCGAGGACGACCACATCCGCCTCGCCGCAGTCGACGCAGCGCTTCCCCACGAGCCCATCCCACAAGAGTTGGCGCAGACGGGAGACCCGTTCGCGGGATCGCCGGCGCTTCTCCTCGCGCTGAGCCTCTGTAAGGCGCACGTACCGTGCGGCCGCGTGCGCCCTATGGCAGTCGCGGCACCACGACTGCAGCGTGCCGCGCGCGGTCTTCCGCGCGGCGAACGCGGACAACGGCTTGGCGACACCGCACTTCGTGCACGTCTTCACGTGCTCCCACTACCAAGTCCGCGGCGCGGTGTACATAGGACCTCACCGGAGAGCTGTCGCGATCACCGCCACGACCGAGAAGACGAGCACCAGCACCACGAAACCGAGAAATCCCCAGAACATCCCGCCCGGCTCGCGGCCCTCGGCCGGGCGGGTGCCGAGGACCTCGTGCGCCCGCGCGGCGTCCTCCGCTCTCACCAGCACCGTCACGTGACCTCGGGGCCCCGGCACCTGATATCCGCTTCCCCAGAGCCCCCGGTCCACGCGCGCCGGGATCTGCTCGGCGCGGAGCCGCTCCGCGATGACCTCCGCGCTCGTCTCGTCGTTCGGGAAGGCGACCGCGACCTCAGGCACCGGTGATCGCCTGCCAGAACATCCGCACCGCCGTGAGGCCCACGATCGCCGCGAGCAGCGTCATGAGCACCTTCGCGCGGCTGCGCTGGCTCACCGCCGCGCCGACCGGAGACGCCACCACCGCCGACCCGAACACGACCAGGCCGAGGACCGGATCCACCTGCGCCGTCGCGGCCTTGCCGACGAACCCCGCCACTGCGGCGAAGAACCCGATCGCGAGCGATGAGCCGATCGCGACGTGCGCCGGGATGCGCAGCACGTACACGAGCGCCGCGATGATGAACGCGATCGCGCCGATCCCGACCATGCCACCGAAGAAGCCGATCACCGCGGAGATCGCCGCGGCGAGCGGCACGTTGAACCGCAGGTCGCTCACGGCGCCCTCCTGGGTCCGCACTGGCAGCACCAGCGCGATCGCGCCCGCCAGCGAGAACGCGGCGAAGATGAAGAGCAGCGCGCGGTCCGGCGTGTCCCGCGAGACAAGCGCACCGAACAGCGAGGCGGCGCCGCCGGCCGGACCCATCGTGCGCACGAGACGCCACGAGACGTTCCCGTAGCGCCGGTGGCGCATCGTCCCGAGGATGCTGCCGGACACGGCCTGCACGATCGTGAGCCCGGTGACGAGCTTCACCGGGAACGCAGCTGCGCCCACGAGCGGCGGGCCATAGAGGAGCAGCGGCGCGAGCACGAGGCCGCCGCCGATCCCGAGCAGCCCCGACAGGAACGACGAGATCGCGCCGGAGATCGCGGTCAGGACCTCGGGGGACACGAGCGCAGGGTATACAAAGGAGGTGCGCCGCCCGCTCCTCGTGCTCCTCGTGGTGCTGATCATCGTCAGCCTGCTGCTCCCGATGGTCGCCTTCTTCGGCCAGTGAGACCGCTCGCGCTCGCGGTCGCGCTCCTCATCGCATGCCAGCCCTCGCCTGGCGCCTCGACGCCGACCGCGCCGGTCCAGGGTGCGCCCGCGACGCAGGGCGCCACCGCGACCCCCGTCGCCGGCGCGAGCGGCGCGCCGGTCGCCACCGGCTGGAAGCGGATCGCCGACATCCCGACGCCGCGCAGCGAAGTCGCCGTCGCCACGTCCCGCCAGACCAAGGTCTACGTGATCGGCGGCTTCGGCGGCCCCGAACGCGTCGAGCGGTTCGACGCGGAGACCGCCCGCTGGGAGCGCGTCGCCGACCTTCCCATCCGTGTCGATCATCCGATGGCCGTCGCGGTCGAGGGCCTGCAGAACTCGTCGCCCCAGGGTGTGTTCGTCTTCGGCGGCTACGTCGGCGGCAGCGCGACCGCGCGGTCGTTCCGTCTCGACGTCGATGCCGGGCGGTGGGAGGAGATCGCGCCGATGCCCGGTCCGCGCGCCGCCGCAGCCGCCGCCGCGACGATCGGCGGCATGGTCTACGTCGTCGGCGGCGCGGAAGGCGGCCGTCTCGTGGCGCCGACCTACGAGTACAACGTCAACACCCGCCAGTGGCGGAGCGTGGCTCCGATCCCGACACCGCGTGACCATCTGGCGGCGGTCGCCCTCAGCGGCAAGATCTGCGCGATCGGCGGGCGCCGCCTCTCGATGTCCTTGAACCTCGCGTCGCTCGAGTGCTACGACCCGCGGTCCGACATGTGGGAGCGGCGGCCCGACGCCCCGACCGCGCGCGGCGGGCTCGCGGCCGCTGTGCATGGCTTTCGCATGTACGTCGTGGGCGGCGAGCAGCCCTCAGGCACGTACCGCGAGGTCGAGATCTTCGACGATCCGACGAACACCTGGTCGCGCGGTCCCGACCTGCCAACGCCGCGCCACGGTCTCGGCGCCGTTGTGATCCCACAGTCGAAGACGATCGCCGGAGGCAACGTGGTCTTCACGTCGCCGCGGCTCCTCGTCCTCACCGGCGGCCCGACGCCCGGCGGCAGCCAGACCGCGGTGTGCGAGGCGCTCGACCTCAACTAGATGCGGGCGATGACCTCGCTGCGCTGCCAGGCGCGGCGCGCGATCTCGAGCGCGACGACGTCGAGCGCGATGAGCACCACGCCGAGGACCACCAGGCCCCAGCCCTCGAAGAGCGCGATCGCCCCCGCGCCGAGCAGCGCCGTCACGAGGATGGACAGTCCGATCACCAGTCCCGCGAGCTGCTGGGCGGCACGGCTGGTCCGCACGCGCGCCGCCACGATGAGCGCGACGCTCCCCGCCGTGAGGAGATAGAGGAACGACACGACCAGGAGCGCGTAGATGATCTCGGGCGGCAGGACGCGGGCGATCCGCCCCCAGCCGTAGAGCCAGCCGCTCACGACGTAGAAGACGCCGAGGCTCGCGCCGCACGTCGCGGTGACCGGGATGAGCATGCCGATGAGCTTCCCCGCGACGATGTCGAAGTCGCCGATCGGCGCGGCGAGGAGCGGCACGAGGGTCTGGTTCTCCTTCTCGGCCGTGAACGTCGACGCGATGAGGCCGACCCCGGTGAGCGCCGGGATGAACGCGGCCTGCAGCGCGAGGCCGAGCAGCGCGCCGTCGAGACGCTGCCCGCCGCCGCCCGTGCCGCGCGCCGACACGGCGAGGAAGATCGGCAGCAGCGCGAAGAGGCTCGTGCGGATCACCGAGCCGCGGTCGCCGAAGAGCTCCCAGGTGATCTCGCGCTGCGCGATGAGCCAGGCCTTCCTCACTCCCGCGCCTCGCGGACGATCGTGACGTAGGCGTCCTCGAGCGAGAGCTGTTCCGGAGCGAGCGCGAGCACCACGATCCCAGCGTCGAGCAGCGCCCGCAGCAGCGCCGGCGTGGCGGCGCGCAGGTCGTCCGCCTCGAACCGGAACACCAGGCGCCCGCCGGCGTGCTCGTGCGTCTCGCTGACGCCGGCGCGCGCGAAGGCGGCGGCCGCGGCGCCGACGTCGCCCTCTGCCTCGAGCCGGAAACGCGGCCGTCCGACGTTGCGCAGCTCGTGCGGGGTGCCGATACGGACGATCGCCCCGCGCTGGAGGATCACGACGCGGTCGGCGATGCGCTGGGCCTCGTCGAGGTCGTGGGTGCAGAGCAGGATCGCCCGGTCGTCGGCGCGGAGCGAGACGATGAGGTCCCGCAGCGTCCGGGTCATCTCGGGGTCGAGGGCGGTCGCCGGCTCGTCCAGCAGGAGCACGCGGGGGTCGTGGATGAGCGCACGCGCGATGGCGGCCTTCTGCTTCATCCCCCGCGAGAACGCGCCGAGCTTGCGGTCGAGCACGTCCTCGAGCAGGAGCAGCCGCGCGAGCGCGGTGATGCGCTCCCTCGCGCCGTCCACGTCGAACAGGCGCGCGAAGAACGCCAGGTAGGCCCGCAGCGTCATGCGCTCGTACAGCGACGGCTGGTCGGTCACGAGGCCGCACCGCGCGCGGACGGCGTTCGCGTCGTCGCGGACGGAGATGCCGTCGACGATGGCCTCGCCTTCGCTCGGGCCGAGGATCCCGCCGATGATCCGGCTCGCGGTCGTCTTCCCCGCGCCGTTCGGGCCGAGCAGCGCGACGATCTCTCCCGGACGGACGGTGAAGGTCGCGTTGCGCAGCGCCGTCACGCCGCCGAACCGGCGCGTGACACCCCGCATCTCGATCATCCGCCGATGCTAGGGTGCGCGAATGGCCGCGCTGCACGGCACCCTGGCGAACACGATCGTCCTGTATCTCGTCCTCGTCGGCGTCTGGGGCCTCTGGCTCGGCGTCCGCGCGCTCGGGCCGACGCCCGCGTTCCGCGGCGCGCTCGTCATCGCGGAGGTCTCCGCGATCGCGCAGGGCCTCGTCGGTGTCGTCCTCGCGGTCGCGCTCGGGCGCCTCGATGGGATCCATGCGCTCTACGGCGTCGCGCTCGCGCTCGCGCTCCCGCTCGCGGCGACGCTCGTGCGCGGGCGTGCCCCGCGCGGGCAGTCGGTGGCGCTCGGGATCGCGGCGCTCTTCGCCGCCGGCCTCGCCATCCGCGGCATCACGACCGCGGGCGGGTGACGATGGCCGATCGGAGCGTCCACGTTGGCGGACAGGACACCCCGCACACCGACACCTCGGCGGAGCGCACGGATGTGCCGGGCATCGACCCGAGACCCGACACCGGCGCGGACGTGCTGCAGGCGCTCCGCGGCGACGCGCTCTACTTCAACGTCGCGGGCTCCGGCCCGACGTTCCCGGTCGCGCTCGACGCGGCGGAGCGCTTCCGGCGCTGGCTGAACGAGGTGGGGATGTTCTCCCACGTCGGCTACGACGCCTACAACGCCGCGCTCAGCGAGGCGCGCACGGACGTCGCCGCGTTCATCGGCGATCCCGGCGGCGCGTCGCGCATCGCGCTCACGCAGTCGGCGACCGACGGGCTGAACCTCGCGATCGCCGGGCTCCGGCTCCGCCCCGGCGCCACGCTGGTCACGACGGCCGAGGAGCACGGCTCCGCGCTGCTCCCGCAGTTCGTGCGTCAGCGGAAGGGCGAGCGCGTGGTGGTGCTGCCGTACGTCGACGCGGAGGACTTCATCGCGCGCATGCGCCCGGAGCGCCCGGAAGCCGTCGTCATCTCGCTCGTCTCGTGCAAGAGCGGCAGGCTCCTGGACGTCGCGCCCATCGCGCGCGCGGCGCGCGAGCTCGGGGCCTACGTCATCGTCGACGCGGCGCAGGCGGCCGGACAGGTGCCGGTCGACGTCGGCGCGCTCGGCGCCGACGCGGTCGTGCTGCTCGGACACAAGTGGCTCCACGGTCCCCTCGCGACCGGCGCGCTCTGGGTCCGCGACCCGGACTCGCTCGAGCCGCCGCGCCTCGGCTGGCGCAGTCGCGTCTCGCACGACGACACCGGGGCGATCGAGCTCCAGCCGGACGCGACGCGCTTCGAGACCGGCACCGTCGACGCCGCGTCGTTCGTCGGCCTGCGGCAGTCCCTCGCCGTGCACCGGGCGCTCGGCGCTACGGTCGGGAAGCGGATCCGCGCGCTCCGTGCCGCGCTGTTCGAACGGCTTCGGGCGCTGCCGTTCGATCTGGTCTCGCGCGCCGAGGATCCGACCGGCATCGTCGTCGTGGCGCCTCGGGGCGGCGACGCGGCGGGTATCGTCTCGCGGATGTGGACCGCCGAACGGATCGTGGTGAAGCACCTGCTCGAGCCCGGGCAGCCGGAGGCGATCCGCATCTCGTTCTGGGCGCTCCATCGCGAGGACGACCTCGACCGGCTCTGCTCGGCGCTCGCGCGACAGTCGGCGGTCCGCGCATGAGGCTCGACGGGCAGACCGCGATCGTGACCGGCGGCGGGCGCGGCCTCGGGCGCGCCGTCGCCGAGCAGCTCGCGAGGCTCGGAGCGCACGTCGTCGTCGCTTCGCGCAACGCGCCCGAGCTCGACGAGGTGGTGCTCGCGATCAAGAAGGAGCGCGGCCGCGCGCTCGCGTACGCCGCGGACGTCGCCGACGAGCGCCAGGTCCAGGACCTCGTGTTCAACACCGAGCGCTGGGTCGGGCCGGCGACGATCCTCGTGAACAACGCGGGCGTGGTCGACCCCGTCGGGCCGCTCGCCCGTGCGGACTCGACCGGCTGGCTCCGTCACATCGCGATCAACGTCGGCGGCGTGTTCCTCGCCACGCGCGCGGTGCTCCCGGGCATGCTCGAGCGCGGCTACGGGCGGATCGTGAACATCAGCTCGCACGCCGCGGAAAAGCCGAGCGCGGGCTGGACGGCGTACACCGCGTCGAAGGCCGCGGTCGAGCAGCTCACGCGCTCGCTCGCCGTCGAGCTGCAGGACACGGGCGTCACGGTCTGCGCGTTCCGCCCGGGCAAGATCGAGACGGCGCTCCAGGAGCGCATCCGCCGGGCGTCTCCCGAGGACTTCCCCCGCGTCGAGGAGTACCGCGAGGCGAAGCGCACGGGTCAGGTCGGCGACCCGAAGGACCGGGCACGCCTCATCGCGTACCTCGTCAGTGAAGGAGCGGCCCGCAACGGGCAGATCCTCGAGGCCGACGAGGCGCTCGAGCGCGAGGCCGCGGCCGCGCTGGGCGCTGCGGTCTAGCCGCTACTCCTCGCGCGCGGCCTTGCCGGACGGGCGGTAGGCCTTGCGCTTCGCGATCGACGAGGTGAGCCACTTCTCAGCGTTCGCCGGATCGCTGGCCGCACGCCGGCGCGTCTCGGCGGCGCTCCGCCCGATGAGCCCGCAGGTGTCGCAGTCGCCGCGCGGGTTCAGCCGGCCGTGGCAGTTCGCACAGTGCACCTCGAACGCGGTGTGCGGCTTGAACAGGCCGAGCGCCTCGGCCTCCGTGACGAGCGCCTCGACCCCGTCCGCCATCAGCCGGTCGCCAGCACGACGGACTTCTTCTCGAGGTAGCCCTCGAGCGCCTCGAGGCCGTGCTCCTTGCCGAAGCCCGACTGCTTGGCGCCGCCGAACGGCAGCTGGTCGTACGCGACCTGGATGTCGTTCACCCACGTGTAACCGGCGTCGAGCTGCTCGACGGCGCGCCGCGCCTTCGCGAGGTCGCGCGTCCAGATCGAGGACCCGAGCCCGTACACGCTCCGGTTCGCCTTCTCGATAGCCTCGTCGAGGTCGCTCACGACGAAGATCGGCATCGCGGGGCCGAAGACCTCTTCCGTCGCCATGCGCGAATCCTCGGGCACGTCCGTGAGGACCGTCGCCTCCATGAACCAGCCCTTCTCGAACTCCTTGCCTTCGGGCCGCCGGTTGCCGGCGAGCACCTTCGCGCCGCGCTTCACGGCGTCCGCGACCTGGCCCTCGACCTCGGCGCGCTGGTGCTCCGTGTGGAGCGGTCCCATCTTCACGCCCTCGGCGAGGCCGTTGCCGACCTTCCACTCTTTCGAGGCGCGGTCGGCGATCTTCGTCATGAACTCCTCGGCGATCCCCTTGAAGAGGTACACGCGCTTCACGGCGAGGCAGGCCTGCCCCGCGTTGAAGAAGCGGCCGATCGCCGCCGCGGCCGTCGCGCGGCGGATGTCCGCGTCGTCGCAGACGATCATCGGGTCGCTTCCGCCGAGCTCGAGCGTCACGCGGGTCACGTTGTCCGCGGCGAGCTTCATGATCCGCTTGCCGGTCTCGGTCTGTCCCGTGAAGGCGACCTTGTTCACGAGCTTGTGGCTCACGAGCGCGTCGCCGATCTCCGAGCCGGAGCCGTGCACGGTGTTCAGCACGCCGGCCGGGAAGCCCGCCGAGTTGATGACCTCGATCGCTCGCTGCGTCGCGAGCGGCGTCGTCGATGCAGGCTTCAGCACGACCGTGCAGCCGGCCGCGAGCGCCGGGCAGATCTTGTTCGCCATGAGCGTGAGCGGGAAGTTCCAGGGCGTGATCGCCGCGACGACGCCGACAGGCCGGCGGATCGTGAGACCGAACTTCGCCGGATCGTCGAGCGGCACGTAGTCGCCGCGGATCTTGTCGGCGAGGCCCGCGTAGTACTCGAGGTTCTCGGCGACCCGCGACGCCTCGAGGACGGCGTGCGCGAGCGGCTTGCCCTGCTCCTGCGACAGCAGCTTCGCGATCTCGGGCACCGCGGCCTTCATCTTCTCGGCCGCCTGGTGCATGAGCTGCGCGCGCTTCGTCCCGGCGAGCGCGGACCAGGCAGGCAGGGCCTTGTGGGCGGCCTCGACCGCGGCGTCGACGTCGGCCGCCGTCCCGCGCGGGATGCTGTCCACGACCTCGGCGGTCGCCGGGTTGCGCACCTCGATGGACCTGCCGCCCTTGCCTTCGCCGATCTCGCCGCCGATGAGCATCTTCGCCATGTGCGTCGCCTCTTCTCTCCGCCGCGTCCGCCGCGCCGGGTCCCAGTGTCCTCGTGCAGGCACAGCGGCTGTGGGTGTCGCGAGAGCGGGCCGTCGTCGCGGCCCGCTGTGGGGTTCGCGCTAGATTGTGCCAACTGCGCGCGAGCGCCGTCGGGGAGGTCGTCCATGCCTGTCGTCCGCGTCGAGAAGCAGGAGGCCGTCGGCCACATCATCCTCGACCGGCCGCCGGCGAACTCGTACGACAAGGCGTTCCTCGACGAGCTCTCCGCCGCGATCGACGAGGTCCGCTTCGACGGCGCCGTGAAGGCGATCGTCGTCCGCAGCGCGTCCGAGAAGTTCTTCTCGGCGGGCGCCGACGTGAAGATGTTCGCCGCGACCGACGCCGAGTACCAGTTCGCGTTCGTCGTGCACGCGAACGAGATCATGTCCAAGTTCGAGCGCACGCCGAAGGTGGTCTTCGCCGCGATCAACGGCCATTGCCTCGGCGGCGGCCTCGAGATCGCGCTCTGCTGCGACGCGCGCTACGCGGCCGAGGGCACGTACAACATCGGGCTGCCCGAAGTGACGCTCGGCGTCCTTCCCGGCACGGGTGGCACGCAGCGGCTGCCGCGCCTCATCGGGAAGCAGCGGGCGCTCGACCTCATGCTGCGCGGCGTCTCGGTGCAGCCGGCCGAGGCGAAGGAGATCGGCATCGTCGACGCCGTGGTGCCGGCGGCGGAGCTGCAGGCCTTCGTGCACGACCACGCCGCGAAGCTCTCGACGGGCCCGACGCTCGCGATCGGACAGATCAAGCTCGCGGCCGTGCAGGGTCTCGGCATGCCGTTCGGGAGCGGGATGCTGCTCGAGCACGAGGCGGTCGGCCGGCTGTTCGCGTCCGAGGACTTCCGCGAGGGTGTGACCGCCTTCGGCGAGAAGCGCAAGCCGGCCTACAAGGGGAAGTGACCCGGGCGGGCAGGGTGACGACGCTGCGCGACGCCGTCGCGCAGCACGTGCCCGACGGCGCGTCGGTCGCGCTGGGCTGCTCCCTCGAGCCCGCGATCCCGTTCGCGTTCGTCCACGAGGTCATCCGGCAGGAGCGCCGTGACCTCGACCTCATCGGGCCGATCAGTGACATCGCGTTCGACATGCTCATCGGCGCCGGCTGCGTGCGCTCGGTGACGGCGGCCTGGGTGGGCAACGTCTCGGCCGGTCTCGCGCACTGCTATCGCCGCGCGATGGAGCACGGCGTCCCGAACCGGATCGCGGTCCGCGACCACACGAACTTCACCCTCGCGCAGGCGCTCCTCGCGGGAGCGCTCGGCGCGCCGTACCTGCCGACCCGCACGATCCTCGGCAGCGACATCGTCGACGCCAACGGCACCTTCGTCCGCTCCACGTCGCCGCTCGACGGCTCGCCCCTGCTGCTCATCCCCGCGATCACGCCTGACGTCACGGTCCTCGTCGTCCAGCGCGCGGACGAGGACGGCAACGCGCACCTGTGGGGCCCGTGGGGCGTGTCGCAGGAGGCCGCGCTCGCCGCGCGCGCGGTCATCGTCCTCGCGGAGGAGATCGTCCCACGCGCGGTCATCGCGAGCGACCCGAACCGGACGATCGTGCCGGGCACGAAGGTGAGCGCGGTCGTCGAGGTGCCGGGCGGCGCGCATCCGTCGCCGCTGCAGGGGAAGTACGGGCGCGACCACGAGTTCTTCCACGAGTACCACCGCGCCACGCGGACGGCCGACGGTTTCGCGGCCTGGATCGCGGAGTGGGTCACGGGCCTGGCCGACCACGCCGCCTACCTGGCCAAGCTCGGCACGCGCTTCGAGTCCCTGCGCATCGAGGGCCGCGCCGCCGCGGAGGCGCGCTTCTGATGGACGGGCTCTGCGCGCACCTGTCCGCGCCGGCCGCGGCCGATCCCACGCCGGGCGGCGACGGCTGCGGCGAGTGTCTCGCGATCGGGAGCGGCTGGGTGCACCTGCGGCTCTGTCTCACCTGCGGGAACGTCGGCTGCTGCGACAGCTCGCCGAACCGTCACGCCTCCCGGCACGCCCGCGCGAAGCGCCATCCCGTCATCCGGTCGTTCGAGCCGGACGAACGGTGGCGCTACTGCTTCGCCGACGACTCGTGGAGCGAGGAGTGACGCTCGACGTCTCGCCCGGCGAGGTCATGGTCGCGCAGGCCGCACGCGAGATACAGGACGGGGAGCGGGTCTTCGTCGGGATGCGCCTCCCGCTCATCGCCTTCGTCGTCGCGAAGCGGACGCATGCGCCGAACGCCGTCGGCCTCTTCGAGCTCGGCGTGATGCGCGATGCGCCCGCCCCCGAGCTCCTCTACACGATGGGCGACCCGCCGAACGTGACGGGCGCGGTGTGGTGCGCGCGGACGATCGACCTCATGGGCCTGCTGCAGCGCGGCGACGTCGACGCCGGCTTCATCGGCGGCGCGGAGATCGACCGCTTCGGCAACCTCAACACGACCGCGATCGGCGCCGACCGCGCTCGTCCGTCGACGCAGCTGCCGGGCTCGGGCGGGGGAGCCGACATCGCGAGCCTCGCGCGCCGGCTCATCGTGATCATGCCCCACGACCGGCGCCGCCTCCGCGAGCGCGTCGACTTCGTGACGTCGCCCGGCTACGGCGACGGCCCGGGTTGGCGCTCGCGGGTCGGACTGCCCAGGGGCGGGCCGGCGGTCCTCATCACGACGCTCGGCGTCTTTCGCTTCGTCGCAGGCGAGGCGATGCTCGACTCGTACCACGCCCACTCGAGCCTCGACGAGATCCGCGCGCAGACCGGCTGGCCGCTCCGCGCGGCCGCGAACGCCGGCGTGACCGAGCCGCCGAGCGCGGAGGTGCTCGGGATCATCCGCGCGTACGACCCGCAGGGCTTCTGGACCAGGCGCGGGGAGTGAGCGGCCCCGGCGGGGCGCCGGCGCGAAGCCCTGCGTACGAGCTCTTCCACGAGCTGAGCGGCGACGGCAACGTGCGCGTCCGCCGCGAGATCATGGCGCGCGGGCTGAAGCCCCTGATCGACTTCCGCAACATCTACTGGCCGGAGGACCGCGCGGCGTTCGACGCGCTTCACGGCACGCGCACGCCGGCGCTCTGGGACGGGGACCGGCTGCATGAGGGCGAGGACGCCGTCATGGCGGTCCTCGGCGCGCTGAGGGGACGGGCCTAGCGAGCCTTCGCGCTGTCGAGGTAGAGCGTGGCCTTCGTCCCTCTCGCGAGCGGCTGGCCGGCCGGCGGATCCTGGCGCACGACCTGCGTCACGCCCTTGGCCTTCGGGTCGATGCGCCACGTCACGGATCCCGCGCCTGCCGCCATGAGCGCGGCCGCCGCCTCGTCGCGCGGGAGGCCCACGACGGAGGGCGCCATGCCGCGGCCGGCCGCGAGCGGTGCCGTGCTGGCCACCGGCGGGAGAGCCGCGACCCGCGCCGCCGGAGCCACGGTGGCGACAGGCGCTTCCGGGGCCGCCTCTCCCTGCCGCGGCACGTCGCGGTCCGCGGCCCGCGTCGTTGCCGAAGCGACGATCCCGCCGGTGGCCACGGAGAACGACAGGATCATCGCTACCGCGACAGCCCGTGCGCGCGCCCGCTCCGATGCGCGCCGCAGTCCGACCCAGCGGTCCCGCGGCAGCACTTCCGTGCGGTCGTCGAACGCGATGGCCGCGGCAAGCTCGCCGGCGTGATCGCGAGCGCTGCGGGTGCGCCCCGGTCTCGCGCGCAGCTCCTCGACCGCGAGCCGGACGGCCTCCGGCAGGCCAGGCCGCGGCGGACTGCCGAGCACGAGCCCGCGCGTGAGCTCCTCGAGGGCGCGGACATCGGGGCGTGACGCGCTCTCGTCGCGCGCGGCGAGCGGTGCGTCGAGGATCGCCGCGCCTCCGGGTCGCAGGAGGACGTCGGCCGCGCTGAGCGTCGCGAGCGCGTGGTCGGCGACGTAGAGGTCGTCCAGGATCTCCGCGAGGGAGCTCACGATCGTGCTCGTCGTGCCGAGCGACGGCAGCCGGCCCGGCTGCAGGAGCTCGCTCAGTGGGACGCCCGCGCCCGGGGCCGTGATCACCGCGACCTCGTCCTCCTGGTCGACGAGGTCGTACACCGTGACGAGCCCCGGATGGCGGACGCGGTGCAGTGCCTGCACCCGTCGCCGCAGCGCCGCGGCGGCGTCGAGATCGAGACCCCGGTGCAGCCACACCTGGACCGGTCGGCGGAGGAGCTCGTCGACGGCGCGCCAGCTCTGGCGGTCGCCGTCGACCCTCACGCACTCGACGAGCCGGTATCGCTCGCCGAGGCGGGTCCCGGGGTCAGCCGCCGGAGCCGCTGCTGCCACCGCTCGCGCTCGACGCCTGCTGCTTCTTCGTCCGAGCCTCGCGCACCAGCCGCTCGAAGACCTCGGCCGCCCGCTGCAGAACGCTGCGCAGCTGCTGTTGCGTCTGCTCGACGATCACGCGGTAGCGCTGGCGCAGGTCGGCGATGTCGACGATGAGGCCGGTCGAGGGGTCGCCGTCCTCGCATGGCGCGAGATCGACGGCCTGGCGGACCGCGCGCTGCGCGTCGGCCGCGACGCGCTCGAGCTCCGCCGCGGCCTCGCGCCGCGCAGCCTCGAGCGTCGCGTCCGGCAGGTCCTTGTCCGCGGTCCGCGCGAGGCCGGCAGCGACCTCCTTCAGCGTGCGCAGGTCGTCGAGCGCCTTCTCCCTCTCGGACCCCACGGCGCGCAGCGCCTCGTCGCGCGCGCGCAGCGCCTCGATGCAGGCCGCGCTCTCCGTCGCCGGAGATGCGCTCGGCGTCGGGCTGGGCGACGCGGCCGCCGCGACGGATGGGTGGACCGTGAGACGCACGTCGCCGTTCATGACCGTGCCCGTGATGAGCACGCCCGTCGCTCCGACGACGAACACGCCGGCGCTCGCGCCGACCTTCAGGTGCGCGAGGAACTCGAGAAGCCGCTCCAGCATCTGCACGTCCTCCAGTACGCCGAACGCACGCCTGCCTGCCGCGTTATCTCCCGGCACCGTGCTCGATAGGCTCGCCGCGGCGCTGTGACGCAGAGTGCAGATGTGACCGGGCCAGGACCTTCAGCCCATCAGCCGGGACGGCACCTCGCACCCGGCGTGCTGCTCGAGGAGCGTCTCGGCGGTGGAAGGCGCACCGACGTCTTCAGCGCGCTGCTCGACGGTGGTGAGCGCGCCGTCGTGAAGATCCTCCGCCCGGCGCTCCTCACGGACGAGCACGAGCGCCGCGCGTTCCGTCGCGAGATCGAGGTGGCGCAGCGGCTCGACCATGACGGCGTCGTGCGTCTCCGCGCCTGGCAGGACGGCGACGAGCTCGCCTATTCGGTCTGGGAGCGGGTCGGGTCACCATCCCTCGAGGAGCACCTCATCGCGTTCGGCCCGCTGCCGTTCGCTGACGCCTGCGCGATGGGAGAGCGGCTCGCGCAGGCGCTCGCGCATCTCCACGAGCGCGACGTCGTCCACCTCGACGTCGCGCCCGGGAACGTCACGGTCGGCGAGGTGAAGCTCATCGACCTCGGCCTCGCGCGGGTCGGCGCGCGTGGCGTCCGGCTGACCGCTCCCACCGGCACCGCCGCGTACATGTCGCCCGAGCAATGCCGGGCGGGCGACGTCGACGCGTCGAGCGACGTCTTCGGGCTCGCCGCGACCCTGTACGAAGCCATGACCGGCCTCACCCCCTTCGAGGTCGGCGAGCCGGATGCGGCCGGTGCCGCGCGGTACCCGCAGCTGGAGGCCGAGGCGCAGCCGCTCGCGGACCTCGTGCCGCACTGCCCGCCCGGCGTCGCCGCCGCGATCGACGCGAGCCTGGCCCGCGATCCCCGGCGGCGCCCGGACGCGCGCACGCTCGCGCGGGTCCTCGGCGACGCCGCCCGGGAGCTCGGCGTCCGCCGCTAGGCGGGCGCATCATTCCGCGCGATGGGGGAGCTGCGACTGCCAGAGCTGCCCGAGCGCTACAACGCCGCCGAGACGTTCATCGACGCGCACCGCGGGGTCCGCGAGGACGCGCTCGCGATCCGCTGCCAGGGACGGAGCGTGACCTACGGCGAGCTCGCTGCGAACGTCGACCGCTGCGGCAACGCGCTGCGCGAGCTCGGCGTCGGGATGGAGCAGCGCGTCGTCATCCTCTGCCTCGACTCGCCGGAGTTCGTGTACGCGTTCTTCGGCGCGATCAAGATCGGCGCGATCCCCGTCCCCGCGAACACCCTCCTCACGCCGCACGACCTTCGCTACATCCTCCAGGACAGCCGCGCCGTGGCGGTCGTCGTCTCCGCCGCGCTCGTGCACAAGGTCATCGAGGCACGCGCCGGGCTGCCGCACCTGCGGCACGTGCTCGTCGCGGGAGGCGAGGCGCCCGCAGGCACGACCTCGCTCGAGGAGGCGATGGCCGCCGCCGGCGCGGAGCTCAGCCCCGCGGACACGACGCCGGACGACGCGTGCTTCTGGCTCTACTCGTCGGGCACCACCGGCTTCCCGAAAGGCGCGGTGCACCTGCAGCACGACATGATCTGGTGCGCCGACACGTACGGCGCGCACGTCCTCGCCACGACCACAGAGGACCGGCACTTCACGGTGTCGCCGCTGTTCCACGCCTACGGCCTCGGCAACGGCGTCTTCTTCCCGTTCCGCGTCGGCGCCTCGAGCGTCTACAAGCCGGAGCGCGCGACGCCCGACCTCGTGTACGGCCTCATCACCCAGGAGAGGCCGACCGTGCTCTTCACCGCCCCCACCTTCTATGCGGCGCTCCTCGCGTACCCCGAGGCGGACTTCAGGTACGACCTCTCGTCGCTGCGCTCCTGCGTGTCGGCGGGCGAAGCGCTGCCGAAGCCGCTCTTCGACCAGTGGAAGCGCCGCTTCGGGCTCGAGATCCTCGACGGCATCGGCTCGACCGAGATGCTCCACATCTTCATCTCGAACCGCCCCGGTCACGCGAAGGGCGGCACGAGCGGCACCGTCGTGCCGGGCTATGCGGCGAAGATCGTCGACGACGACGAGCGCGAGCTGATGCCGGGGGAGACCGGGAACCTCTGGGTCTCGGGCGACAGCGCGTGCGCCTACTACTGGAACAAGCACGAGAAGACGAAGAAGACGATCCGCGGCGAGTGGATCGTCACCGGCGACAAGTACCACCTCGACGCGGAGGGCTACTTCACCTACGAGGGCCGCAGCGACGACATGCTGAAGGTGTCGGGGCAATGGGTCTCGCCGGCCGAGGTCGAGGCCGCGCTCATGGAGCACGCGGCCGTGCTGGAATGCGGGGTCGTGGGGATACAGGACAAGGACGGGCTCACCAAGCCGAAGGCCTTCATCCTGCTGAAGCAGGGCCGCCAGGGAAGCGACGCGCTCGCGGAGGAGCTGAAGCAGTTCGTGAAGGGCCGCATCACGCCGTACAAGTACCCGCGCTGGGTCGAGTTCGTCGACGAGCTGCCGAAGACCGCGACCGGCAAGATCCAGCGGTACCGGTTGCGGGAGCGCGCGTCATGAGCGACGCCCGCCAGCGCGTCGACGCGTGGCGCCGGTCGGCGCGCCAGGATCCTGACGGCTTTTGGGCGCGCGCCGCGGAGCAGCTCCCCTGGACCCAGCGCTGGGAGAAGGTGCTCGACTGGCAGCCGCCCACGTTCCGCTGGTTCGTCGGTGCGCGGACGAACCTCGCTCGCAACTGCGTCGATCGCCACATCGAGGCGGGCAACGGCGCGCGCACCGCGCTCATCACCGAGAACGAGCGCGGCGAGCGGCGCTCCTTCACGTACGACGAGCTCGGTGCGGAGGTGCGGCGCGTCGCGGCCGCGCTGCGCGGGCTCGGGATCAGGAAGGGCGACCGCATCGGCATCTACATGCCGACCTCGGCCGAGGCGATCACGCTCATGCTCGCTTCCACGCGCATCGGCGCGGTCATGCTCGTCGTCTTCGCCGGCTTCGGCGCGGGGGCGCTCGGCGAGCGCGTGCGCCTCGCGGGCGCGCGCGCGGTCTTCGCGACGGACCTCACGTACCGCAAGGGCAAGGACGTCCCGCTGAAGGGGATCGTCGACGAGGCGGTCGCGCAGTGCCCGAGCGTCGAGAAGGTCGTCGTGCTCCGCCGCTCGCAGTCGACGCCGATGACCGAGGGACGCGACGTGGACTGGGACGACTTCCTCGCGCTCGGCAAAGGACAGCGCGACGACGCCGAGGAGATGGAGGCGAACGAGCCCGCGTACATCCTCGCGACGAGCGGCACCACCGCGAAGCCGAAGCTGGCCGTGCACACGCACGGCGGCTACCAGGTGTACGTGCACGCGATGGCGCGCTGGATGTTCGGCCTGCGGCCGGAGGACGTCTGGTGGTCGACCTCCGACATCGGGTGGGTGGTCGGGCACTCGTACATCGTCTTCGGCCCGCTCCTGGTCGGCTGCACGACGATCGCCTACGAGGGCGCGCTCGATCACCCGAACGCGGAGACCTTCTACCGCATCGTCGCGTCGAACCAGGTGACCGGCGTCTTCACCTCGCCGACGGCAGCGCGCCTCCTCATGCGCCACGGGCTCGAGCCCGCGCGCAAGCACGACCTCGCGACGCTCGAGCGCGTCTTCTGCGCCGGCGAGGTCCTGAACGCACCGGCGTGGGAGTGGCTGCAGAAGGAGGTCCTCCAGGACCGCATCCCCGTGATCGACCACTACTGGCAGACCGAGACCGGCGGCCCCGTCGTCGGCAACCCCTACGGCGTCGCGCTGCTGCCGATCAAGCCCGGCTCCTCGGGCGTCCCGCTCGCGGGCATCGAGGCGAAGGTCGTGACGCCGGAAGGCGGGCCGTGCGCGCCGGGCGAGAAGGGCATCTTCGTCATCGAGCGGCCGTTCCCCGGCCTCACCGCGTCGCTCTGGGCGGAGCCCGACCGCTACGCGCGCGACTACTGGCAGAAAGTTCCCGGGAGCAACGTGTACTTCACCGGGGACGCGACCTCGATCGACGAGGACGGCTACGTCTGGTTCAGCGGCCGCGCCGACGAGATCATCAAGATCGCGGACCACCGTATCGGCACGATCGAGGTCGAGACCGCGTTCCTCCGTCACCCCGCCGTCGCGGAAGCCGGTGTCACCGGCCGGCCCGACGACCTCCGGGGCCAGGTCATCTCCGCGTTCGTCGTGCTGCGGCAGGGCCACTCGCCGACGGACGCGCTGAAGCAGGAGCTGGTGCAGGCGGTCCGCAAAGACCTCGGCCCGCTCGCGGTCATCGGCGAGCTGAACTTCGTCGACATGCTGCCGAAGACGCGCAGCGGCAAGATCATGCGCCGCGTGCTGAAGGCCGTGATCCTCGGCAAGGACCCGGGCGACATCTCGACGATCGAGGACGAAGGCTCCGTCGAGGAGGCGCG
>DASUCM010000052.1:0-11122 GCA_036276035.1 Candidatus Limnocylindria bacterium | reverse complement strand
GCGTGGCCGGCACCGCGCGCGATCATCCAGCGGTTCGCCAGGTACGCGAACGGGAACGCGATGACGAACCCGAGCGCGATCGCGCCCCAGAACAGGGGATCGGTGAGGTGCGCGTCCATCGCGCCGGGCACGGCCGCGACGAAGGCATTGTCGATCGCCTCCATGATCACGATCGACACGGTGTCGCCGGCGAGCGCCGTGCGCAACGCCGCGCCGAACGGTGTGCCGGCGCGGAGCAGCGGCCACATCGTGAGCAGGTAGCCGAACACGAACGCGAGCGCGACCGCGAGGATGACGGTCGTCAGGTTGTCGAGCCCCGCCGCGGTGCCGATGGCCATGCCCGAGACCTCGCCGATCGCGCACCCGGTGAGGCAGTGCAGCGTCGCGCGCAAGGCGAGCGCATTGGTGTTCATGAGGTGCTCCTGGTGAGCCGCCCGGGATTCGAACCCGGAACCAAAGGATTAAAAGTCCTCTGCTCTGCCGTTGAGCTAGCGGCCCGCGGCTGCGTCAATGCTACGAGCAACGGGACGCTACGCCGCGGGCGCGGGACCGAAGAAGCGCTGCGGGATGCGCGCCAGCAGCTCCGCGGGCGTCCTTCCCTTGAGCCGCGGCAGCCAGCCCCGGCGCACCGCGAGCTGGACCGCGTAGGCCAGCACGAAGCCGACGCCGAACGCGACGCCGATATTCACGGTCACCGCGACGACGGCCATGCCCGTCGCGATCCAGCCCTGCCAGCCGTACAGGCCCTGCGCGGAAGAGAGGAGCTCGAGCGCGACGAGCAGCAGCAGGGCACCAAGGAGCGGCAACGGGAACGCCGCAAGGAAGGCGCCGAGTCCGGGCGCGAAGAGCAGACCGAGCGCGAGCGCGAGCGTCCCTTCGATCACGTTCTTCCAGACCGTGCGCGCGCCGTAGAAGTACTGGGCGGCGAGGCCGCCCGCCCCGTGGCAGAGCGGCCCGCCGGAGAAGAGGGCCGCGAGCACGTTCATCGCGCCGGTGCTGGCCGCGAGCCCGCGCTCGGTCACGCTTGCGCCGGGGAAGTAGCGGGCGGACAGCGCCGCCGTGGCGATGATCGCGTTCGCGAGCGTCAGCGGCATCTGCGCGAGGCCGCCGCGAAGCATGCCTTCGCCGACGTCCGGCGCCGTCGGCAGCGCGAGCGGCGGGAGCGAGGGTGCGAGCGGCATCGCGAACGTGCCGGCGGGCATGAGGGCCAGCGCAGCGACGAACGCGAGCGCGAGCCCGAGCAGCCGGTGGCGCAGCGTGATGGCGAGGATGAGCAGCCCCACCGCCGCGAGCGGCAGGCTCCGCGACAGGAGGAGGATCGCCTGCGCGCCGAGGGTGAACGCGAGACCCAGCTGCACTCCGCGCGCGATGAAGCCGGGGACCACGCGGCGGATCCAGGTCAGGAGTGGCGTGAGGGCCAGGGCGAGCCAGAGCACGCCGATGCCGAGCGTCGCGCCATAGACCCAGCTCGCGCGCCAGCCTTCGGCGATCGCGGCGGCGGCGACCGCCTTCTGCGGCTGCACCGGCATGGGTATCCGGAAGACCAGGCCGCTGACCAGGGTCGCGACGCCGAACGTGACGAAGAAGCCGGCCGGGTCGACGCCCGTCACGAGGACGAGCCCGGCCGCGAGCGGGATGAGCGTCCCGAGATCTCCGAACGCCCCAGCCACGTCGCCCGCCCGTGGGCGCGCCAAGGTCCTGATCAGCCGATCCCCTCGAGCAGCTCCGACATCGTCACGCCCAGACGTTTCGCGAAGTGCGCGATCGCCGCGAGCGTCGGGGTGACGCGGCCCGTCTCCATCTTCCAGACGTACTGCCGCTGGAAGTAGACGACGCCGCGCCGGTTCGACCCGAGCTCGGCCATCGTGAGCCCGCGCTCCTCGCGGAGCTTGCGGATGCGGCGGCCGACCTGCGCCGCGAGCTTCGCCTCGCCCGGGACGTCGGGGTTCACGCGCGCGGGCATCAGCGACCCTTGGCGACGAAGCTGACGACAAGGTCGAGCATGTCGTCCGCATAGGGCTCGGTGAACATGCGGCGCGAGTGTGCGGTGCCGCCGAAGACCGCGAGCTGCTTCGGCTCCGCGAGAGCCGCGAAGCTCGCGAGCACGTTCGGGAACGCGCCGTCGGCGTCCTCCTGTGCGCAGACGTACAGCTTCCGGCCGTGCACGCGACGGCTGAGCTCGTCCGGCACCGGCGCGACGGGTGCCGAGATCGAGACGAGGCACTCGTTGTCGCGCTCGAAGCTCGAGGCAAGGACCGCGTGGCCGCCGAGCGAGGCGCCGACGAGCGCGATCTCAGTGGCGCCGTGCTCGCGGGCGAACGCCTTCGCCGCGGCGACGTCGGCAACGGGCGACCACGGCTGCCCCGGGACGTACTCGCGTGTCGTCCCGGTCGATCGCCCCTTGCCGCGCATGTCGATCGCGAGCGCGGGGATCCCGCGCGCCACGAACTTCGGTGCGACCTCCGCCCAGCCCGAGGCGTCCCAGTTCGTCCCATGGACGAGGATCGCCGCGCGCCTGGCCGGGAGAGATCCGTACAGCGTCGCCGAGAGCGTCTCCCCTTCGCTGCGGAAGGTGACTGCCTGCGTCTGGACCGCGGATCCAATAGCCGTCACGGGACCGGATCCAGGAGCGGCTTGCCGTCGAGGAAGGCGAGGATGTTCTCCGCCGCACGCACCGCCATGCGCCGCCGCGTGCTCTCCGACGCGGATGCGACGTGCGGCAGGAGCACCGCGTTCTCCTGCTGCAGGAGGAGCTCGTCCACCGCCGGCTCGCGCTCGAAGACGTCGAGCCCCGCCGCCGCGATCACGCCGTCGCGCAGCGCCTCGGCGAGCGCGCGCTCGTCCACCACCGGGCCGCGCGACGTGTTGATGAGCACCGCCGTGCGCTTCATCTTCCGGAGCGCGGCCGCGTCGATGAGGTGGCGCGTCTCGGGCAGGAGCGGGGTGTGGACCGAGACGAAGTCGGACTGCGCGAGGAGCTCGTCGAGGCTCACGTGGCGGGCGCCGACCTCGCGCTCCGCGTCCTCATTCCGGCGCGCGTCGGTGTAGAGGATCGACATCTCGAACCCGCGCGCGCGGCGCGCGACGGCCCGGCCGATGCGCCCCATGCCCACGATGCCGAGCGTCGCCTTGTGCACGTCGTTCCCGAGGAAGAGGAAGGGCGTCCAGCCCCTGTACTTCCCCGCCCGGAGGAACCGCTCGGCCGCGCCGAACCGCCGCGCGGCGGCGATGAGCAGCCCGAAGGCGGCGTCCGCGGTCGTGTCGTCGAGGATGCCCGGCGCGTAGGTCACGGGGATCCGCAGCTCCCGCGCCGCCTTCACGTCGATGTTGTCGAAGCCCGTCGCGAGCGAGGCGATGAGGCGGAGCTTCTGCGCACCCTTGATCGCATCTGCGGTCACCGGGTTCGCGGCGAGCGTGTAGCAGATGTCCGCGTCCCGGATGAGCCGCGCGACCTCCTCCGCGCTCGGGATCGGCGGGTCGTCGGGGCCCACGACGACCTCCGCCCGCGGGCGGAGCATCGCGAGGGCGTCCTCGTGGACCGGACGCGTGACGACGATGCGCACCCGCTCAGCCACGTGTCCGCCCTCGCTCCATGCGCATGTCGCGGAGAATAGCCACGTGGCCAAGCGGATCGCGCTCGATGATGTCGCGGCGCACAACCAGAAGATGTGGGACCGGCTCTCGACGGCCGAGATCCCGTACACGCGGCCACGCGGGACGCCGCCCGCGTCGCGCGCGGGGAAGCGCCGGTTCCTCGACCGGTCGACGAATGGCCGGCTCGCCGGGATCGACCTCGACGGCAAGCGCGCCCTCTCGCTCGCCGGCGGCGGCGGCTGGGAGCCGGTCCTCTTCGCCGAGCTCGGCGCCGACACGACAGTGTTCGACATCAGCGCCGGGCAGCTGCGGACGACCCGCGAGGTCGCCGAGCAGCGCGGCACGAAGCTGCGCTACGTGCAGGGCGACATGCGCGACCTGTCCGTATTCCCGGACGGCTCGTTCGATCTCGTCCTGCATTGCCACTCGCTCGTCTTCGTGCCCGACGCGCACCGCGTCATCGCGGAGGTCGGACGCATCCTCGCTCCGGGCGGCACCTACGTCGCCTCGACGATGCACCCCGTGACCATCCGCATGTACGAGACGTGGACCGGCAGCGGCTGGAACCTGAAGAAGCCCTACTTCGCGGACGGGCCGATGCCCTACGCGGACGCGAGCTGGGAGTTCGGGGACACGAAGATCGAGGCGAAGACGCTGGAGTACGGCCACCGCATCGGCGATCTCATCAACGCCGTCGCCGCGGCAGGGATGGTCGTCGACGGGTTCTGGGAATGGACACCGGAGTGGGCCGGCGGAGGCGGCGAGCCGGGGAGCGACGAGCAGCTCGACACGATCATGCCGGCCTTCATCGAGCTCCGCGCGCGGAAGCTGCCTCTCGCCGCGCCCGTTACCGCGGGGTCGGCTCGTCCGAAGCGCGCCGCCGCGACGCGTCGAGGTACTGCGTCGCGCCCGCGTTGATCCGGCGGGCCGCCGCGGGGATGTTCACCGCCCAGCCGACGCCGAACACGTGCTCGCTGAACACCCGATCGGTCGACGGATCCCAGTACGCGTCGCGCAGGCGCTGCCAGTCGGGGATCCGGAAGTCGTACGGGACGACACCGAGGACCTTGCCGTGCCAGGTGCGCTCGGCGGGCGGCTTCCGCAGCTCCTGGTAGATCGCGCCGAAGAGCGCGAGCCAGACGAGGCTTCGGAGCAGGCGGACGAGATCGGTCATCGGGACGCCGCAGCAGCAGGCGTCGTGCCGGGCTTGCGGACGGGCGTCCCCGCCGCGCAGAGCGGGCAGTCCGACGGGGCGAACGCGGGCATCGTGACCTGCCAGAGCGCGAGGTACGGGACGTCGCCGAACGCCGTGCCGCCGGAGCGGTCGGCGAGGACCGCGATACCCGCGACGGTCGCCTCGCTCGCGCGGACGGCGGCGATCGTCTCCTGCACGGACCCGCCCGTCGAGAGGATGTCGTCGACGACAAGGATGCGCTCGCCCCGCCGCAGCGTGAAGCCGCGGCGGAAC
Source organism: Candidatus Limnocylindria bacterium (assembly GCA_036276035.1). Classification (GTDB taxonomy): domain Bacteria; phylum Chloroflexota; class Limnocylindria; order P2-11E; family P2-11E; genus JACDAF01. The sequence goes on along the minus strand of DASUCM010000052.1, from coordinate 6,060 downwards.
ACGCGGCCGGTGCCGTCGTCGCCGCGCTCGGCGTAGACGGCGCGCGTGCCGAGCTGCCGCGCGACCTCGTGCGCGAGGATGATGCCGCCGGTCGTCGGGCCCGCGACGGTCTCCACGTCGAGCGCACGCGCCCACTCCGCGATCGCGCCGCACAGGCGCTCCGTCTCGCGCGGCCACTGGAGCACCTGGAACTTCTCGATGTAGCGATCCGAGTGCTTGCCTGAGGCGAGCGCGAAGTGACCTTCGAGGTACGCGCCCGCTCGGCGGAAGGTGGCCTCGACGTCCGCAGGGCTGATCGGCACGGGTCCGACGATATGCTGGCCCGCCTGTGCGCGCGCTGACCGTGTACCCAGGTTCACCCGGCAGCGGCGGCGTGCGCGAGGTACCCGATCCCGTGCCCGCCGAGGGCGAGGTCCTCGTCGAGGTCATCCGCACGGGCGTCTGCGGCACCGACAGCGAGATCGAGCGCGGCGAGTACGGGTCCGCCCCGGACGGCGACCGCGTGCTCGTCCTCGGACACGAGTGCCTCGGCCGGCTTGCGGACGGCTCGCTCGTCGTGCCGAGCGTGCGCCGGCCCGACGGCTGTCCCGAGTGCCTGGCGGGCGAGCAGGACATGTGCCTCTGGGGCAGGTACAGGGAGCGCGGCATCAACGGGCTGCATGGCTTCTGCGCCGAGCGGTTCGCCGAGCGTCCGGAGTACCTCATGCCGGTCCCTCGCGAGCTCGAGCCCGTCGCCGTGCTCCTTGAGCCGCTCACCGTCGGCGAGAAGGCGCTCCGCCACACCTTCGCCGCGCAGCAACGGATGCGCGCGTGGCGACCGGAGCGGGCGATCGTCACCGGCGCCGGCCCGGTCGGCCTCCTCGCGGCGATCGCGATGCGGCTGCGCGGACTGGAGGTGACCGTCGTCGAGCGCGCGCACAAGCCCGAGCGCGCGGCGCTCCTCGAGACGATCGGCGCGCGCTACGCGGTCACCGCGCGCACGCCGTTCGACACGCTCGGGCCGGCCGACATCATCTTCGAGGCGACCGGCAGCTCGGGCGTCGCGTTCGGCTCGGTCGCCCTCCTCAAGCCGAACGGCGCGCTCATCCTCACGAGCGTGACCGGCGGCGGCCGCAGCCTCGATCTGCCGGCGGACGAGCTGAACAAGCGCATCGTGCTCCAGAACTTGCTCATCCTCGGCAGCGTGAACGCGAACGCGCAGGACTTCCGCACGGGCATCGAGGATCTACGGAGCGCAGAGGCGCGCTGGCCGCGGCTCCTCGGATCGCTCATCACGCGCCGGGTGCCGCTCGCGGAGGCGGCGGCCGCGCTGCGGCGCGACCCGCGCGATATCAAGACGGTGGTGGAGGTGGCCTCATGAAGGTGCACGACGTCTCGCTGGTGATGCGCCCCGGCATGCCCACGTGGCCGAACGAGAGCGGGCCGGTGTTCACGCCGCTCCGGCGCATCGCGAAGGGCGACGGCGCGAACGTGAGCACGATCTCGTTCTCGAACCACACCGGCACGCACGTCGACCCGCCGATCCACTTCATCGAGGGCGGGAAGACCGTCGAGTCGCTACCGGTGGACGCGCTCGTCGGGCCGTGCCACGTCGTGTCCTACGACGGGGACGAGCACATCGCCGCGTCGTGGCTCGAGACCGCGAAGATCCCGCGCGGGGCGCAGCGCGTGCTCTTCAAGACGCGCAACAGCGCGCACTGGCCGGCCAAGGACCCGTTCGACAAGGACTTCATCGCGCTCGACCGCTCCGGCGCGGAATGGTGCGTCGCCCGGGGCCTCCGGCTCGTCGGCGTCGACTACCTCTCGTGCGAGCCGTTCGGCTCAGGGAAGATCGGCCACCCGGTGCACATGGCGCTCCTCGGAGCCGGGATCGTGATCATCGAGGGGCTCGACCTGTCCGGCGTGAGCGCAGGCGAGTACGAGCTCGTGTGCGGATCGCTGAAGCTCGAGGGGAGCGACGGTGCGCCGGCCCGCGTGTTCCTCATCGAGCGCTAGCCGAGGCCGGGCAGCTCCCCCGCCTCGTCCAGCCGCAGCAGGCTCGCCGCGAGCGCATGCGCGGCCGCGACGTCCAGCCGGCCGGCGGCGAGCTCGACGAAGCGCTCGACGAGCGCCTCGCGCGAGACCGGATTCTCCGGCTCGCCGAGCGCGAACTCGACGTGCTGGCGGACCGTGCGCCCGTCACGCAGCGCGAGCTCGGCCCAGCCCTCCCACTTCCCCGGATAGCTCGCGTCGAGCGCTGTGTCGCGCACGCAGTCGGTCCGCGGCATGAGCGCACGGACCCGCGGGTCGGCGAGCGCGTCCTCCGAGTGCTCGGCGAGGCCGGCCTTCCCGAACACGAGCGCGACCGCGGCGCCGAACGGCGCGCTGAACTGCGCGTCGACGATGTTCTCCGGCTCGCGCTTGCGCTCGATCGGATCCGCGATGAGGAGCGCGCCGCCCGAGAGCACGCCGAGCCGCACGCGCTCGACGTCGTCGGGCTCGATGCGGTGCTCGCGCCGCAGCGCGAGGATCGCGTCGATGAGCGGGTGCGTGTAGCGGCAGCAGGCGTACGGCTTGATCGTCACCTTCATCACCTGGAGCGGACGCCCGAGATCCTGCGTGAGGAGCTCCGGGAGCGGGGCGTCGGTGTAGCCGGTGAGCACGCCGGAGCGCCCGTCGAGCGCGGTCGCGGGGCCGGTGAAGCCGCTCGCCGCGAGGCCCGCCGCGACGATGCCCGCGTGCGCCGCCCAGCCGGCGTTGAGGCGCTTCGTCCACGAGCCGTCGGCGACATACTCGATCGATCCCGACGCCATCGTCCCGGCGATCCCGATGCAGCGCGTCAGCCCCTCGGCGTCGAGACCCGCGAGACGGCCCGCGGCGACCGCGGCTCCGAACACGCCGGCGACGCCCGTCGGGTGGAAGCCGCGCGCGTACGCGGACGCCGGGCCAAGCGCGTTCCCCACGCGCATCGTCACCTCGTACCCGGCGACCACCGCCTCGAGGAACGCGATCGGCGCCGCGCTACGTTCCTGCGCCACGGCGAGCGCTGCCGGGATCACCGCGACGCCCGGATGGAGCGAGGACTCGCGCGTGACGTCGTCGAGCTCGGTCGCGTGCGCGCCCGTGCCGTTCGCGAGCGCGGCCCACGGCGCGCCGGAGCGGCGGCCGGTGCCGATCACCGTCGCGCTGCCGCCGGGCTGCGTGGCGACGAACTCCTGCACCGCGCGGCTCGACCCCGCGGCGCTGCCGCGCATGGCGACGCCGACGAGGTCGAGCACGAGCTCCTTCGTGCGCTCCCGGGCGCCGGCCGGCAGCCGGTCCCAGCGGAGATCCGCGCAGAACGACGCGAGCTCCGACGCGGCCGCGCGCGAGCGCGTGACGGTCACTCCTTCGCCACCGGCCGCGGGATCCTCGGTACGTGAGCGCGCTTGTAGATCATGATCGTGCGCGTGAAGGTGATGACGACCGTCCCGTCCTGCTTGTAGCCACGCGTCCGCACCTTCACGATCCCGACCTCCGGCCGCGAGCGCGGCTCGCGCAGCTCCAGCACCTCGCTCTCCGCGTAGATCGTGTCGCCGTTGAAGACCGGCGCGGGAAGCCGGACCTCGTCCCAGCCGAGGTTCGCGAAGGCGTGCCGCAGGTCGATCGTGCTGATGCCGGTGACGAGCGCAAGCGTGAGGCACGAGTTCATGAGCGGCCGCCCGAACTGCGTCTGTGACGAGTAGTGCTCGTCGAAGTGCAGCGGGTTCATGTTCAGCGTGAGGTTGGTGAACCAGATGTTGTCCGTCTCGGTGACCGTCCGCCCGAGCGGATGCCTGATCACCTCGCCGGCCGTGTAGTCCTCGAAGCAGCGCCCCTCTGGAGCTTCGCTCACGTCCGCCTCCCCCGCTCGGCCTGCGCGAGCACCCGCCGCGCGGCGATGACGACCGGCAGGTCGATCATCCGGCCGTCGAGCTTCGCGATGCCGCTTCCCGCCGCGACGGCGGCGTCGAACGCCTCGATGATGCGCCTCGCGCGGTCGCTCTCGCGCTCGTCCGGCGTGAACGCCGCGTTCACCGGCCCGACGTGAGAGGGATGGATGACGAGCTTCCCGCTGAAGCCGAGCTGGCGCGCCGCGCGTGCCTCGCGGCCGGCGCCGTCGGGATCGGCAATATCGAGCCACGGCGTGTCGACGGCGGAGACGCCGGCCGCGGCGGCGGCGAGCGCGACGATCGAGCGCGCGGTCGCGAACTCGCCCGGCTCGCGGGTGCGCGCGGTACCGAGGTCGGCGGAGAGATCCTCCCCGCCGAAAGCGAGACCGGCGACCCGCCCGTCGGAGTCCGCGATCTCGAGCGCGCGAAGCACGCCGCGCGCGTTCTCGATCATGACGAGGATCGCGCGCACACCATCCGGGACACGCGCGATCGCCTCCGGCCCCGAGACCTTCGGCAGGACGATGCCGGCCGCGCGGGAGGCGATGGCGGCCTCGAGGTCGGGGGCGAGCAGCCGCTCGGGCGAGGCGTTCACCCGCACGAAGATCCACGGGCTGTCGCCGCCGAGCGAGAGACCGCGCACGACCTCACGCGCGCGCTCCTTCTCCTCCGGCGCCGTCGCGTCCTCGAGGTCGACGATGATCGCGTCGGTCCCGGTCGCGCGCGCCTTCGGCAGCCACTCCGGCGCGCGGAGCGCCGGCACGAAGAGCCAGCTGCGCGGCGGCGCCTCGCGAAGGCCCGCGGCGGCGCTCACCCGCGGACCTCCCGCCGGATCTGCGGGCCGTGCTGATCGAGGCGCGGGACCGGTCCCATCGGCGGCGGCGAGCCGCCGATGTTGAACGGCGGGACGATGGCGCGCACCGCACCGCCCGGCGTCGCGACCTCCGCCCAGCGGCCGCGGGCCTCGAGCTGCGGGTGCGCAACGAGATCGGCGACGGTGCTGCGCGCGGCGAAGGGCACATCGCCCTCCGCGAGCCGCTCCTCCGCGACGCGGCGCGGCAACGGCAGGAAGGCCTCCTCGATGAGCGGCTCGAGCGTCTCGCGCGAGCGGACGCGCAGCTCGTTCGTCGCGAAGCGGGGATCGTCGGCGAGGGCCGGCTTCTGGAGGACCAGGCGGCAGAGCCGCTCCCACTGCCCCTCGTTCTGCACGCCGAGCATGACCTCGCCGTCGGCGCAGCGGTACGGGCCGTAGGGAACGATCGAGGCGTGGCGGACGCCGGTCCGCGGCGGGGGCGCGCCGGCGTACATCTGGTGGTAGGCCGGGACCGTCATCCACTCTGCGAGGCAATCGAAGAGGGACACGTCGATGCGGCGCCCGTCCCCGTCCGCGTCGCGGAGGCGCAGCGCCGCGAGGATCGAGGTGCAGGCGTACAGGCCCGCGCCGATATCGGCGATCGAGATGCCGACCTTCGCCGGCGACGTCTCGGTGCCGGTGACGTCGGTGACCGCGCTCTCCGCCTGGACGAGGAGGTCGTAGGCCTTCCGGTCCCGGTACGGTCCCTCCGGTCCGTAGCCGGAGATGGCGCAGGAGATGAGGCGCGGCCAGCGCGCGTGCAGGACCTCCCAGCCGAAGCCGAGTCGCTCGATCGCGCCCGGCCCGAGGTTGTGGACGAACACATCGGCGCGCGCGAGGAGGGCGACCAGGACCTCGCGGTCGCCGGCGGTCGCGAGGTCGAGCGCGATGCTCCGCTTCCCGCGGTTCAGCCAGACGAAGTAGGTGGCCTGCCCCTTCACGACCGTGTCGTAGCGGCGCGCGAGGTCGCCGCCGCCGGGACGCTCGATCTTCACGACGTCCGCGCCGAGATCGGCGAGGTGCCGGGAGCAGAGCGGGCCCGCGACCGCCTGTTCGAGCGCGACGACGCGGACACCCTCGAGCGGCAGCATCAGCGCCTCATCAGTAGGACTTCGGCAGGCCGAGCACGTGCTGCGCGACGTAGGCAAGCACGAGGTTGTTGTTGATCGGCGCGACCTTGTACAGGCGCGTCTCGCGGAACTTCCGCTCGATGTCGTACTCGGTCGCGAAGCCGAAGCCGCCGTGCGTGTCGAGGCAGACGTTCGCGGCCTCCCACGAGGCCTCCGACGCGAGCAGCTTCGCCATGTTCGCCTCGGG
>DASUCM010000051.1:0-4099 GCA_036276035.1 Candidatus Limnocylindria bacterium | reverse complement strand
CCAGCCGATCTTCGTCGCGAGCTCGGAGGTCGTGAGCCACTCACGGTCCTTGCTCTTCGCCTTCTCGGACGCGTCGGCCTTCTGCTGCTGCTTCGGTGCTGCCATGCGATGAGTCTAGAGCGTTCCAGGCGAGCGAGGGCTCTGCCCGAGCCGGCCGCAGGGGTTCAGAGGAAGATCGGGCCGAAGACCACCGCGACGATCGCCATGAGCTTGAGCAGGATGTTGAGCGACGGACCAGCGGTGTCCTTGAACGGATCGCCGATCGTGTCGCCGACGATCGCGGCCTTGTGCGCCTCCGAGCCCTTGCCGCCGAGCTTCCCGGTCTCGATGTACTTCTTCGCGTTATCCCAGGCCCCGCCAGCGTTGGCCATCATGAGCGCGAGGAGCGCGCCGGAGCCAAGGGACCCGACCAGGAGCCCGCCGAGCGCGTGCGGGCCCAGGACGACGCCGGTGAGCACCGGGACGACGACCGCGAGGCCGCCCGGAACGAGCATCTCCCGCAGCGCTCCCGCGGTCGAGATGTCGACGGCCCGCGCCGGGTCGGGCTCCTCGGTGCCGTCCATGATCCCGGGATGCTCGCGGAACTGGCGGCGGACCTCCTGGACCATCGCCATGGCGGCGCGGCCGACCGCGCCCATCGCGAGCGCGCTGAAGACGAAGGGCATGAGCGCGCCGATGAGCGATCCGGTCAGGACGCGGACGTTCAGCAGGTCGAAGGCATCGATGCGCGTGACCTGCGCATACACCACCATCAGGGCCAGTGCCGTCAGGACCGCCGACCCGATGGCGAATCCCTTGCCGGTCGCTGCCGTCGTGTTGCCGAGCGAGTCGAGCGCGTCGGTGCGCTCGCGCACCTCCGGCGGCAGGTGGGCCTGCTCGGCGATACCTCCGGCGTTGTCCGCGACGGGGCCGTAGGCATCGCTCGCGAGCGTCACGCCGAGCGTCGACAGCATCCCGACGGCCGATAGGGCGAGCCCGTAGAGGCCGGCGAGCTCGTACGTCACGACGATGGCCACCGCGATCGTCAGCATCGGCCCGGCCGTCGAGAGCATCCCGAGGCCCATCCCCCCGATGACGAGCGTCGCGGGCCCGGTCTGCGCCTGCGCCGCGAGGTCGCGCGTCGGCTTGAACTCGTACGCCGTGTAGTACTCGGTCACCGTGCCGACGATCTGTCCTGCGACCAGGCCGAGGAGCACCGACCAGAACAGCCGCAGGTCGAGGCCGAGCAGAAGGATGAGCGCCGCGGTGCCGACGAGCACGAGGCCTCCGGCCGAGAAGACGCCGGTGCGCAGCGCCCAGAGCAGCCGTCCCATCGATGCGTTCTCGCCGGTGCGCACGAGGAGCGATCCGACGATCGAGGCGACGATGCCGACGGCCATCACGAGCAGCGGGAGCACGAACGCGATCGAGCTGAACGACGCGGCCGCGCCCGCGGGCAGCACGGCGTTCTGCCCCGCGCCGATGACGGCCACCGCCGCGAGGGACATCGCCGCGACGACAGAGCCTGTGTACGACTCGAAGAGGTCCGCGCCCATGCCCGCGACGTCGCCCACGTTGTCGCCGACGTTGTCGGCGATCGTCGCCGGGTTGCGCGGGTCGTCCTCCGGGATGCCGGCCTCGACCTTGCCGACGAGATCCGCGCCGACGTCGGCTGCCTTGGTGTAGATGCCCCCGCCGACGCGCGCGAACAGCGCGATGGACGACGCGCCGAACGCGTATCCCGTGAGCGGCTGCACGTCCTGGAAAGCGAGGAAGAGGAGCGCGAGCATGAAGACCGAGATGCCGACGACGGTCATGCCCATGACCGTCCCCGACGCGAACGCGACGCGCAGTGCCGGGTCCAGGCCGATGCGGGCCTTCGCCGCGGTCCTCACGTTCGCGCGCACCGCGACGTACATCCCGATGTAGCCGGCCGCCGCGGACGAGACCGCGCCGAGCACGTATGCGATGGACATCCGCGGGAGCCCGCGCAGCTCTCCCGCAGGCTCGCCGAACTTGCCGAGCACGTCGAGGTCGATGAAGACGGCGAGCACCGCCGTCACGAAGACGACGAACAGCGCGAGGATCTGGTACTCGCGGCGCAGGAACGCGGCGGCGCCGAGCTGGATGAGCCGGGCGATCGCGCGCATGCGCTCGTCGCCGTCGTCCTCCCGCAGCACCGCGCGCGCCGTGAGCGCTGCGAAGGCGAGCGCGACGACGCCGCTGCCGAGCGACAGGTACAGACCTTCCACCTGCGGTCCCTCCAGGCGCGTGCCGGGATTTTGGCGTAGACTGGCGCTCAGCGCTGCGGGACCCCTCTGTCGGTCCGAGCGCTCTCTTCTTGTCCTTTTCAGGGCCACGCGCGGCCAGGGCGACGCCCCGGCCGCGCGAACGAAAGTACGTGGGGGTTCCGTTGGACGCACCGCTGCTCTGGGTCGTGCCGGTCTCCGGCCTCGTCGCGCTCGCCGTCGCCGCGTATTTCGCCTGGGACGTCCTCAAGTCGGACAAGGGCACGCCGGAGATGCAGGCCGTCGCCGGCGTCATCTACGTCGCGGCCGTCGCCTTCATCAAGCGTCAGTACCGCACCATCGCGCTCCTCGCGGTGGGCGGCGCGATCATCATCTCGCTGATCATCTACGCGTTCGAGCGCGTGCCGGGCATCAGCCCGGAGGAGCTCGCGCTGCGCACGGGCTTCGCGTTCCTCGTCGGCGCGAGCGCGTCGATGCTCTCCGGGATCATCGGCATGTTCGTCGCGGTGAAGTCGAACCTCCGCACCGCGGCTGCCGCGCAGACGAGCCTCGCGGACGCGCTCCGGATCTCGCTCCGCGGCGGCGCCGTCTCGGGGATCCTCGTGGTCGCGCTCTCGCTCATCGGCGTGTTCCTGATGTTCGTGCTCTACAACGGCTTCGCGCGTCCGGCCGAGGCGCCCTTCACGATCATCGGCTTCGGCTTCGGCGCCTCGTTCGTCGCGCTCTTCGCCCAGCTCGGCGGCGGTATCTACACGAAGGCCGCCGACCTCGGCGCGGACCTCGTCGGCAAGGTCGAAGCGGGTATCCCCGAGGACGACCCGCGCAACGCGGCCGTCATCGCCGACCTCGTCGGCGACAACGTCGGCGACTGCGCCGGCCGTGGCGCCGACCTGTTCGAGTCCACCGCCGCCGAGAACATCGGCGCCATGATCCTCGGCGTCGCGATCTTCGCGCTCACCAACAACGTGGCGTGGATCCTCTTCCCGCTCGTCGTCCGCGGCTTCGGCCTCATCGCGAGCGTCATCGGCATCTTCAGCGTGCGGGGCAACGAGCACGGCGACCCGATGGGCGCGCTGAACCGCGGCTACTACGTGACGCTCGTGCTCTCGATCGCGTTCATGTGGCTCACCACGAACACGATGCTGAACGCCGAGGGCCAGGGCCAGTGGTTCTTCTTCGCGGGCGTCATCGGCATCCTCACCAGCCTCGCCTTCGTGTACATCACGCAGTTCTACACGTCCGGCACCTACCGGCCCGTGAAGGAGATCGCGGAGGCCGCGAAGACCGGCCCGGCCACGACGATCATCTCCGGCACGGCCGTCGGCTTCGAGACCACGGCGCCCTCGATCATCGCCATCTCGCTCGCGCTCTTCGGCTCGTACTGGTGCGGCGAGCAGTGGAGCCACGCGACCGGCCTCGGTCACGGCGGCATCTACGGCACCGCGGTCGCGACGATGGGCATGCTCATGAGCGCGGCCTTCATCCTCGCCGAGGACACCTTCGGCCCGATCACGGACAACGCCGGCGGCGTCGCGTCGATGTCGCGCGCGAGCGAGATCGTCCGCGAGCGGACCGACCGGCTCGACGCCGCGGGCAACACGACGAAGGCGCTCACGAAGGGCTACGCGGTCGCGTCGGCGGCCCTCGCCGCATTCCTCCTCTTCTCGGCCTACCTCGACCGCGTGAAGCAGCTGAAGGGCATCCCGGCGGAGACGCCGTTCCCGGTCGATCTCTCGAAGGTCGAGGTGTTCCTCGGCGGCCTCCTCGGCGCGATGCTCGTGTACTTCTTCTCGTCGCTCGCGATCCGCGCGGTCGGCCGCGCCGGCGCCGCGATCATCGAGGAGGTCCGGACGCAGTTCCGGGCGCGCCCC
>DASUCM010000050.1:0-5846 GCA_036276035.1 Candidatus Limnocylindria bacterium | reverse complement strand
GTGATCTCGTTGCTGCCGACCGTGATGGTGCGCGGCAGGCCCGCGATGAGGTCGCGGCCGCGGACCTCCATCGTGAGCTCGGGATCCATCGGCAGCGCGGAGCCGATCTGGATCTTCACTTCCTCGGCGGTGCGCTCGCCGATCATGAGGTTGTAGCGCTTGCGGATGAAGTTGGCGATCGCCTCGTCGAAGCGGTTGCCCGCGGCGCGCACGCTGCGCGACACGACGATGCCGCCGAGCGAGATGACCGCGATCTCCGCCGTGCCGCCGCCGATGTCGATGATGAGGTTGCCGCTCGGGCCGGAGATCGGGATGTTCGCGCCGATCGCCGCGGCGAGCGGCTCCTCGATGAGGTGCGCCTCGCGGGCGCCCGCGCGGACCGCGGCGTCCTTCACCGCGCGCCGCTCGACGCTCGTGACGCCGGACGGGACGCAGATCATGAGCTCCGGGTGGAAGATGCGGACGCGGCCGCAGACCTTGTCGATGAAGTGGCGGAGGAGGTGCTCCGTGATGACGTAGTCCGCGATGACGCCATCGCGCATCGGCCGCAGCGCGGTGATGTTGCCCGGCGTGCGGCCGAGCATGAGCCGCGCCTCCTCACCCACCGCGACGATGCGCGGATGCTTCGAGTCTTCGTCGTGCGCGAGCGCGACGACGGACGGCTCGGTGAGGACGATGCCCTTCCCGCGGACGTACACGATGACGTTCGCGGTGCCGAGGTCGATGCCGATCTGACGTGCGCCGAACACGAGATGAGTCTAGGGGCGCAAGCCGGTCGCGGCTCGCGGGCTGCACGGGATGCGACGTGCGGTCGCGCGTCGCAGCGGTCAGTCGCCAGGTGCGGGCGCGACGACGGGGAAGAGGTACAGCCGCCGGATGAGCGCGCTCGCCCGGTCGATCGCGATCACGACGACGAGCGTGACGAGCAGTGCCGTGAGCAGCAGGTCGTATCGCAGCAGCTGGATGTAGCCGAGCAGGTAGTAGCCGATCCCACCGGCGCCGACGAAGCCCATGATCGACGAGGCGCGCACGTTGTACTCGAACATGAACAGGACCTGCGCGACGATCCCGTTCGCCGCCTCCGGCAGCACGGCGTAGCGCGCGAGCTGGAGCCGGCTCGCGCCGACGCCCCGGATGGCCTCGATCACCTCGGGATCGACGGCGTCGAACGTCTCGTAGAGGAGCTTGCCGAGATATCCGAGCGAGTAGAGCGCGACGGCGAGCGCGCCGGCGGCCGGCCCGAGCCCGACGGCGACGACGAACACGATCGCCCAGAAGAGCGAGGGCACCGTCCGCACCATCGCGAGCACGAGCTTCACCGGCCCCGTGACGGCCGGACCGAAGAGCACCGGGCTCGCGAGCAGCGCGAGCGGGAGTGCGAGCGCCATCCCGATGACCGTGCCGACGAACGCCATCTCGAGCGTCTCGACCATCGCCCCCGCGAGCGTCGGAAGGCTGGCCGGATCCGGCGGGAAGAGCGAGGCCGCGAACTCGCCGAGGTTGCGCACGCCGCGGCCGAGCCTGCCCGCGTCGAGCAGGCCGAGGCGCGCGAGGGAGATGACGAGCAGCACGGCCACCGCCAGCCAGGCAAGCCGGCCACCCGCGCGGCGGAGCCTCACTTCCGGAGCGCCCCGGTGATCTCCGCCATCGCGACGCCGCGCGTCCGCACGTCGACGACCTTCTCGCCGTCGCGCAGCACGATCGCGCGGTCCGTGTGCTCGCGCACGATCGAGTGCTCGTGCGTCGTCATGACGACCGCGACGCCATCGTCCGCGATCTCGCGGACGACGCGCATGATCTCGCCCGTCGTCAGCGGGTCGAGCTGGGAGATGAACTCGTCGGCGAGCAGCACGCGGGCGTCCTGCAGGAGCGCGCGGGCGATCGCGACGCGCTGGCGCTCGCCGCCGGAGAGGGTGAAGGCCTTGTCGCCCAGCTTGCGCTCGATGCCGAGGCGACCGGCGATCGCGACCGCGCGCCGCTCCAGCTCAGGCGTCCCGGGGCGCAGCAGGCCGCCGATGCCGCGCCGCGCGAGCGCGCCGGCGAGGATGTTGTCGAGGACGCTGAGGGAGCGGACGAGGCCGAGCTGCTGCGGGATGTACGCGATGCGGGGGTCGAGCCGCCCGCGGTCCGCCCGCACCAGGTCACCGAAGACGCGGACCGACCCGCCCCGCGTCGGGAGCAGACCGCGGCACAGCTTGAGGAGCGTCGTCTTGCCGCTGCCGCTCGTGCCGAGGATGGCCAGGACCTCCCCGCCTCGCGCTTCCAGCGAGACATCGCGCAGGACCGGGTGTCCCCGGCGGTACGCGTATGAGAGCCGCTCGGCGGCGAGCGCGGGCGCGCTCAATGGGATCAGCGGAGGCGTTCGACGAACGCCAGCTGGGTGAGGTCGAGGTACTTGTCGAGCGCTCCGAGGTGCTCCTTCGCGTTCGTCTCCTTGAAGCCGACGAAGATCCCCGAGATGAACTTCCGCATGAGCGGGCGCCGCTCCGGGGCGTTGAGCGAGAGGAGCGCATCCTTCAGCTTCGCGCGGTCGGCCGCGCTGAGGTCCTTCGCGAAGACGACCCCGTGCGACGGCACAGGACCTTGCTGCTCGATCACCTTCGTGTTGTCGAGCACCTCGCGGTACAGCTTCTCCGACACGTCGCCGGCGATGACACTCACGTCGACCTGCCCGGACTTCAGGGCCTCCCAGGCCTGCTGGTACCCGCCGGCGAGCGAGACCTCGCCGAAGAACGCCTTTGGGTCGGCCTCCCTGCCGGGAGCCGAGGTGATGAGCCCGAGCTCGACCATCCGCGCGACCGGGGCGACGTACCCTGAGGTCGAGAGCGCGCTCGTGAGCGCGGCCTTCTTCCCGCGAAGATCCGTCAGCTTCGTCGCCGGGCTGTCCTTCCGGACGACCCAGTAGGAGAAGTAGTAGGGCTCCTCGACCTTGTTCTGTCCGATGACGACCTCGCGGATCTCCGCGAGCGCGAGTTCCGCGCCGGCGTGCTTCACGGCGAGCGACGCAGGCCAGGCGCTCATGAACGCGGCGTGCGCGTGCCCGAAGCGCAGCGCCTCGACGACGCCGGCGTTGGTCGTCGGGAAGATGATCTCCACCTCGCGGCCGAGCCGCTGCGACAGGTAGTCGCGCAGCTCCTTCGCGTCGGCGGTGAGGGTCTCCGGGGTCGACGTCGGCTGGACGGCGATGACGATCTTCGGTGCCGCCGGCGCCGCTGAGGGACCTGGCGCGCAGGCCGCGACCGCGAGGACCGCGGAAAGGCCGACGGCACCAATGCGCAGTGCCCTCGCGACGTTCATGTCATGCTCCCTGTGGCGTATGGCAGTTCGGGGCGCCTAACGTCAGTGTTAGGTCTACCTAACAAACTCCGACCTGTCAACTCGGATTTGGAGCGTCGCCCCTGGCGAACTCATCGGCGATCGAGGAGTACCTGCAGGTCATCTACACGCTCGCCGACGAGGGCTCGAGCGTCATCGGCGCGCGGATCGCGGAATTCCTCGGCGTCTCCGCGCCCGCGGTCTCGGAGATGCTCCACCGCCTCGAGCGCGAGGGGCTCGTCACCATCAGCGACCGGCACGAGATCCGGCTCACCGCGGCCGGGCAGACGGCGGCGAACACGGTCGTCCGCCGCCACCGCCTCATCGAGCGGTTCCTCGTCGACATCCTCGGCTACGAGTGGTGGAAGGTGCACGACGAGGCCGAGCGCCTCGAGCACGCGCTCTCGCCCGAGATGGAGGAGCGCATGCGCCGCGTCCTCGGCGACCCGTCCACGTGCCCCCACGGCAACCCGATGCCCGGCGTGCGCCCGAGCCCGACCCGGACGCTCGGCTCGCTCGGTCCCGGGCAGGCGTCTGTCGTCGAGCGGATCCCGGATCAGTTCGAGCACGAGCCCGGGTTCCTCGAGTACCTCGAGAGCGTCGGCCTGCGGCCCGGCGTCAGCGTGACGCTCGTGAGCCGCACGGAGGACGCCCTGCGCGTGTCGATCGGCGGCGGCGCGCGCGATGTGCGCGCCGACTGCGCGCAGAAGGTGTGGGTCCGCGCCTGATGGGGACGATCTACGTGCAGCCCGACCCCGCGGACGGGACCTTCACCGCGCATGTCCTCGAGCTGCCGGGGTGCAACGCGCGCGGCGGGTCCCGCGACGACGCGGTCGCGAAGGTGAAGCAGAGCTTCCGCGACTACCTCGCGCTCCTCGCGTCACGCGGGATGTCCGTCGACCACTGGACGGCGCTCGACGTCGACTCGTTCGAGGTGAAGGAGCCGGCGCAGCGCGGCGTCTTCCCCGAGGAGTTCCGCGCCATGGACGAGCACGAGCTCCGTGACTTCCTGCACCAGATGGAGGCCTCGCGCTCGGCGCTGCTTCAGGTGGTCCGCGGGCTATCGGCGGACGAGCTCGAGAAGCAGCCGACCCCGGCGATGTGGAGCGTGCGCGAGGCCCTCGAGCACGTGATGGAGACCGAGGTGGCGCTCCTCGCGAAGCTCGAGCGCTGGCCGGCGAACGAGTTCGCGACGCTGCAGGCCGTGCACCGCATGGCGTTCCAGCGCTTCACGGTCATGGATCCGGAGGACACCGCGATCGATCACGAGATCCTCGGACGCCGCTGGAGCACGCGAAAGGTGATGCGGCGCATCCTCGAGCACGAGTACGAGCACCTCGGCCACATCAAGGAGATCGTCGCGGCGCTCGGCGGAGACCGCCCGCCCGAGTAGTCGCGGCTAGCGGGCGCTGCGCGCGGGGGTAGTGGTCGCGTTCGCGCCGCGGCAGGCGCGCTCGAAGGCGCCGTCGAGGTACAGCGGCTCGAGGCCCTCCGCCCAGTACACGACCGCGGCGCGGTCCGGCTGGACGGTCTCACGGTCGGTCCGGCACGGCGTGCCCTCCCCGACCGGGATGAACTCGATCCAGCCCTGCCAGGTCGTGCCCTTGTGTGGTGCCGCGACGACGCGCGCGCGGTAGCGCGTGCCGCCGTCGAGGAAGTGCTGCTCGAACTCGCGCACGACATCGGACATGCGGCCCGTCACACGCAGTCCGGGTGCCGCGCCCTGGCTCGCGGGAAGCCCGTTACACGACCGACGCGGAGTCGGTCACGAGCCGCGCAGCCACGCCAGGGCGCGCGCGGTGTGGCGCTCGATGAGCCCGCGCTGGTCCGCGCGGACCTCGGGCAGGTCGCCTGGCGGGAACCAGCGCAGCTCGGCGAGCTCGCCGGAGAGGCGCTCGGCACCGCCCGTCACGCGGTACGCGTAGACGAGCTCGATGCGGGCCCAGCGGTAGCCGGCCTCCGCCTCGAGGAGCGGGCCGATCTCGACGCGCAGGCCCGTCTCCTCCTCGATCTCGCGGCGGAGCGCGTCCTCGAGGCGCTCGGCCCGCGCGATGAAGCCGCCGAGCAGCCGCCACCGCGGCGAGCCGAACCGGTGCCGCGCGAGCAGGACGCGTCCGTCAGCGTCGACGCCGATGCCGACGACACCGACGAGGAAGGTCTGGTGCGCCGCGGTCATGAAGCGCCGCTGCCAGCGGACCGGGAACCGGTTGAACACCGTCGCGAGCGCGCGCATCAGCACGCGCGAAGACTAGTGCGCTCTAATAGATCCCGATCGCGACGATCCCGTGCGCCTTCGGCACGTGCACCTTCTGCACGACCGACCGGGTCTTCACGTCGATGACGTTCACCATGCCGTCGATGTTGCTCGTGGCGAGCACGCGGTCCCCGACCGGGTCGTAGGTCATGTGGAAGACGTGCCGGCCGAGCGGCGTATCGCCGACGACCTTGCGGTCCTTCCAGTCCACCCACATGAGCGACGCGCCATGCATGCCCTTCTCGGCGCTCCAGTGGCTCGAGATGAGCATGATCGA
>DASUCM010000049.1:0-4832 GCA_036276035.1 Candidatus Limnocylindria bacterium | reverse complement strand
GCGGCGACGTAGCCGCCGATGCCGGTGAAGGCGAGCCCGACGATGAGCGTCGCGACCATGAGCTCGACCGAGCTGTTCATGCGCCGCGCGACGTCCTCGGGGCTCGCGCCCTCGCCGCCGACGATCCCCGCGAGGATCATGAAGAAGAGGAGCGAGAGGCCGAGGTCGGTGAGCCAGCCCGCGGCGATCGCCCCGATGCGCACCGGCGCATCATGCCGCAGCGAGCGCGTTCACGACGCGGGTCACCGCTCCCTCGAGCGCGTACGTCTTCGCGAGCGCGAGGAGCTCGTCCGGGCGGGCGGGCGTGCGCGGGATCGCCCCGTCGCCGCCGGTCACCGGGCAGTCCGTCACCGGAGCGACGACGCGGCGCGCCGCGACGAGGTAGTCCGCTGCCGCGCGGAGGCGCGCGCGGATCGTCGGCGAGAGGTCCGTCGCCCCGAGGATCGCCTCGAGCGAGCCGTACTTCGCGAGCAGCGCGCTCGCGGTCTTCTCGCCGATGCCCGGCACGCCGGGAAGGCCGTCGGAGGGGTCCCCGCGGAGGAGCGCGTAGTCGATGTAGCGGTCGCCTGGGATGCCGTACTTCTGCTGGACCCACGCCTTGTCGACGCGCGCGAGCTCGGAGACGCCGCGCAGCGTGTACAGCACCGTCACGTGCGGATCGGCGACGAGGGCAAAGAGATCCCGATCGCCGGTGACGACCTCGACGGGCTCGCGCGTTCGCTTCGCGAGCGTGGCGATGACGTCCTCGGCCTCGAAGCCGTCGGCGCTCGCCGTCGAGATGCCGAACGCGTCGAGGAAGCGCTCGAGCAGCACCATCTGCGGCGCGACCGGGTCCTCCTCCTCGACGGTCGCGGCGACGCGGTGCGTCTTGTACGTCGGCAGCGCCTCGACGCGGAAGGCGGGGCGCCAGTCGGCGTCGAGGGCGATCCAGAGGCGCGAGGGCTTGCGGTCCGGGAGGAGCCGCGTGAGGAAGCCGAGGAAGCCATAGACCGCGTGCGTCTCGGTGCCGTCGGGCGCGCGCATGGCGGGGACCGCGTGGTATGCGCGGTAGGTGAGGCTCGCGCAGTCGATCATGAGCAGCGGCCCGGCGGGGCCGCTCATGCGACGGCCGTGCTCCCGAACACGCTGCCGATCGCGGCGATGATCCGGTCGTTCTCCTCGCGCGTGCCGACCGAGATGCGCACGCAGCCCGCGCACCCCGGCCACATGGAGATGTCGCGGATGAGGACGCCCTCGCTGAGGAACCGCGCGTGGACGCCGGCGGTGTCGCCGTCGTGGACCCGCACGAGCAGGAAGTTCGTGACCGACGGGAAGACCGTGAGCGACGGGACCCGCGCCAGGGCGGCGGCGATCCGCTCGCGCTCCACGCGGCAGCGCTCGACGCGGCCCGCGATGTCGCCGTCGGACCGCACCATCTTCAGACCGACCGCGAGCGTGATCGCGCTGATGCTGTACGGGAGCTGCGAGGCCCTGTAGACCTCCGCGAGCTCAGGGTGCGTGACGAGGACGCCGAGGCGCAGGCCGGCCGCGGCGCGCACCTTCGAGAACGTCTTGCTGATGACGAGGTTCGGGTGCTTCGCGATCGCCGAGACGAGCGAGGTGCCGGCGAAGTCCGAGTACGCCTCGTCGAGCAGGACGAGGGTGGTCGGGTAGGTGCGCGCGAGGGCGAGCGTCACCTCGTCGGGCACCGTGTTGCCGGTCGGGTTGTTCGGCGAGGTGATGACGACGATGTCCGGCTGGACGCGCTTCATCGCCGCGAGCGCCTGGTCGACGCCGAGGTCGTACGGCAGGCCGACCTGCTCCTCAGCGACGGTCCCGCCGGCGATCACCGTGAGGCGCGCGTGCATCGAGTAGGTGGGCTGGAAGAGCAGCGTCGTGCGGCCGTGGCCCCCGAACACGAGGAACGTGCTGAGGAGCAGCTCGTTGCTGCCGTTGCCGAGGATGAGCTGATCGGGCTGGACGCCGTACTCGTGGGCGAGCGCGGCGCGGAGCGCACCCGCGGCCTGGCCCGAGGGGTAGCGGTTCAGCAGGACGTCGCGCAGCTCCTCGGTCGTGAGCCACTTCGCCGCGGGGTTCGGCTCGGCCCACTCGTTCGCCTGGACGCGCACCTCCGCGGCGAGCTGCTGCGTGCGGTAGGCCCCGAAACCGGTGAGATCGTCGCGCGGGCGCGGGAGCTGGCTCATCGGCCCGAACGATACTTGGCGCGTCTCATTGCCCTATCTGATGGAAGAAGAAGGCGGCTGGGTCCAGTCGCATTCGCTAAACTTGTGCGAGTCCCCCACCCGCCACTGGGGAGTGGCCAAACGGTAAGGCACCTGACTCTGGATCAGGCGATTAGAGGTTCGAATCCTCTCTCCCCAGCAGACTCGCGCGGTGATCGAGGCCATAGGCAACTCTCCGACAAATCGTCGGCGGTACGAGCTCGATTTGAGTGCCTCGGCTGATCCAGCGGAGATCCGGCGACGGAGACTCGCCTGGACCGCAGTGGTCTAAGGCGCAAGTCTCCAGTAGAGAACGGCTTCCGCCTCGGCGCGCGCCGGGTAGGACCGCGTCACCGGTCCGGTGAACCAGACCTGTACGCGCGAGCGGTCACCGGCAACGACGTCCCGGAACGGCGTCGTCTCCTGAACACCGCCGATGTCCTTGAGGATCCGCGTCCGGGCGGTGATGCGCACCACGACCCTGTCGCCGTACCGCGCCGCCGGGACGTGCTCAACGTGCAGGGGCACGGCCTCGACGAGAAGGGTGCTGTCTCCGGTTCCGACCTCCCTGATCACGCCCTCCATATCCGGACTACGCATCGGCAGGCCGCTGCACGAGGTGAGCACAAGGGCGACCAGGACAAGTGTTGTCAGCCGCGTCACTGTTGGAGGGTTCGACTCCTCCTGGGTGCGGTTCACCTGCCAATTACAACGCGTCCGGACGTCCCGGGACGCTCAAGACGACTAGAAGGGGAACGGCCTCACGAGCGAGCTCTTCATGCCGAGCGTCGTGCGGATGAACTTGTCGCCGGGGAGATCCGCGACGCCGAGCGAGCCGACGACCTTCACCGAGAGCGGGCGGCCGCCGGGGCTGTAGGCGAACTGCATCGCGACGAACTGCCCGATGTCGATGCCGTAGTCGACGATGATCTCGTGCCGGATCGTTGCCGCGCTGAAGGAGCGCGCCCACGAATGCGGCATGCCGCCGCGCCTGTCGTATGCGGCAAGCTCCGCGGGGTCCTGGACCGCGTTCATGTAGGGCCAGTCGGGCGCGCAGGTCCAGCGTCCGGCGACCTTCTCCACGCTGAGCATGCAGCCCACGTTCTCGCTCACACCGCCGTGCGCGGACGAGAACAGCGCGCGGATCGGCTTGCCCGCGTGGACGAGGATCTGCGCCTTCGTCGCCTGCACGGCCTGGGTCGACCGCGGGTCCTCGTGCGAGCGGCCGCCGTAGCACTGGTCCTTGATGTCGTCGAGCACGTCCCAGGTGCGCCCCTGCGCTCCGGACTGGCGCCACGCGGCGTACGTGCGGGCGGTGATCGCCTGCGCGCGGAGCGCCTCGAACTCCCAGTGCGCGGGCATCTCGCTCGGGAGCACGCCCTGCATGTAGTCGTCCGACGACACGTAGTTCACGACGTTGAGCTGGTAGCCCGGGCCCGGCTGCACCTGGATGTTGCCGCGGTAGGAGAGGCCCTTCTGCTGGATCGTGATCGGGTCCCACCACTGCGTCGGGACGAGCGTGACCGGCGTGTCACCGAGGTACACGTAGCTCGGCGAGCCGTCGAAGCGCACGACGACGGCACCGCCGGCGTTCGTGAAGTTGAGCGCCTCGTGCGGGCCCGCCTCCGCGTACACGACGCTCGGATCGAGGTCGTTCACCAGACGCATGCCGCCCGCGGACCACATGCGCGCGTTCGTGTAGATGGTGCGCTCGACGCATCCGGTCGAGGGCGCGGAGAGCAGCACGCGGAACGGCTTCGAGGGCGGCTGCGTGCCGAGCGTCGCGCCCGGGAAGTAGTGCAGCGCGATCTCCTCGCCGTTCTTCTTCACGCCGGCCGCCCCCTGCGCCCAGCCCTGCGCGCCCCACTGCGAGAGCCCGCTGCCGTGGCCCCAGCCCTTGCCGTAGAAGGTGACGCCGTCGCTCTGCACGACGACGACGTCGGTGTTCGCGGACGAGATGTTCGTCGAGAACCAGCCGGTCCCGTCCTGGACCATGTCCCAGGCGAGGATGTAGGTGCCCTCGACGCTCGGTACCCGGACGCGGGCGATCGCGGTCACGGTGCGGCCGGGCGGCACGTCCGAGGTGAGCCCCGTCCGCGCGCCGTCCCACTCGAGGGTCCGGCCGTGCTCGTCGAGCCAGTGGTAGCTCAGCCGCACGGGACGCTCTCCCCCGGCGGTCCAGGTGGCGAGGCCCGTGTTCGTGAGCCGCGCTTCGACCCAGATCTCGCTGCCGGGGACCGCGATCGCCGGTGCGGCGACGCGCGCGACCTTCGCGTCGTGGTCCAGCGTCGCGCGCTGCGTGAGCGCGCGAGAGTCGGCGCCGCGCGCGGTGACGAGGTCGCCGGCGCGCGCGACGAGCTCGCTGAAGAAGTACGTGTTGTCCCGAGCGATCGGGGCCTTGTCCGACGGGCCGGCGGCGAGGGAAGCGAGCATCACGATGGCCGCGCACAGCGCGACGGCCGAAGCGAACGCGTAGCGTCGCGCGATCACGGCCTTCCCCATCCCGCACGTCATGGAACCTCATCGAAGCCCGTTGTGCGCGTGCATCGCTCGCTCGCCCGTCTCGACCGATACCGCAATGATCTCCGCTGGGGGAGGCACAGATCGGCGACCAGAGGTCATGCTTCCCAC
>DASUCM010000048.1:0-5879 GCA_036276035.1 Candidatus Limnocylindria bacterium | reverse complement strand
GGCGGACCACCAGCAGGCCGCGACGGCCTTCCGCGCCTGCTGGGACGCGCAGGGCCCTGCCTACTACCGGATCGGCAAGGACGACCGGAGGGTCGTCGACGGCCTCGACGGGCGGTTCCGGCCGGGCCGCGCGGAGATGGTCCGCGACGGTGCGGACGCGCTCTTCGTCGCGATGGGCGCGGCGAGCATCGAGGCGCAGGCGGCGGTCGACGCGCTCGCCGCGCGCGGCGTGCGCTGCGGGCTCGCGGTCGTCGCGAGCGTGAGCCCCGCGCCGGTCGACGACCTCGCCGCGGAGCTCGCGAAACGTCCGCTCGCGATCACCGTGGAGGATCACTTCGTCTCCGGCGGGCTGGGGTCGCTCGTCGCGGAGGTCATCGCGGAGCGAGGCCTCGGGTGCCGGCTCGTCCGCTGCGGTGTGCGCGTCCCGGCCGACGGGCTGACCGGCGGCGAGGCGTACCTGCGTGGCCTGCACGGGCTCACCCGCGAGGCTCTCGCCGAGACCGCCTGGCGGGAGCTGCGCGCGTGACGCGGATCAGCGCCGTCATCGCCTGCTACCGCGACGCGCAGGCCGTCCCGCACATGCACCGCCGGCTGACGGAGGTGTTCGCGAAGCTCGGCGTCGAGGGCGAGATCATCTTCGTGAACGACCGGAGCCCCGACGACGCGGCGACCGTGCTCGCCGAGCTCGCGCGCACCGACCCGCGCGTCACGGTCGTCAACCACACGAGGAACTTCGGCTCGCAGAGCGCGTTCACGAGCGGCATGCGCATCGCGACCGGGGACGCGGTCGTGCTGCTCGACGGCGACCTGCAGGATCCGCCGGAGCTCATCGAGGACTTCGTGCGCGAGTGGAGGAAGGGCGCGCAGGTCGTGTACGGCGTGCGCGTGAAGCGCGACGCCACGCGCTTCCTGCAGGTCGCCTACAAGGCGTTCTACCGGATCTTCCGCGCAGCCTCCTACGTCCCGCTGCCGCTCGACGCCGGCGACTTCTCGCTGCTCGACCGCAAGGTCGTCGACGCCCTGAACGCACTGCCCGAGAACAACCGCTTCATGCGCGGCCTGCGCGCGTGGGTCGGCTTCACCCAGGTCGGGGTCCCCTACCGGCGGCCGGAGCGCATGTTCGGGCGTACGACGAACTCCCTCGTGAAGAACCTTGGCTGGGCACGGAAGGCGATCTTCTCGTTCTCGTACGCGCCGCTCGACCTCATCACGGTGCTCGCCGTCGCGACCGTCTTCCTCTCGCTCATCGGAGCGGCCGTCGCGATCGCGATCCGGATCCTGCGTCCAGAGCTCGCGCCGACCGGCTTCACGACGGTCATCGTCCTCGTGCTCTTCCTGGGCGGCATCCAGCTGCTCTGCCTCTCGATCATCGGCTCGTACCTCGCGCACATCTACGACGAGGTGAAGCGCCGCCCGCCGTTCATCATCGAGTCGGTGATCAACCCGCCGAGAGCGCGCGACGGCGAGCGGTGAGCGGCACCGCGCCGCTCGTCGCGACACGCTGCGCGATCTGCGGGACCTCCGGCGCGGCCGACGAGGTGTACGCCGCGAACGCCAGCCCCGAGGACCTGGACGCTGTCATCTTCTCCGCGCGCCGCAGGCCCGACGGGCTGCACTGGCGCATGGTGCGCTGCCGAGGGTGCGGTCTCCTCCGTTCGGATCCCATCGTCCCTGCGGAGCACCTCGCCGCGCTCTACCGCGAGAGCACCTTCGACGAGCGCGAGGTCGCGAACCTGCGGCGCACCTACCGCGCGGCGCTCGCTGAGCTCGACCGCTTCGGCGCGCGCAAGGGCGATCTCCTCGAGATCGGCGCCGGGACCGGATTCGTGCTCGAGGAGGCCCGGACACTCGGCTACCGGCGCACGGTCGGGGTCGAGCCGAGCGCGCAGGCCGCGGACCTCGCGCGGTCACGCGGGTCCGAGATGGTCGTCGACGTCATGCGCGCGGGCCTGTTCCCGCCCGCGAGCTTCGATGCCGTCTGCCTCTTCCAGACGCTCGACCACCTTCCGGATCCGGCGGCGGTGCTCGACGAGTCGCGCACCGTGCTCCGGTCCGGCGGCCTCATCCTCGCCTTCAACCACGACGCGGGCGCGCCGTCGGCGCGGCTCCTCGGCGCGCGGAGCCCGATCGTGGACGTGGAGCACACGTACCTGTTCGACCGCGCGACGATGCGGCGCCTCTTCGCCGCGCGCGGCTTCGAGGTCCTCGCCGTGGGGGCCGCGCGCAACTTCGTCTCGCTCCGGCACGTCGCGCACCTCGCGCCGCTCCCGCGCTGGCTCCAGCGGCTCGCGCCGCCGCTGAGCCTCTGGCTGCGACTCGGGAACCTGCGGCTCATCGGACGCGCGCCATGACGCGCGTCGCGGTCACCGGCGCGACCGGCTTCATCGGCGCGAACCTCGCCCGTCGCCTCATCTCCGACGGCGACGAGGTGCATCTCCTGGTGCGACCCGGGCACGACCCGTGGCGGATCGCGGACCTCGCGGGCACCGTGCGCGTCCACGAGGTCGATCTCACGGACGCCGTCCAGGTACGCAGCGCGCTCGCCGCCGCCCGGCCGGACCGGATCTTCCATCTCGCCGCGTACGGGGCCTACGCGCACCAGCAGGAGCCGGCGGCCTCTGTGACCACGAATGTGCTCGGGACTATCGTGCTGCTCGAGGCGGCACGCAGCGCCGGGGTCAGCGCGTTCGTGTACGCCGGTACCTCGTCCGAGTACGGCTTTGCCGACCACGCGCCCGCCGAGGACGAGCGCTGTCATCCGAACAGCCTCTATGCGGTGACGAAGCTCGCGGCGACCGAGTACTGCGCGTACGTCGCGCGCCGCGACGGCGCCCGCGTCGTCAGCCTCCGCCTGTACTCCGCGTACGGGCCCTGGGAGGAGCCGACGCGCCTCGTCCCCCAGCTCATCCTGGCCGGCCTCGAGGGGCGGCTGCCGCCGCTCGTGGACCCGACGATCGCGCGCGACCTCGTCCACGTCGACGACGTCTGCGAGGCCTTCGTCGTCGCGGCGGGCGCGGAGCGCGTGCCGAGCACGGTCTACAACGTTGGGACGGGGACGCAGACGACACTGCGCGAGATCGTCGACGCGGCCCGGCGGACGATGCGCATCAGCGCGGAGCCGCGCTGGGGCTCGATGCCGGACCGTGCCTGGGACACGGGCGTCTGGGTCGCGGATCCGCGGCGGATCGAGCAGGACCTCGGCTGGCGCGCGAGGACGTCGTTCGCGGACGGGCTCGCGCGGACCGTGGACTGGCTCCGCGACCCCGCCATCCGGTCGCTCTACACGCAGCGGCTCGGCGCTAGCCGCGCGTCGCGATGACGGTGTAGCCGAGACAGTCGTCGCCCCCGCGGCCACGCAGCGACAGGTTCGCGATCACGGCCAGACCGAGGAGCACGGGCGAGAGCAGCAGACCCGCGACGCGGACGGCGGACGCGGCGAGCGGTCCGCGCCCGACCGGCAGGACGAGCGGGCGGATGAGCGCCATGGCCTTGTCGCTCGCGACCGTCAGCGCATTCCCGCGCGCGTAGACGGCGACCCCGGCGAACCCGTGCTGCTCGAGCAGGTCGCGCAGGCTCGCGGGCGTGAAGCGCCAGTAGTCGTGCGGGATGAAGTGCCAGCGCGCGGAGAACGGCACCGTGAGCAGGATCCCGCCACCGCGCTTCGTCACGCGCGCCGCCTCGGCCATGAACGGCCGGGGGTCGCGGACGTGCTCGAGCGTCTCGGTGCACACGACGAGATCGACGGCGCCGTCGGCGACCGGCCAGCGGTCGCCGCTGTAATACAGGGTGTCGGGAGCCGCGTAGCCGAAGTGCGCCGACGCGTCGGCGGTGTCGATGCCGATGTAGTGGTCGGCCGGATGCAGCAGGGAGCGGTACGGCTGCGCACCGCAACCGACGTCGAGCACGGTCCCGCGCGGGCGACCGAGCTCGACCTCGACGTCGCGCCAGATCGAGCCGGCCTGCGGGTCGAAGAAGCGCCGGACGGCCTCCATCGCTTTCCCGCGGGCCGTGGTCGCCGGCCTGCCGAAGAGCGGCGGCGGCCAGCGATCGCGTTGCCGTTTCGTCATGTCATGGCGGCGACGGAGGGGATCCGGCCCGGGCATCAGCGGATCTGGTGACCGGGGATGTAGCCGAAGAGACGTATCTCGAGGAGGAAGTAGAGCGTGATGCACACGCTCGACACGACGGCGACGCGGAAGAGCAGCGAGCCCGAGGCCCGCCACGCCGCTCCGGTCCAGCCGGCCCCGAAGGCGAGCAGCGGGATGACGAAGGACTGCGCGTCGAGCACGCGCCGGTAGCCGTACTGCTCGAAGCCCGTCGTCGCGAAGAGCAGGTTCGGGAGGAACACGAGGACCGCGGACAGGGCGAGCGGGAGAACGGGGCGCGCGTGGCGGGCGTCGGTCGCGGTCTTCGCGAGCCAGAGCAGCGCCGGGGTCGACGTGAAGAGGCCCATCCCGAAGGATCGCGCGCGTATGTAGAAGGGCGGCTCGTCGACGTAGAACGGCGGCTCAAAGAAGATCGCGTACAGGTGACGCGGGATGTAGCTCACGGAGAGCAAGCCGCGGTTCACGAAGTTGTTCGGGTCCGTCCGGATCCCGTAGCCCATCTGCAGCGGGTCCCCGAAGCGCAGCGCGTTGTATCCCAGCTGCACGAACGCGAACGGCAGCCCGCCCGCCACCAGGAGCGCGGCACGGCGCGCGAGCGCTGCGAACGGTTCGACGTCACGCCGCGCGAGCAGCAGGAGCCCCGGCGCGGCGAGCACGAGCGGGGTCCGCGCGAGCGAGCCGATCCCGAGCGCGGCGCCGACGAGCAGGAACGACCGCCCGCTCGCGGCGAGCCAGAGTGCCGTGCTGCCGAAGAGGACCGCGGCCGCGTCGGCCGCGAACCACGAGCGCCCATCGACCGCGGAGATCCAGAGCGCAGTGCCGAAGCTTGAGAGCGCCGTGCACCAGATCGAGAGCGGCCTCGGGACGGCGAGCGCGCGCAGCGAGAGGTACATCGGCACGGTCGCGAGCGCGCCGATGATCGCCGACGCGACGGTCTGGATCTGCGCGGTCGTCCCGAAGGACGTGAACGGGATGAGGAGGATCGCGATGAGCGGGGGTACCTCGTGGTAGAGGTGGCCGCCGACACCGGGCACGAGCTCGTCGAGATGAGGGGGCGCGCCGTCGAGCCACACGCGGCCGAAGGTCACGGCGACCGCGAGGCGTCCGAAGTAGTCGAACACGGTGGGATGGCCGATCGCGGGTCCGACGTAGAGCACGAGGGCGAGCGCTCCGAGGAGCGCCGCGATGCGCCGGTCGCTCGACAGGACCGCGCGGGCGCGCGCGATCACGACCGCTTGCGCGCGCGACGCCAGATCGCCGGGCCGCCGGCGATCCCGAGCGCGGCGATGGCGCCGACCAGGAGGAGCGGGACCTTCAACGGGTGGGAACGGTACTCGGCGACGACGACATGCTCCCCTGCCGGGAGGTCGACGGCGAGGTAGGAGGGCGAGGCCATGTACGGCTCTGCCGCGGTCCCGTCGACGGTGACCACCCAGTTCGGGTGGTAGCTCGTCTTGAACAGGAGCGTCGCTGCTTCGGAGCAGCGCACGACGGCCCGGATGCGGCCGGGCGCGAACTGCTCCTCGGCCGCGCGGCGGCCGTCGGGACACGGGCGGCGCGGCGCGACCGGGCTCGGCCCGTCCCGCTCGGCGGGGTAGTCCCAGCGGATGTACGCCGCGTCGGCAGGCCCGGTCGTGCGCGCCCACGCGCGGTTCTGTTGGAACAGGCTGCCCTGCGTCGCGGCGGAGCGGCGCTCGGCGATGCCGACGAGCCCGGTGTAGCCGGTCGTCGGCGCTTCGTAGAGGCGGTACGACCCCGCTTCCGTGATGAGCC
>DASUCM010000047.1:0-4758 GCA_036276035.1 Candidatus Limnocylindria bacterium | reverse complement strand
CGCATGTCCGGCGCGAACTCGTACAGCACCTGGCGGCACGCGCCGCAGGGTGACGGGAGGACCTGGTCGTCGATGACGACCGCGACCGCGTCGTAGTCCGCCGTGTCGCCCGCCGCCACGGCGGCGAAGACCGCGCACCGCTCCGCGCAGACCGTGAGCCCGTACGACGCGTTCTCGACGTTCGCGCCGGAGTGGAGCTTGTTCCGCTTGGTGCGGATCGCCGCGCCGACCTTGTACCCGGAGTACGGCGCATAGGCGCGCTGCCGCGCGAGCGCGGCGACCTTCACGAGCTGCTCATCCCCCGGCCCGAGCGTCACCTGGGCGACCTCCGGCCTTCCCGCCGTGCTCACTTCACCCCTTCGGGAACAGGCGCGGGCTCGCGCACGACGCGGACGCGGCGGATGCGCCGGCCCTCGACGGTCTCGACGACGAAGCGCACGCCGCTGCGGCGCACCTCCTCCCCCGCCTTCGGGAACCGGCCGAGCGCGTGGACGATGAAGCCGCCAACGGTGTCGTAGTCGGCGGACGCGTCGAGGTCCTCGAGCGCGAAGGTCTCGCGGACGTCCTCGAAGGGCGCGCGCCCGTCGACGAGCGCCTCGCGCTCGGAGACGGGCACGACGAGCTCCTGCTCGACGTCGTACTCGTCGCGGATCTCGCCGACGATCTCCTCGACGATGTCCTCGAGCGTGACGAGACCCGCCGTGCCGCCGTACTCGTCGACGACGATCGCCATGTGGTTCTTCTGCTGCTGCATCTCGCGGAGGAGCTCGTCGACCTTCTTCGTCTCCGGGACGAAGTGCGCCGGCCGCAGCAGCTCGCGCAGCGGGGGCGAGCCCTGGCCGCGCGCGATGCGGCGGAAGACGTCCTTCACGTATAGGACGCCGATGATCTGGTCCGCCGAGCCCTCGTAGATGGGGATCCGCGAGTGGCCCACGAGCACGACGCGCTCGAGCAGGTCCTCGGGGCGCGTCGACACGTCGACCGCGACGATCTCGGTGCGCGGGACCATGAGCTCGTGCACCTGCTTGTCGCCCAGGTCGAAGATCGAGCGGATCATGTCGCGCTCCGTCTCCTCGAGGACGCCCTGCTCCTCACCCGTCTCGACGAGCGCCTTGATCTCCTCCTCGCTCACGAGCGTCCCGGCGAGCGGGTGCGCGCCGAACGGACGCGTGATCGCGCGCGTGAGGAGGAACAGCAGGGCGACGAGCGGCCGGGTAAGCCAGGTGATGAGCTGGATGGGCCAGACGAGGATGAGCAGCATCGGCTGCGCGTAGCGCGCCCCGAGCGCGCGCGGCACGAAGATGCCGAACAGCACGGCGAAGAGCGAGAGCGCGGCGACGGTCACGACGACGGCGGTGACGTCGCCGAGACGCGCGTCGATGCCGAAGAGCTGGAGGTAGACCGAGAGGCGCGGGGCGATCCCGGCGGCGGCCACGCCGGCGAACGCGAAGATCGCGAAGAACTCCATGACCTGGATGGCGGCGAGGTAGTTCACCGATCGCTGGCCGAGCGCCCCGACGCGGCGCCCGCGGCGGCCGCGGCCGGCGAGCTCTTCGAGGAGATGCGGGCGGCGGATCGCGTGGATCGCGGCCTCCGACGCCGACAGCACCGCGAGCACGAGGACGATCGCAAGCTCGAGGAGCAGAAGCTCGAGCGCGGTCTGGTCCATCAGCTCTTCGCCTTGCGTTCGACCCGCTTGATGGAGCGCGCGGGCATTCCGACCGCGAGCATCCCGTCAGGAACGTCCTTCGTCACGACCGCGCCGGCGCCGGTGGACGCGCCCTTGCCGATCTTCACCGGGGCGCGGAGGAGCGAGTCCGAGCCGATGAACGCGTCGTCGCCGATCTCGGTGCGGTGCTTGCTCACGCCGTCGTAGTTCAGCGTGATCGTGCCCGCGCCGATGTTCACGCGCTCGCCGACGTCGGCGTCGCCGATGTAGCTGAAGTGGTGCATCTTCGTCCGCTTGCGCAGGCGCGCGTTCTTCACCTCGCCGAAGTTCCCCATCTCGACGCCCCGCTCGAGGTACGCCCCGGGGCGCAGGTGCGAGAACGGGCCGATGCGCACCTCGTCCTCCAGCGTCGCGCCCTCGATGACGGACATCTCGACGCGGCAGCCCTCGCCGATGGTGCTGTCGCGGACGATCGAGTACGGCCCGACGAGGGATCCGGTGCCGATGCTCGTCGCGCCCTCGAGCACGCAGCCGCGCGCGATGACCGCATCCGCGGCGATCCGCACGGTGGCGTCGACCGACGTCGAGTCCGGGTCGAGGAACGTCACGCCGTCGTCCATCAGCCGGTCGCGGACGCGGCGCCGCAGCGCCTGGTCGACCTGCGCGAGGTCGCGGCGCGTGTTCACGCCCATGCCCTCCGCGGGGTCGTCCGAGCAGAACGCGGCGACGCGCTTCCCGTCGGCGATCGCGATCTCCGCGAGGTCGGTGAGGTACACCTCGCCGGTCTGGTTCGCGCGGAGCTTGCCGGCGGCCGAGCGCAGCCAGGCGAGATCCATGGCGTACGCGCCGAGGTTCGACTCCGGCAGCGCCTTCTCCTCCGCCGTGGCGTTGCGGACCTCGACGATCCGCCGGACGTCGCCGCGCTCGTCGCGCACGATCCGCCCGTACGCGTTGTCGGTGCCGACCTTCGCGGTGAGGAGGGTCATGACCGCCCCGCGCTCCCGCAGGAGGTCCCGCATCGCCGCGAGCGTCTCGGCCCGCAGCACCGGCGTGTCGCCGTACACGACGTAGGCGAGCCCCTCGCGCGCGTCCGTCGCGCCGAGCGCGACGCGGACAGCGTCGCCCGTCCCCCTGGGAGGCTCCTGGATCGCCACCGTGGCGTCGGCGGGCAGCACCGCGCGGGCAGGCTCGCTCTCCCGGGAGAGCACCACCACGGGGTGGGCGTCCACGGCCGCGCAGACGTCCAGGACGTGCGAAATGAGCGGTCGCCCGGCCGCCTGGTGCAGGACCTTGCAGGTCTTCGAGCGCATGCGCGTTCCGAGGCCAGCGGCCAATACGAACGCCAGCGCGGTATGGCTCAGGAGGTCAATGGTAGTGCGAGGGGGCCTGCGACCGGCTGGGGCGGAAGGATTCGAACCTTCGGTCAGGGATCCAAAGTCCCCTGCCTTACCACTTGGCCACGCCCCAATGCGGAAAGCCTAGTGGGGCGGGCCTGCCGTCGGTCCTAGGCGGCGCTGTCTCCGCTGCCCTCGGCGTCGTCCTTGCCGCGGCGGATGAGCTCCGCGACGCGCTTCCCGCCCTTGCGCCCGAGCTGCGAGTACCCCTCGCTCCCGAGCTGGCTCTTGCGCGCCTCACCGCCCTTGCGGCCGAGGTCCGAGTAGCCCTTCGAGCCGAGCTGGCTCTTGCGCGCCTCGCCGCCCTTGCGGCCGAGGTCCGCGTAGCCCTTCGCGCCGAGCTGGTCCTTGCGCGCCTGCCCCCCGCGCTTGCCGATCTGGCGGTAGAAATCGGAGCCGTGGCGGTCCGCGGTGTTCTGGCCGCCGCGCTTGCCGGCCGCCCGGACCGTGAGCTCGCCCTTCGGATCCATGACCCAACCGTAGGGGGACAGCGCTCGCTCGCTCGGGTCACCACTCGTTACATCTCGTGCCCGATGCGAGGTCGAACGGTGCGTCGGGACTACGTGTCCCGCGCTCCGAGCGTCAATGCGCGCGATCGCAGTCCCGCGCGACCCAGCGCGCGCACGAGACGCAGCGCGTGCGCGCGGTCGTCGGCGATCGCGAAGAGCGACGGACCGCTCCCGGAGAGCTGCAGCGTGACGCCGCGTGCCCGCGCGCTCGCGCGCGCATCGGCGATCCACGCGCAGGCGCGCTCCGCGCTGCGCTCGAGGTCGTTGCGCGCGCACTCGCGCAGCAGCGCCGGGGTCACCGTTCCGTCGGTGAACGCGCGCATGAGCCGCGCGCTCGGCGAGCCGTCGCCGGTGTCGGACCGGTCGAAGCCGGCGAAGACGCGCGCGGTCTCGAGACGCACCGGCGGGAACACGAGCGCGATCCAGAGCGGCACGTCCGGCGGCGGGAGCGGCCGCACGTGCTCACCCCGCCCGGTGACGTACGCGAACGGCCCGCCCGAAGCGAAGAAGGGCACGTCGGACCCGATCGACGCCTCGACGCCGCTCGTCGGGAGCGGCACGCGCCAGATCTGCGCAAGCGCCCGGAGGACCGCGGCCGCGTCGCTCGAGCCGCCGCCGAGCCCGGCCGCGACGGGGATGCGCTTCGTGATGCGCACGAGCGCCCGCGGCTCGCGACCGGACGCGACCGCGAAGGCGCGCACCGCGCGGCTCGCGAGGTCGTCGCCGGGCGGGGCGCCGACGTCGGGCACGATGCGGACGTCGAGCGTCGGTCCGGCCGCGACCCGCACCGTGTCCGCGAGGTCCACCGTCGCGAAGACGCTCGCGAGCTCGTGGTAGCCATCGGCCCGGCGCGAGCGCACCTCGAGCGTGAGGTTCACCTTCGCGTACGCCCGCGTGACGACGCTGCGGCTCACGCCCGCGGGACCCCGAGCGCGGTCGCAAGGCGCACCCACTCCGCGATCGAGAGCTCCTCGGGACGGCGCCGCGGATCGATCTCCGCGCGCGCCAGCGCGCCATCGGCACGCTCGCGGTCGATGGCGGCCGAGTGGCCGAGCGCGGAGCGCAGCTGCTTGCGGCGGTGGCGGAAGGCGTCGCTCACGAGGCGCAGGAACGGCTCCTGCGCCAGCGGCGCGAACGCCGGCTCCGCGAGCGTGCGCAGCTGGACGACCGCCGAGTGCACCTTCGG
>DASUCM010000046.1:0-6141 GCA_036276035.1 Candidatus Limnocylindria bacterium | reverse complement strand
GCGTACCCGCACGAGCTCTCGGGTGGCATGCGGCAGCGCGTCCTCATCGCGATGAGCCTGCTGCTCTCGCCGGACGTGGTCATCCTCGACGAGCCGACGACCGCGCTCGACATCCTCACCCAGCGCGCGATCATCGATCTGCTGAAAGAGCTCCGCGACCGGCTCGGCTTCTCGATGATCTTCATCTCGCACGACCTCTCGATCGCGGCCGAGCTCGCGGATCGCATGATCACGATGTACGCGGGGACGGTCGTCGAGCGCGCGAGCGTCGACGACATGTTCTACCGCCCGCGGCACCCCTACTCGGTCGGCCTCATGCGCGCGGTGCCGCGTGTGTCGGGCGCCCTCGGGAAGGTCGTGTCGATCCCCGGCTCGCCCCCGGACCTCATCAGCCTGCCGAGCGGCTGCACCTACGTGCCGCGCTGCCCCTTCGCGATCGACGCGTGCAAGGCCGCGGAGCCGGCGCTCCTCGCGGTCGACACGCCCGCGCACGACGCGCGCTGCATGCGCTGGGAGGTCGTCGCGGAGACCATCAAGTCGGACGCCGAGGTCCCGATCGCGGAGAAGCTCGCGTGACCGTCGCCGCCGCGCCGGTCTCCGGCGACACGACGGTCCGCGGCACGCCGCTCATCGAGCTCGCCGGCGTGACCCGGACGTTCAAGACGCCGGCGGGCGTCATCACCGCGGTCGACAACGTCTCGCTCGCGCTCGGGCAGGGCGAAGCGATGTGCATCGTCGGCGAGAGCGGCTGCGGGAAGACCACGACGGGCCGGATGCTCGCCGGCCTGCTGCAGCCCTCGAGCGGCCGGCTCATGTTCGAGGGCGCGAACGTCTGGGAGACGAAGGGCGCGAAGCTCGCCGCATTCCGGCGCGCGGTGCAGCTCGTGCACCAGGATCCCTATGCCTCGCTGAACCCGATCCGGACCGTGTACCAGACGCTTTCGGCGCCGCTCTTCAAGCACCACAAGGCAAGACGCGGGCGCGACGCGAAGGCCCGGGTCATCGAGCTCCTCGAGCGCGTCGGGCTGACACCACCGCTCGACTTCCTCGTGAAATACCCGCACCAGCTCTCCGGCGGGCAGCGCCAGCGCGTCGCGATCGCGCGGGCGCTCACCGTCGATCCACGCGTCATCGTCGCCGACGAGGCGGTCTCGATGGTCGACGTGTCGATCCGCATCAGCCTGCTGAACCTGCTGCTCGGCCTCGCGCGCGAGTTCAACGTGACGGTCGTGCTCATCACGCACGACCTCGCGGTGGCGCGGTTCTTCGCGCGAGGCGGCCGCATCGGCGTCATGTATCTGGGCAAGGTGGTCGAGCTCGCGGGCACCGACACGCTCGTCGAGGACCCGGCCCACCCCTACTCGGCGGCGCTCATCGCGGCGATCCCGGAAGCCGACCCGAACATCACGCGCGGGAAGGTCCGCGTCGAGCTCAAGAGCGCGGACACGCCCAGCCTCCTCGCGCTCCCGCCCGGGTGCGTCTTCCACCCGCGCTGCCCGCTCGC
This sequence comes from Candidatus Limnocylindria bacterium, assembly GCA_036276035.1. GTDB lineage: Bacteria > Chloroflexota > Limnocylindria > P2-11E > P2-11E > JACDAF01. Next base: position 4,637 of record DASUCM010000046.1, on the reverse strand, counting down.
GGAGCCGGGCCTCTGCAACGTGAAGGTGCCGGTCCTCGAGGCGATCCCCGGCCGCGAGCAGGAGCGCCGCGAGGTCGCCTGCCACGTCGCCCAGCGGGAGCGCGCCCCGGCCGCCGAGCTGCTCGGAGTGCGCTGACGTGGACCCCCGGACCGGTCAGGCCGCCTTCCGGATCGCCTTCCTCGTGCTCGGGACGGCCCTGCTCATCCTGCCGTTCCAGCGCGCGGGCTCGGCGGAATTCGTGGTCACCGTGCTCTCGGCGGCGATGGGCCTGACCTTCGTGGCAGCCGTGCTCCTGCTGAACCGCCTGTCCTCGCCACGGCTACCTCCGCGTGGACCGGGAGCGCGTGACAAACCGGTACGGACCAGTTTCAATGAGACCAACGAGGATCCGGGAGGGACCAATGTCCGATAAGCCGACCAAGTACACCGTCTCACGCCGTCGCTTCCTGCGCGACGCGACGCTCACCTCGCTCGGCATCGTCGCGGCGGCCTGTGCACCGGGCACGACCGGTCCATCCGGGACGCAGGCGCCGGGAGGCGCCGCCGTGAAGGGCGGCCAGTTCAACGGCGCGTGGCCGTACGACCTCCCGCCGAAGGGGCACTTCAACTACTTCGCGACCGGCGCCATCCTGGCCGGAAGCGTCTACCAGGACACCTTCATGCCGAACCTCGCCATGTACAAGTGGGCCGACGCGAAGTGGGAGTACTTCCTCGCGGAGTCCCACTCGCTGAGCGGCAACGTCTTCACCGTGAAGCTCCGGCCGAACCTGAAGTGGTCGGACGGCAAGCCGGTCACCTCGAAGGACGTCGTCACCACGTACGTCATCGGCCGCATGGAAGGCTTCGCGATCTGGAACTACATCGACAAGGTCGAGGCCGCGGGTGACCTCGAGGTGAAGTTCAACTTCAAGACGCCGTCGAGCCTCGGCGAGCGCCTCATCCTGCGCAACCCGATCCGGCCCGACTCCGTGTACGGCGAGCTCGCGGCGAAGGCCGCGACGCAGTTCGCCGCCGGCAAGACCGTCGCGAGCGACGAGATCAAGGCGATCCGCGCCGACCTCGCCGCCCTTCGCCCGACGATGGTGTACTCGGGTCCCTACAAGATCGACACCGGGTCGATCACCGAGGCTCAGCTGACCCTCGTGAAGAACCCGGGCGGCCTCTTCGCCGACCAGGTGAACTTCGACAAGCTCGTCATCTACCAGGGCGAGACCGCGCAGGTGACGCCGCTCGTCCTCGCCGGTGACGTCGACTACGCGACGCACGGCTTCCCGCTCGCGACGGACAAGGCGTTCACCGACGCCGGCATCCGCGTCGTCCGCGGTCCCGCCTACACCGGGCCGGCCATCGCCTTCCACTGGGAGAAGGCGGCGCCGTTCCAGGACAAGCGCCTCCGCCAGGCCGTCGCGCACGCGATCAACAAGGAAGAGAGCGCGACGATCACCTACGGCCAGTCGGCCAAGGTCCAGAAGTTCATGGCCGGCTTCAGCGACAACATCGTGCCGCTCTGGATCTCGTCGGCCGACCAGGCGAAGCTGAAGCCCTACGAGTACAGCGTGGCGAAGGCAACGGCCCTCATGCAGGAGGCCGGCTACGCGAAGGGCTCGGACGGCATCTGGGCGAAGGGCGGGCAGAAGCTCGAGTTCGAGCTCCTCTTCCCGAGCGACTTCGCCGACTGGTCGAGCGCCGCGGACCACGCGCAGAAGGCCCTCAACTCGTTCGGCATCAAGATCACGCCGCGCGGTGCGATCCGCTCGCAGCAGCTCCCCGACGTGAACGACGGCAAGTTCCAGATCACGATCATGGGCTGGGGCATCGGCAACCCGCACCCGCAGGCGTCCTTCATCCAGGACCTCCGCACGCACAACACCATCCCGGCGGGCGGCGGCTACAAGTACCCGCTGAAGCAGGGCAGCGTCGACTTCGACGCCCTCATCAACAAGATGGCGGAAGGGTTCGACACGAACGCGCAGAAGCCGACCGTCACCGAGGCGGCGATCGCGTTCAACGACCTGCTCCCGGTCATCCCGCTGTGGGAGCGCTACGGCAACAACCCGGTCAACGACAAGAAGCGCGTGACGGGCTGGGCGCCGGACAGCGATCCGATCTACAAGAACGCGTTCGGCACGGACAACTTCACCGTGTACCAGATCATGATGGGCAAGCTCCGCAAGATCTGAGCGCGCATCGTCGACACCAGCGAAGAGCGGGGGCGAAAGCCCCCGCTCTTCCTTTTCAGCGCCTGATACGTTCCCATTCGTGATGACGATGCGGGTCGGGGTCATCGGCTCGGGGTTCGCGGGTTCCACGCACGCGCGCGCGTGCGTCGGCATCGATGGCGTACAGGTCGTCGCGATCGCGGCGGCGACGCATGAGGAGGCCGCGCCGCTCGCGCGTGAGTGCGGCGCGCGTGCGACCGCGTCGGCCGAGGACCTCTACAACGACCCGACGATCGACCTCATCGTCGTAGCGAGCCCGACCTACCTGCACGTGACCCACGCGACGGCCGCCGCGCAGGCGGGCAAGCACGTGTTCTGCGAGAAGCCGCTCGCGCGCACGCTCAAGGAGGCGGACGCGATCGTCGGGGCCTGCGAGCGCGCGAAAGTGACGCTCGGCGTCGGCCACGTCGTGCGTTTCTTCCCGGAGTACCGGCAGGCGAAGGCGCTCCTCGACGCCGGCGCGCTCGGCCGGCCGGGGCTCGCGACCTTCACGCGCGGCACGTTCCCGGTCGGCAAGACGCGCGGCTGGTACATGGAAGAACAGAGGAGCGGCCGCGTGATCCTCGACCTCATGCTCCACGACCTCGACACGGCGCGCTGGTGGTTCGGCGAGCCCGACCTCGTGCATGCGCGGACCGTCGGCGGCACGGGCGGGCTCGACTACGCGCTCGCGACGCTGCGCTACCGCGACCGCCCGATCGTGCACCTCGAGGCGAGCTGGGCCGAGCACGCGGGCTTCCGGACGTCGTTCGAGGTGCGCGGCGAGCGCGGGATGCTCTCGCACGACAGCCGCGCGTCGGCGCCGCTCCAGATCCAGGCGCCGCCGGTCGAGGGGCTGCCCGCGGTGATGCCCGCGACCACGACCCACGAGACGCCGTACCGCGCGCAGCTGCGCTCCTTCTTCGACAGCCTTGCCGCCGGGCGCGAGCCGGTCGTCGGCGCCCGCGAGGGCTACAACTCGCTCGCCCTCGGTCTCGCGGTCGCGCGCGCGGCGCGCGAGCGTGACGTCGTCGAGTGGAAGGCGCCCGCATGACGCGGCGCCTGCGCGTCGGACTGGTCTCCTGCGCACACGTGCACGCGCCCGGTCTGGCACGCACGATCGCGTCGCTGCCGCAGACGGAGCTCGCCGGGATCTACGACGAGGAGCCCGCGCGCTGCGGCCCGATGCTCGCGGAGCTGCGCGCGACGTTCGACCCGGGGATCGCGCTGCACGACCTCCCCGCCCTCCTCGAGCGGTCCGACGCGGTCGTGATCGCCTCGACGAACGCCGACCACCGCCGCTACACGGAGGCCGCGGCGGCGGCGGGCGTCCACGTGCTCTCCGAGAAGCCGCTCGCCACCACGCTCGCGGATGGACGCGCCATGATCGAGGCCTGCCGGTCCGCCGGGGTGCAGCTCGGCACGGCGTTCCCCGTGCGCTCGAGCGCCGCCGTGCTCTCGCTGAAGGACGCGATCGACAGCGGCCGCATGGGGCGCATCCTCGCGGCCCGCTGCACGAATCCCGGCCGCTACCCGGGCGGCTGGTTCGGCGACCCTGCGAAGGCCGGCGGCGGCGCGGTCATGGACCACACCGTCCACGTCGCCGATCTGCTGCGCTGGCTCCTCGGGGACGAGGTCGAGCGGGTCGAGGCCGAGGTCGGGTCGTTCCACTGGGGGCTCCCGGTCGACGACACCGGGATCCTCCTGCTCGACCTCGCGGGCGGCGCGTTCGCGAGCATCGACTGCAGCTGGTCGCGGCCGAGGACGTACCCGACCTGGGGCGGGCTCACGCTCCACGTCGTCGGCGAGCAAGCGACGATCGACGTCGACGTCTTCCGGCAGGCCCTCACGCACCACGACGACGCCGCGTCGGAGACCCGGCTCGTCGGCTGGGGCGATGACCTGAACCGCCTGATGATCGGGGGATTCGCGGACGCGATCCTCGAGGGCCGGCCGGTCCCGATCAGCGGCGAGGACGGCCTGCGCGCGCTCGAGGTCGCGCTCGCGGCGTACCGCTCATCAGCGGAGCGGAGGCCCGTCGCGATCGCGGACCTCTGACGATCGGATCGGAACCGGATCTCTAGGCGAAGAAGCCGTAGACCGCGCCCATGAGCGCGTACGACACGATCTGGTTCCCCGCCTCGATCCAGTAGCGCGTCGACGTCGCGGTCTGCGAGAAGAGGACGTCCGACAGCTTCGCGGTCGCGACGAACCCGGCGCCGCAGAGCAGCCCGACGATGACACCGGTCGTCACCCCTGGCCCGAAGCGCTCGATGATGAGCGCGAGCACCGTCGCCGTGATGACCGTCGCGACGAACTGGGCGATGAGCAGGGGCGCGATCGGCGGTCCGCCCTGCATGTCCGTCTCGGTCTTGCCGAGGCTGCGCAGCCACGGCTTGCTGAACAGCGGCCCGTACCACAAGGCACCCAAGGCGAAC
>DASUCM010000045.1:0-8290 GCA_036276035.1 Candidatus Limnocylindria bacterium | reverse complement strand
GTCGCGACCCGAGCGCTTCGCGTCGTAGAGGGCATCGTCGGCGGTGCGAAGGAGATCGGCGGCCTCCCAGCCGGGCTGCCACTGCGCGATCCCCATGCTCGTGGTCACCGCGGTCTCGGGCCAGCGTTCCCGTCGCTCGTGCATGCTCTCGCGCAGCCGCTGCGCGACCGCGACCGCCGCGCCCTTGTCCGTCCCCGGGAGCAGGACCAGGAACTCGTCGCCGCCGACGCGGGCGACGACGTCGCGCCCGCGGACCGCCTGGCGAAGGTCGTACGCGAAGTCGCGGAGCACCTCGTCCCCGACCGGGTGCCCGAACGAGTCGTTCACGCGCTTCAGCCCGTCGAGGTCGAGCGCGATGAGCGTGAGCGGCCGCTCCTCGCGCGCGGCGTCGGCGATGAAGAGCTCGAGCGCGGTCTCGATGAACCGGCGGTTGTACGTCCCGGTGAGCGCGTCCCGGAGCGACAGCTCTCGCGCGGTCTCTCGCTCGTCGAGGAGTTCGAGCGCGCGGCCCTGGAGCGCACGCCGGGTCCGCGCCATCGTCCGTGTGATCACGCCGACGAGGAGCGCGAGCGCCGCCAGCGCGCCGGACCGGTGCAGCACGACATCGCGGACCTGCGCCGGATCCGCCGCCGCGGCGACGAAGAGGACGAGCGCCAGGAAGCCGACCTGCGTGGCGAGCCAGATCGCGACCACGTACCGCACACGCAGACCGAACACGGTGACGATCACGGGAAGCAGCAGGTAGGAGAAGTAGAGAGACGTGACGCCGCCGGTGCCGGCGACGATCACGAACGCGATGGCCTGCGCGACGAGCGTTCCGGCGAAGAGCCGGTACCGCCCGAACCACGGCTCCGGCAGCACGTGGAACCACACGATCGCGAACAGCGCGAGCGCCGCGGCGGCGGCGAGCAGCACCGGGCGCGCCGTCTCGTTCGACGTGACGATCCCGCCGAGCGCGATGACCGCTGCCATGCCGAGCGCCGCGAGCTCGGTCGCGCCGCTGACGCGGCGCACGTACGCGGTGCGCTCCCGGACCCGCTCTTCCGGCGCGTTGCGCTGCTCCAGTCCCGCCCCCCAGCCGGCCCCACCCGGAGCGCCGGCAGAGGAAGTGGACTGGCGAGCAAGCGCCGAATCAAGTCAACACTTCGTAAACGGGCGGGCGTCAGTCCTGCTGCGCGGACGCCTCCACGAGGTCAAGCACGGTTTGCAGTCCGCGGACGCCGCCAGCCGGGACCTCGCCAGCGAGATGGAGGAAGCGCAGGCCCGCGCCGACCGCGCCGCCGTCGGCGACCGCGTGGTCGCCGACCATCAGCGCCTCGTCCGGACGGACGCCGAGCTTCTCGCACGCCGCGAGGAAGATGCGGGGGTCGGGCTTCTCCGCGCCGACCTCGTACGAGTGCGTGAACGCGTCGATCAGGTGTCGCAGCCCCTTCGCCTCGAAGATCGGTGCGAGGTCACGAGGCACATTGCTGACGACGCCGATCCTGATGCCGCGCGCGCGCAGCGCGCGCAGGGTCGCCTCGGCATCCGCGTACGGGACCCACTGGTCCTGGGACATGACGCGGTCGTAGAGCACCGGCGCGAGCCCCGGCACGACACGGTCGGCACGCTCGAAGAGCGAGGTCCAGGCCGAGCGGTGGAGCTCCAGCGAGAGGTCGCGCCCCTTCGCGAGCTCCTCCGGCGTCTTGCCCGCGGCCCAGAGCTCCGTCCAGAGCGCGCGCGCCTCCTCGTCGCTCACCCGGACGCCGCGATCTCGCGCGGCCTCGACGATCACGCGCGCGGCATCGGGGCTCGAGAACAGGGTGTCGCCCCAGTCGAACAGGACCGCGCAGATCGGTCGCATCGCACGATGGTGCGGCACTGCGCAGAATGACGCTGCAGCACGCAGGGAGGGACTCGATGCGCGTCGCCATCCTGGGGGTCGGCCGTCTCGGCGCGTTCCACGCGAAGGTCCTGCGCGAGATGAGCGAAGTGAGCGAGGTGCGCGTCTACGACGCGGACGTCCAGCGCGCGAAGGACGTCGCGGGCGAGCTCGGCGCACGCCCCGTGTCGACGGTGGACGACGCCTTCGCCGGCGCGGACGCGGCGGTGATCGTCACGCCGACCGGCACGCACGCTGACCTCATCCACAAGTGCCTCGACCTCGGCCTCCCGGCCTTCTGCGAGAAGCCGATCTCCCTCGACCTCGAGTCGAGCCGGAAGGTCGTCGAGCACGTCGAGAAGAGCAAGGGCAAGGTGCAGATCGGCTTCCAGCGCCGCTTCGACGCGGGGTTCCGGGCCGCACGTGATCTCGTTCGCGCGGGCACGCTCGGCACCGTGTACGGCTTCGCGATGACGAGCCGCGACGCGCTGCCCCCGCCGGATGCGTACATCAGGACGTCGGGCGGACAGTTCCGCGATCAGCTCATCCACGACTTCGACGTGACGCGCTGGCTCTTCGGCGACGAGGTCGAGGAGCTCACGGCGCTCGGGTCCACGCACGGGTTCCCGCAGTACGCGGCGATGGGGGACGTTGCGACCGCCGCGGTGCTCATGCGCCTGCGGGGCGGCGCCGTCGGAAGCGCGAGCGCGGCACGTCACAACGAGGCGGGATACGACATCCGCGTCGAGGTCTACGCCGCGAAGGACACCATCGCCGTCGGCTGGGACGCGCGCACGCCGGTGCGGTCGGTGGAGCGCGACATGCCGGCGCTCGCCGGACCCCGGTACCCCTCGTTCTTCGTCCGCTTCGACGCGGCGTACCGCGCCGAGCTCGCGCACTTCCTGCGGTTCGCGAAGGGCGACGCCGTGAACCCGTGCTCCGTCGCGGAGGCGCACGAAGCGCTGCGCATCGCCGAGGCCGCGACCCTCTCGCTGCGCGAGCGCCGTCCCGTGAAGCTCGCCGAGATCGCTTGAGCGTCGAAGTCCGCTTCCTCGGGACCGGCAACGCGTTCGCGGCCGGCGGGCGCAGCCACGCCTGCATCCTCGTCACCGCGCCGGAAGGCCGCATCCTCCTTGACTGCGGCGGCAGCGCGCTTCCGGCCATCACGCGCGCGTGCGATCCCCTGACCATCGACGCGGTCGCGATCACCCACCTGCACGGCGACCACTTCGGCGGGCTGCCGTTCCTCGCGATGCAGCAGCAATACGCGGGGCGCACGAAGCCGCTCGCGATCGGCGGGCCGCCCTCGCTCGGCGCCCGGTTCCTCGAGGTCGCGTCCGCGCTGTACGTCGACTACTTCGACAAGCCGTTCCCCTACGAGCTCGACTTCCTCACGCTCCACCCGACGGCGAAGCGGCTCGGACCCGCGATGGTCGAGGCGCACCCGGTCACGCACGTCCCGTCCTCGGAGCCGCACGGGCTGCGCGTGCGCATCGGCGGGAAGCTCATCGCGTACTCCGGCGACGCGGCCTGGAGCGACGCGCTCCCCCGCCTCGCGGACGGCGCCGACCTCTTCATCTGCGAGTCGACGACGTACTCCACGCACGATCCGGTGCACCTGAGCGCGAAGGATCTGGCGGCGCACCGCGCCGAGCTGCGCGCGAAGCGCGTGATCGTCACGCATCTCGGAGCGGAGTCCATCGCCAACCTGGCCTCCCTCGGCGTCGATCACGCCGAGGATGGGATGGCGGTCGAGCTCTAAGAGCCGCGCCGCGCGCGACGCGGAACAGCCCGTTGCGGCCCTGTATCCGAACGGATCACGCGGTGCCCGGCGACCCCGCCGGTCGCGCGAACGCGCGGAGCGCCTCGTCGCGCACGACCACGCTCACGGCGGCACCGTCGGCGTGCAACGGCACGCCGCGCTCCATCCCGACGGTGGCGAGCAGGTGCTCGCCCGCGCACTCCAGTTGGTACAGCGCGTTGCTGCCGACGAAGCTGGTCCGGACGACGGTCGCCGGGATGCCCTCGCCTCGCCGGATGTGGACCTCCTCGGGCCGGACCATGACGTCGACGGCGTCGCCAGGCGCGTAGAGCCCCGCCGCGCGCGAGATCGTCCGCGTCGCGCCGAGCACGTCGACGGTGAGCCGCTCCGCGCCGACGGCGCGGACGGTCGTCGTCATGAAGTTCGCGTGGCCCACGAACTCCGCGACGAACCGTCCGGCGGGTTCGTCGTAGATCTGCCTCGGGGTGCCAAGCTGCGCGATCCGCCCGGCGTCCATCACGGCGATCCGGTCGGCAAGGGTCATCGCTTCAGCCTGATCGTGCGTGACGTACACGCTGGTGATGCCGACGCGCTGCTGCAGGTTCCGGATCTCGAGGCGCATCTGCTCGCGCAGCTTCGCGTCGAGGTTCGAGAGCGGCTCGTCGAAGAGCAGGAGCTTCGGCTCGAGGATGAGCGCGCGAGCGAGCGCGACGCGCTGCTGCTGGCCACCCGAGAGCTGCTGGGGCCGGCGCTCCGAGAGCCCGGTGAGGCCGACGAGCCCGAGCGCGGCCTCGACGCGGGTGCGCAGCGTCTCGCCGCGGACGCGCCGGACGCGCAGGCCGTACGCGACGTTCTCGAACACGGACAGATGCGGGAAGAGGGCGTAGCCCTGGAACACCATCGTCGCCCCGCGCCGGTTCGGCGGGACCGTGTCGATCCGCCTCCCGCCGAGCTCGATCGTGCCGGCGGTCGGGTCCTCGAAGCCGGCGATGCATCGCAGCGTGGTGGTCTTGCCGCAGCCGGATGGGCCCAGCAGGGCGATGAGCTCGCCTTCGGCGACGTCGAGGTCCAGATCGTCGACGGCGACCGTCCCGTTCGGGAAGCGCTTCTGCAGTCCGCGCAGCCGCAGGAAGCTCATGCCGCCACCTCCACCGCGGCGCGGCCGAACAGCCGCTGCAGGATGATGATCGTCACAAGGACGATCGCGATCAGGATCGTCGAGTATGCGGCGCCCGAGCCGAGCCGCTGCGAGTCGATCTCGTTCAGGATCTGCGCCGTCATGATCCGCCAGTTCGGCGACACGAGCAGCGCGATCGTCGAAAGCGTGGTCATGTTGCGGGTGAAGCTGTAGATGACGCCCGACAGCACCGCACGCCGGACGAGCGGGAGCGTGACGCGCCGGAACGTCGTCGCCGCACTGGCTCCGAGGTTCGCCGAGGCCTGCTCGAGCGACGGGTCGATCTGCATGAGCGCGGCCGTGCAGCCGCGCAGCGCGACGGGCGCGGTGCGGACCGTGAACGCGATCACGAAGACGGCCGCCGTGCCCGTCAGGAGCAGGGGCGGATGGTTGAACGCGAGCAGGATCCCGAGCCCGAGCACGATGCCAGGGGCCGCGGCACCGAGCATGAGCACGTAGTCGTAGACGGCGCGGCCCGGGATCCGGGTGCGGACGACCAGGTAGGCGACGAGGAGGCCGCTGAACCCCGCGATCGGTGCGGCCATCGCCGAGAGCAGCGTCGTGTCGGTCATCGCCCGCGTCCCGATGCCCTGCAGGACGAAGCGGAAGTTGTCGAGCGTCAGCGTGTTGTTGATGCCGAGAAGCTTCGTGAAGGCGCCCGCGATCACGGCGCCGTAGAGCGCGAGCACGAGCGCCGCCGTGACGAGCGCGACCGTCAGCAGAGCGATGCGCATCGCCGGATCGAACACCTGGATCCGGCCGCTCGATGGCTTACCCGTCACGGTCACGACGTTGCCCTCACCGACCCAGATGCGCTGCGCGAAGAAGGCGATGAGCGACGGGATGAGCAGCACCACCGCGAACCCCACGGCCTTGCGCGTGTCGTACTCGCCGATGATCGCGAGGAACACGCTCGAGGCGAGCACGTTGTAGTCGCCCCCGATGAGCAGCGGATTCGCGAGGTCCGCAAGCGACTCGACGAAGATGATGAGGAACGCGCCGGCGAAGCCCGGTCTCAGCAACGGCACGATGACGGTGCGCAGGATCCTCGTGCGCGAGGCCCCCAGGTTGAGGGCCGCCTCCTCCAGCGCCGGATCGAGCTGGCGTACGAGCGAGTCGAAGATGAGGTACGCCACGGGGGAGAACGTGATGATCTGCACGAAGAGCAGGCCGCCGAGGCCATACGGGCTGATCTCGAGCCCGAACAGCTGCTTGGTGACGAGGCCCTGCCGTCCGAACAGGAAGATCGTGGAGAGCGCGAGCGCGAATGGCGGCGCAATGAGCGGCAGCATCGCGATGTAGTGGAGTGCCGTCCGCGAGCGGCCGCGGACCACCCGGCCGGTCGTCAGCGCGAGCGCGAACCCGAGCAGCGTCGCGCCCAGACCCGTGAGCGACCCCATGACCAGCGTGTTCAGGACGATCTGCCGCTGTACCGGGTTGGTCAGCACGCGGGTGAGCGGCTCCGGGTCGAAGCCGGCCTGGCCGACGACGGCCTCCTGCAGGACCGAGTAGAGCGGGTAGCCGATGAGGACCGCCAGCCCGAGCGCCGCCACCGCCGCCAGTGCGGCGGCGGCGGGCTCGCGGCGGAGTGTCGCGATCACGTGCGGACTATCGCGGTTGCGGGGCCACCTCGTTGCTGAAGCGATCGATGAGGGCCTTCTTGTTGTCGCCGGCCCACTGGAAGTCGTAGTTCACGGTCTTCACCGACGCGAGCTTCACCGACTTGTCAGAGACCTTCGCGTCCGAGTTGGTCGGGATCTGGTAGGCCTTGTAGGTCGGCGCGAGCTCCTGGGCCTTCGCCGTGATGGCCCAGTCCATGAACGTCTTTGCGGCGATGGGGTCCGACGCGCCCTTCACGAGCGCCATCCCGCCGATCTCGTAGCCCGTGCCTTCTGACGGGAAGACGACCTTGAGATCCTTGAAGCCCTCTTCGATCGCGGCGACGGTGTCGTGCGAGAACACGATCCCGATCGCGACCTCCCCCTGCCCGGCCTGGCGGGCAGGAGCCGCGCCCGACTTCGTGTACTGGAGGACGTTCGGGTGGAACGCCTTCATGTACGCGAAGCCCTTCTCGATGTCCTTGTTGGCGAGGAACATCTGCGTGGCCATCATCGTGTACGACGTGCCGCTCGACGCCGGGTGCGCGATCGAGATCTGCCCCTTGTAGATGGGCTTGATGAGGTCCGCCCAGCTGGTCGGCTCGGGCAGGTTCTTGTCCTTCAGGACCTTGGTGTTGACCGCGAGGCCGAGCGCGCCGACGTAGATGCCGGTCCACACGCCGTTCGCGTCGCGGTACTGCGCCGGGATCTTCTCCACGCCCTTCGGCACGTACGCCTCGAGCAGGCCTTCCTTGTTCGCTGCGATGAAGCTGTCCGCGGGACCGCCCCACCAGACCGAGAACTGCGGGTTCGCCTTGTCGGCCCGGAGCTTCGCGAGCGCCTCGCCCGACGAGAGGCGGACGTACGACATCTTGATGCCGCATTCCGCTTCGAACGTCTTCGTGACCCCCTGGACGTACTCCTCCTGCGGCGTGCCGAGGATCGTCAGTGAGCCGGAACCCTTCGGTCCGCAGCCCTGCGGCTGCGCTGCCGCCGGAGCCGACGTCGCCGCTGTGCCTGCGCCTGGTCCGCTCGCGCCACCGCAGGCGCCGAGCACCATGAGGATCGCTACGAGGAACGCCGCGTTACGTTTCATCTGTCCCCTCCGTTCCCGACAGGCTGCCACGTCGGGGGCAGCCCGTCCAACACTCCCGTCAGCCGAGCAGCCACCGGTGATCGGCGTCGAACGTTACCTTCCACTCCCGCCTCGGGCCGGCCATCACGTTCAGGTAGTAGAGGTCGTACCCGGGCGCCGCGGAGACCGTGTGATAGCCGCGCGGCACAAGCACGAGATCGCCGTCGCGCACGGCGACCGTCTCATCGAGGGAACGGTCCTCGGTATAGACACGCTGCACCGCGAACCCCTTCCCCTCGCGGAGACGGTGGTAATAGGTCTCCTCGAGCTGCGTCTCGCGGGGCGGGTCGTTCTCGTCGTGCTTGTGCGGCGGGTACGACGACCAGTGGCCGCCGGGCGTCACGACCTCGGTGACGAGGAGCGCCGAGGCGGGCCGATCCTCCATGAGGATGTGGTGGATCCGCCGCTGCATCGCGCCCGAGCCGCGGACCTCGACGCGCGCCTCGGCCGCGGGCAGCGCGCGTGCCGGCGGGCCGTCCAGCGCCGGGGCCGTCCCGATGCAGAGCTCGGCGCGACCGCGCGCGGTGATCTCGAACGCGGTGCCCGGCGGCAGGTAGGCGGCCGCCGGCGGTCCGTCGAACGGCGTCGCGCGCCCGCCGAGGTCCCACAACCCGCGGTCGCACCGGAGGGCGCAGGTGCCGCCGAGCACGACGATGCAGGCCTCGCGCCCCTCGAGACGCCGCGCGATCCGCGAGCCGTCGGCGAGGCGGTAGGCCTCGAAGCCGACGTACGTCCAGCCGGCGCGCTGCGGCGTGAC
>DASUCM010000044.1:0-3129 GCA_036276035.1 Candidatus Limnocylindria bacterium | reverse complement strand
GAGTTCTCCGTCGTCGGCCGGCGCCTCCCGAAGGTGAACGCGTGGGCCCACCTCACGGGCACCGCGAAGTACGCCGACGACATCGCGCTCCCGCGGATGCTGTTCGGCCGGCTCCTGCGCTCGACGCACCCGCACGCGCGTATCCGGTCGATCGACACGAGCGCGGCGGAGCGCCACCCCGGCGTCGTCGCCGTCGTCACGGGCAAGGACATGCCCGAGAAGATGGGGATCATGCCGTCGACGCAGGACGAGACCGCGCTCGCGGTCGGCAAGGTGCGGTACGTCGGCGAGCCGGTCGCCGCAGTTGCCGCCACGACCGAGGACGCGGCGTTCGACGCGCTCTCGCTCATCCGGGTCGAGTACGAGCCGCTCGAGCCGATCCTCACCATCGAGGACGCGCTCGCCCGCGAGGACGTGAAGATCCACGACGAGGCGAAGCGGGCGAACGTGTTCAAGGAGGTCCACCTCTCGTTCGGCGACCTCGAGGCGGGCTTCGGGAGCGCCGACCACACGCGCGACGACTGGTACTTCTTCGAGGGCAACACGCACGCGCCGATCGAGAGCCACTCCGCGGTGGCGTCGTACGACGGCGACGGCAAGCTCACGCTCTGGACCGCGACGCAGGTCCCGCACTACCTCCACCGCGAGCTCGAGAAGGTCCTCGGGCTGCCGCGATCGCACATCCGCGTCGTCGCGACGCCGAACGGCGGTGCATTCGGCGGGAAGAGCGACCCGTTCGCGCACGAGTTCGCCGCCTGCCTGCTCTCGATGCGCACGAAGCGCCCGGTGAAGTTCACGCTCGACCGCGAGGAGGTCTTCTACGCGCACCGCGGGCGCCACCCCGTGAAGATGCACCTCCGTACCGGCGTGAAGCGCGACGGCGAGATCACCGCGGTCCATCTGCAGACCTGGCTCGACGGCGGCGCGTACGCGTCGTACGGCATCGCGACGACCTACTACACGGGTGCGCTCATGACCGTCACGTACCGCATCCCGGCCTACAAGTTCGACGGCGTGCGCGTCTACACGAACAAGCCGCCCTGCGGCCCGAAGCGCGGGCACGGGACGACGCAGCCGCGCTGGGCGTTCGAGTGCACCCTCGACAAGCTCGCGACCGACCTCGGCTTCGACCCGCTCGAGTACCGGCAGCGCATCCTGCAGCCCGCGGACTCACGCACCGTCAACGGCCTGCGCATCACGTCGATGGGTCTCGGCCAGTGCCTCGAGGCCGCGGGCAAGGCGACGCAGTACTCGGCGAAGCGGGGTCAGCTGCCACGGGGAAAGGGCATCGGCATCGCCGGGAGCGCGTACATCTCCGGGGCGGGGCTGCCCATCTACTGGAACGCGATGCCCCACTCCGGCGCGACCGTGAAGATCGACCGCGGCGGAGGCGTCGCGGTGTACTGCGGGACGTCGGAGATCGGCCAGGGCTCCGACCACATGCTCGCGACGGTGACGGCCGAGGCGCTCGGCGTGCTGCCGGAGGACGTGCACGTGGTGTCCGGCGACACCACTCTCGCGCCGGTCGACCTCGGCTCGTACTCGAGCCGCGTCACGTTCATGGCGGGCAACGCCGCGAAAGAGGCGGCCTGCAAGCTGCGCGACCAGCTCCTCGCGGTCGCGGGCGAGCAGCTCGGTGTGCCCGCGGAGCGGATGCACGCCGCGTTCCGCAAGGTGTACGACCGTGCCGACCCGTCCCGGTCGATGAGCTTCGTCGAGGCGGCGAACCTCGCCGAGGCGCGGTACGGGACGCTCTCCGCGGCCGGCTCGTACAGTCCGCCTCCCGGCATCGGCGGCGACTACAAGGGCGCGGGCGTCGGGCCGACCCCGGCGTACTCGTACCAGGCCTCGGTCGCCGAGGTGAGCGTCGACCTCGAGACCGGCGTGCTCACCGTGGACCGCATCGTCACGGCGCACGACTGCGGCCGCGCGCTGAACCCGGTGAACGTCGAGGGGCAGATCGAGGGCTCCGCGTACATGGGGTACGGCGAGATCATCGGCGAGGAGCAGGTCTTCCGCGGCGGGCTGCACAAGAAGCCGTCGCTCCTCGACTACAAGCTCCCGACCTCGCTCGACACGCCGGTGCTCGAGGCGATCATCGTCGAGTCCGTCGATGCCGAGGGTCCGTTCGGCGCGAAGGAGGCCGGCGAGGGCCCGCTGAACTCCGTCATCCCGGCCATCGCGAACGCGGTGTACGACGCGATCGGCGTGCGCTTCGACGAGACGCCGATCACGCCGGAGAAGATCCTCGACGCGCTCGGCAAGCGGGACAACCGCGGCGTGCCCAAGGACCGCATCGGGCCGAGCGGCCTCGCCGAGGCCAAGCGCGATCCGGGCGGCGCGCAGCGCCGGCTCGGCTTCAGCACGGAGGCGCGCGAGCGGAAGCGGAATGCTTAGGCTGCCGCGCTTCGAGCTCATCGAGGCGAAGACCTACCGGGACGCGGCGAGCCTGCTCCGCGCGCACGGCGCGGGCGAGCTCGATCCGGCGCGAGGCACGCCGAGCCTGCGCGTCATGACCGTCGCCGGCGGGACCGACCTTTTCCCGAACATGAAGCGCCGGCAGTTCACGCCGGAAGTGCTCGTCTCGCTGCAGCGCGTGGAGGGCGCGACCGCGCTCGGCGTGAACGGCGCGCTCCACCTCGGCGCGGGCGTCACGCTCGCGACGATCGCGGCGCATCCCGCGATCCGCGAGCGCTGGACCGCGCTCGCGCAGGGCGCGCTCGCGGTGAGCACGCCGCAGCTGCGGAATGCCGGCACGATCGGCGGCAACCTCTGTCTCGACACGCGCTGCAACTGGTACGACCAGTCGCTCTTCTGGCGCAGCGCGGAGGGCTTCTGCATGAAGACGCACCCCGAGGTCGTCTGCCGCGTCGCGCCGTCGAGCCCGCGGTGCCTGGCGGTCGCGAGCGCCGACACGGTCCCCGCGCTCCTCGCGCTCGGTGCGACGGTGCGCATCGAGGGCGCGCAGGGCGCGCGCGACGTCCCGGTCGCGGATCTCTACCGGGAGGACGGCATCCGCTTCCTCGGCATCGGCCGCGACGAGGTCGTCGCGGGGGTCACCGTGCCCGATGCGGCGGGCTGGAGCAGCACGTACCTGAAGCTCCGCGACCGCGGCTCCTTCGACTTCCC
>DASUCM010000043.1:0-3441 GCA_036276035.1 Candidatus Limnocylindria bacterium | reverse complement strand
CGACCTCTCCGGACGGAGCGCGCCGCTCGCGGAGCAGCTTCGCGCCCTCTCGATGCAGCTCGTCCTCGCCGCCGAGCTCGATCTCCCGGTCGTCGTGCACATGCGCGACGCGGCGCGCGAGCTCCGCGACGCGCTCGGGCGCGAGCCCGCGGTGCGCGGCCAGCTGCACTGCTACAGCGAGGGTCCGGCCGAGCTCGGGGGCTGGGCGGCGCTCGGCCTGGTGCCCTCGTTCGCCGGCACGGTCACGTTCGCGCGGAACGACCGCCTCCGGGAGGCCGCCGCCCGCGCCGAGCGGCTGCTCGTCGAGACCGACGCGCCCTACCTCGCGCCCGAGCCGCGGCGCGGCGAGCGGAACGAGCCGCTCCGCGTCCGCGACACCTACGAGCGGATCGCGGCGCTTCGCGGCTCCACTCCGGAGCGGCTCGCGGCCGAGGTCGGCGAGACCGCGCGTGCGCTCTTCGGACCGCGGTGGTGACGGACGCGACCGCGATGGGCCGTCGGCGAGGGACGATGCCCGCGCTCGCGCTGGCCGCGCTGGCGCTCCTCGCCGTCGCGCTCGCCGCCGCGCTCCTTGCCGCGGATCCCGCGGCGCGCCTCGAGCGCGCGCTCGGCGCGATGGACCGGACCGAGGGCCTTCGCTTCGAGCTCGTCGCGCTGGTGGAGGCAACGGGCCGGGGAGTGGCGCCGGTGGGGACGGACGCGCGAATGACCGGCGAGTACCAGTCACCCGACCGGCTCCACGTCTCGATCGTCTCGCGCGGCGCGCGGCGCGAGCTCGTCATCGTCGGGCGGGAGCAATGGGTCGACGACGGTGGCGGCTACCACACGACCGTCGTCGTGCCCGAAGGCCCGCTCCGCGACGCCAGGGCGCCGCTGCGCTTCATCCGCGGCGGGGGTAGCGCGAGCTTCGCCGGCCTCGGCCTCTCGCGCGGCATGCCCACCTACCGAGTGCGGCTCGACCTCTCGGCTGGCGATCTCGCCGAGCGCGTGTTCGACGGCGACTCCGTGCCGCCGGACGCGCGGGGCGTCATCGAGGTCGAGATCGGCCTGCTCGACGACCTCATCCGGCGCCAGACGGTCGCGATCACGACCGGCGCGGACGCCTTCTACAGCGGTCACGACGAGGTCCGGACCACCTACACGGTCGAGTACTGGGACCACGGGCAGCGCCAGGAGGTCCGGGAACCGGACTAGCCGGGCCGTCGTCCTACCGCCAGAGCCTGGAAAAGGGGTGACGACGATGCGCAAGCTGCTTCTCGCGACACTGGCCCTCGGACTCCTCGTGGGCTGCTCGGCGGCCACGCAGCCGACGAGCGGTGGCGGTGCCATCGGCGCACCCGCAATTGGTCGCGACGGCGGGCAGACGGCGGAGCTCGCGAAGGGCGCGCCGGCGCCAGACCAGCCCGCGACCCAGCCCGGCAGCATCCCGGTCCCGGCCGCGCTCGACCCGACGCGCGCGCTCATCCTCACCGCAAGCATCTCGATGCGCGCGAACGACCCGTGGGGTGCGGCGGACCGCGCGCAGGCGGTCGCCACCTCGATGGGCGGCGATGTGATGTCGATGTCGCAGTCCGGCAAGGGCGACGACCGTCACGCGAGCCTCGTCCTGCGCGTTCCCGCCGAGCGCTTCAACGACGCGCTCCGGCAGCTCCGCGCGCTCAGCGATGTCGAGGTGCTCACCTCGAGCGTCGACAGCAAGGACGTCACCGAGCAGTTCGTCGACCTCGAGGCACGCCTCCGCGCGAAGCAGGCCGAGGAGCAGCGCTACCTCGCGCTCCTCGCCCGCGCCGAGCGCATCGAGGACATCCTCCGGATCGACCAGTCGCTCGCGCAGGTCCGCACGCAGATCGAGCAGCTCACCGGCCAGGTGAACTCGATCAAGACGCGCACGACGTTCTCGACGATCTCCCTCTCGATCACGCCGGCGGGCGTCCTGCCCCCGAGCGACCCGAAGGTCTACGACCCGACCCGCACCGTCGAGCGCGCCATCGCCGCCCTCGGCGTGATGCTCCGCGTCATCGCCGACCTCGCGATCTGGACCCTCGTGTTCGGCTGGATCCCGCTCCTCGTCCTCGGCGCCGCGCTCGGGATGCAGCGCATGCGGAGGGCGACCACGACGGCATCGACCCCGACCGCGCCGTAGCCGCGCCCGTCTCCCAGGCGCATGGGGCCGTCTCCCGCCACGGGGGGACGGCCCCTCGCTATCCTCGCGGCGTGGCCGAGGTGCGCTTCCGCCCCCTCACCGAGCTGGACATCGAGGCCGTCACGCGCATCGACGAGCGGGTGACCGGCACGTACCGTCCCGAGGCCTGGGAGCAGCGGATCGGCTACTACATCCGGCGGGATCCGGAGTCGTCCCAGGTCGCGGAGCTCGCCGGCAATGTCGTCGGCTTCATGCTCGGCGAGGTCCGCGGCGGCGAGTTCGGCCTCGACGAGCCGACCGGCTGGGTCGAGTTCTTCGGCGTCGATCCGGACGCGCGCGGCCGCGACGTCGGGAGCGGGCTCCTCGACGCGCTCCTCCGCCACTTCCGCGAGCGCGGCGCGCAGATCGCGCGCACGATCGTCGCCGACCGCGACCGCGAGATCGCGTCGTTCATCGGCAAGATGGGCTTCGAGCGGGCGCCGCTGACGGCGTTCGAGCGGCGTCTGTAGTCGTTCCATGCCGGGGGGAGCGGCCGAGCAGGCAGGTCCGCCCGCCTAAACTGGGCACATGAGCGAGCGCCGCGACCAGCTCCCCGAAAAGTACGAGCGGGCCGTCATGCACTGGCAGAAGCACAACTTCCCTGAATATCCGCGCGTCGCGGAGACCTGGGACCGCTTCTTCCCGAAGGACGAGCCGTTCTGCCTCTGCGCGAAGCTGCAGACGGGCATGCCCCATCACATCGAGGTCGGGGACCGCAAGGGCCAGCCGAAGGCCGTGGAGCCGCGACAGCTCGACCCCGAGGCCGCGAAGCAGCTGCTCATGATCATCCGCGCGCAGGCCTCGACGGAGTACGGCTCGATCCAGCAGCACCACGGCACCTTCGAGCGCGCGAACGACCCGCAGGACCAGGCCTGGGTGCTGCGCGTCATGGCCGAGGAGTTCCGCCACGGCTACCAGATGCTGCACCTGCTCACGAGCGCTGACTGGTCGCCGGTGTCGGATCAGAAGCCCGAGGACATGGTCGAGGAGATCCTCTCGATGCAGACCGGCTCGCACGTCCTCGCGGCCTTCAACCTCGAGTACGACTCGTTCGTCGACAACGTCGTGTTCGCGGCGTTCATCGACCGGGTGGGCAAGTACCAGCTCACGATGCAGAAGGTGAACGCGTACGCCCCGATGGCCGCGTCGATGCCGCCGATGCTCAAGGAGGAGGCGTTCCACCTTGCCACCGGGGTCATCCCGATGCGCCGCTGGGCGGAGAAGGCGGCGAGCGGGAACGCGGTCGTCGACATGCCGGC
>DASUCM010000042.1:0-9892 GCA_036276035.1 Candidatus Limnocylindria bacterium | reverse complement strand
ACGACGACGCAGAACATCGTCATCGGCGGGGCCGCCGGCGCCATCCCGCCGCTGGTCGGCTTCGCCGCGGTCGCGGGCTCGCTCGACCTCGCGGCCTGGCTGCTCTTCGCGATCGTCTTCTTCTGGACGCCCGCGCACTTCTGGGCGCTCGCGATCCTCATCAAGGACGACTACGCGCGCGCGGGCATCCCGATGCTGCCGGTCGTGCGCGGTGAGGTCGCCGCGACCTGGGGGATCCTCTGGTACGCGCTCAGCCTCGTCCCGCTCTCGATCCTCCTCTTCGTCATCGGCGCGGCGGGCCCGCTCTATCTCGGCGCAGCGCTCTCGCTCGGGACCGTCTTCGTCGCCTTCGCCGTCCGGCTCGTCCGCGGCGCTGAGCTCCGCCGGCGCGCGCTCGCCCGCGGGCTCTACCTGTACTCGCTGCTCTACCTCGCGCTGCTCTTCGCGGCGATCTGCGTCGACAGCGCCGTCCGCCTCTAGCCGACCGGCGTGGCCGCCGCCGGGACGATCGCGCTCGCGCTGCTCGTCGCGCTCGTCTACGCCCGCGGCGCGCGCGCGAGCCGGCGCTGGCCGGGGTGGCGCACCATCGCGTTCTTCGCCGGGCTCCTGGTCGTCCTCGCGTCGCTCGCCACGGACCTCGAGCGGTACGCCTACGAGCTCTTCAGCGCGCACATGCTCCAGCACATGCTCCTCACCATCGTGGCCGCGCCGCTCCTGCTGCTCGGCGCGCCGATCACGCCGCTGCTCCGCGGCCTGCCGCGTGGCGCTCGCCGCGGCCTTGCGCCGATCGCGCGCTGGCGCCCGCTCCGCGCGGTCCTCCACGCGCTGCGCGCGCCGCTCGTCGCGGGCATCCTCTACGTCGGTGGCCTCTACTACTGGCACATCCCGCGCGTGTACGACGCCGCGGTGGAGGACCCGCTCCTCCACAGCGTCGAGCACGGCTGGTACCTCGCGACCGCCCTCCTCTTCTGGGCCGTCGTCATCGACCCCGCGCCGTTCCGCTCGCCGATGCATTACGCCGCGCGCATCGTCTACCTGCTCCTTGCGGGTGCCGCGCAGAACACCATCCTCGGCGGGGTCCTCGCGTTCTCCTCGCGCGTCTTCTACCCGCACTACGCGACGTCGTCGCTCGAGTACGGGCTCGACCCGCTCACCGATCAGCGCATCGGCGGCGCGATCATGTGGGTGCCGGGCGACATGATCTTCCTCGTCGCGGCGTCGTTCGCGTTCTTCCGCTGGCTGCAGTCCGAGGAGGACGAGCAGCGGCGGAAGGAGGCTCGCGCGTGAGCGCGACGCTGTTCGCGAACGGCCGCATCGTGGACGTGCGCGAGGGGGTGACCCGCGAGGCGGTCGTCCTCGTGCGCGACGGGAGGATCGCGTCGGTGGATCCCGGTCCCCCGTCACCCCGCCGGCCCGAGGCCGGCGCGGACACGGACGCGGCGCGCGGGCCGGAGGACGTGGCCGTCGTCGATCTCGGCCGCCGCTACCTCGTCCCCGGGCTCATCACGGCGCACGCGCACCCGGGGCTGATGGAGGGCTTCCGCAACGACACTGCCGGACTCGACGAGGCGCGGATGCGCCGCGACCTGCGTCTTTGGGCACGGTTCGGCGTGACGACGGTCCAGGGCCTCGGGACCGACCGGCCGTTCGGCTTCGACGTCATGCGGGACCGGAGACCCGACGAGGCCCGCTACCTCACCGTCGGCCACGGCTTCGGCGTGCAGGATGGCGCGCCGCCGCTGCACATCGACCCGCCAGGGCCGTATCGCGTGAGCGATCCGGGCTTCATCCGCGACGCGCTGCGGGCGCTGCGCGACGAGGGCGCCTCCGGCGTGAAGATCTGGTTCGACGACTGGTACGGCCAGATGCCGAGGATGACGGCCGACGTCGCCCGCACCGTCATCGAGACGTCGGCGGCGCTCGGGCTCCGCACCTATGCACACGTGTACCGCGTCGACGACGCGAAGGAGCTCGTGCGGCTCGGCATCCGGACGCTCGCGCACATGCCACGCGACCGCGTCGCGGACGCCGAGCTCTGGTCGCTCATGCGCGAGCGGCAGGTGGCCGTGCTCCCGACGCTCGTCGTCCCCGACTCGAACATCGTGTGGCTCGACCGCCCCGCGTTCCTCGACGATCCCCTGTTCCAGCTCGCCGTGGGTCGCGACGCGCCCGCGTTCCTTCGCTCGGACGCGTTCCATGCGTCCATCCGGGGGAAGCGCGAGTTCGCGCGCCTGCGACCCGACCTCGTGGACGCAATGGCGAACGTGGCCGGAGCGTATCGGGAGGGAGTGCAGATCGGCTTCGGGACCGACGCCGGCGTGTCGCAGCGCACCGTCGGGTATGGCGAGCACCGCGAGCTCGAGCTCCTCACGGAGTGCGGCGTCCCGCCCCGCGATGCCATCCGCATGGCCACGCTCGGTAGCGCGGAGGTGCTCGGCCGCGACGACCGCGGCGAGATCGCGCCCGGCCGCCTCGCGGACCTGCTCGTGCTGCGCGAGGATCCGTTCGAGGACGTCCGCGCGCTCCGCACGATCGACTCCGTCTGGATCGACGGCACCCAGGTCGCGGGAGCGCTCCAGCCGTGATGCGCTTCGCCGCGCTCGCGCTCGCGCTGACGCTGGCCGCGAGCGCGTGCGGCGAGACCGTCGCGGCATTCCAGCCGGGCGAGGTCCAGCTCGTCGTCGAGCTGACCGACTACAAGGTCGTCACGAACGTCGCCACGATCCGGGCGGGCGAGACGAAGATCGGTGTCCGCAACCGCGGCTCGCAGCCCCATGACCTCGTTCTCCTGCGCACCGACCTCGCCCCCGACAAGCTGCCCTACGACGTCGGCAGGGCCAGGGCCGATGAGCCGGGGCTCGTCGCGCGGACCAAGGAGCTGCGTGCCGGCGGTACCGCCGCCGTGACCGCGACGCTCGAGCCCGGTCAGTACGTGATCATCTGCAACGTCGCGGGCCACTACGGGCTTGGGATGAGGACCTCGCTCCGCGTGGAGTGAGTGCTACTTCAGGACGGCGAGGAACTTCGCGACGGCGTCGAGGTCCTCCTCGGAGAGCGGCACGACCGGCATCGCGGTGCCCGGCTTCACGGCCGGCGGGTTCGCGATCCAGCGCTTCAGGTTCTCGACGTTCACCGGACTGAGGACGCCCGCGATGTTCTGCTTCGACGCGATGTTGGTGAGCTCCGGGCCGATGCGTCCCGCGGCCTTCGTCCCACGGATGAGGTGGCAGCCGACGCACGCGTTGGCCTCGAAGACGTCGCGGCCGCGCTTCGTGGCGGGGTCGTTCAGGAGGTTGGCGAGCTCGAGCGCGCCGCGCAGCCACGTCTGGTACCCCGCTTCGTCGTGGGCGTGCAGCACGATGAGCATGTCGGCGTGTCCGTCGCCGCAGAACTCCGCGCACTGGCCCTTGTACACACCGGGCCGGTCCGCCTGGATCCAGAGCTCGGTCTTCCGACCGGGGACGGCGTCCTTCTTGCCTCCGATGGCGGGGACGAAGAAGTCGTGGATGACGTCGGTCGCGGAGAGCTCGATCCGCACCTTCGTCCCTGCAGGGACGTGGATCTCCTCGGCGCCCTGGAGATAGGTCCCGTCGGAGAGCTTGAACCGGTCCTCTTTCGGGTAGCTGTAGATCCACGACCACTGGCGGCCCTCCGCCTGGATCGTCATCTCCGCGCCCGTGCGCGTGTCGTTGATGAACTGGAGGCGCTGGAAGGAGATGACCGAGAAGAAGATGACCATCGCGGTCGGGATCACGGTCCAGGTGAGCTCGAGCATGTTGTGCCCGTGGAACTGCTTCGCGATGTGCCCGGGCCGCTCGCGGAAGCGGATCGCCGAGTAGATGATCCCGCCGTCCACGATGACGAGCACGACGACCGCGGCCGCGAAGAGGATCCAGTACACCGGCTGGATCTCCCGCGCGACCGGGCCCATCGGCGCGTTCACCCACGGCTCCTCGGCGTGCGCGACGAGGCTCTGGGCGACGGACACGAGGGCCGCGACAGGCAGCGCGATGGCCATCCGGCGGCCGAGGGAGGTCATCGCGGGCAAGACTAGGGCAGCATCGCGGGGTCGCCAAATCGCGTGCGCGACGGTTCGACGCGCGCCCCGTCCGCCGGTACATTTCACCGCGTGGCGGCACACGGCGGCGCGGCGCACCACGAGGACGAGGAGGAGATCCACCTCCCGCCGCCGAGCTTCTCGCCGGTCATCATCGCCATCGGCGTCACGATCGCCTGCTTCGGCCTGCTCTCGACCCCGATCCTCATCGCGGCCGGTGGCGTGATCCTCCTCATCGGTCTCGCGACGTGGCTCATCGACGACGCGCGCGCCTTCGGCAGCGCCCCCGACACCGGGCACGGCGGTCATTAGGTGACGGTGATCAAGCCGCGGGTCGTCGTCCGCGGCCGCACCGACGACCCGATCGCGCGGCTCCAGACGAGCGAGAAGGCCGAGTCGCAGCCGGCGCGGTTCTCCGGCGGGATGTGGGCGATCATCCTGTTCGTCTCGAGCGAGGCGATGTTCTTCGCCGCGCTCTTCACCACGTACTTCTACCTGCGCACGAAGCTCCCGGCCTGGGAGCCGGTCTTCGGCCACAAGCCCGGGTGGGAGGGGCTCCCGCTCATCATCACGATCATCCTGGTGTCCTCGAGCTTCACCATGCAGTTCGCGATCTGGGCGATCCGCAAGAACGACCGCCGCATGTTCCTGACCTGGCTCACGATCACCGTCGTCCTCGGCGCCGTGTTCCTCGCGGGCCAGGCCTACGAATACGCGAACCTCGGCTTCCTGCCACCCGACGGGATCTTCGCTGCCACCTTCTTCACCCTCACCGGCTTCCACGGCCTGCACGTGCTCGGCGGGCTGATCTTCATCGCCCTCTGCCTCGCCCGCGCGCTGAAGGGGCAGTTCAGCGCGAACCGGCATCTCGCGGTCGAGGCGGCCAGCATCTACTGGCACTTCGTCGACGTCGTCTGGATCGGCCTGTTCACGACCATCTATGTGATCGGGTGAGCCGGTCGCTCTAGCCCGCGGCCTCCGCGACCTATCCGAGCTCCTTCACTTCCCCGCCGTTGCCTTCACCGTCCTCGCTGCGTTCCTCTTCGTGCGCGTGACGGATCACGGCGGCGCGGACCCGGTAGCGCTCGGCCTCTACCTCGGGGCGGTGCTCTCGACGCAGCTCTCGATCGCCCTGCACAACAACTGGTGTGACCGGGAGGCCGACGCCATCGCCAAGCCATGGCGTCACCTCCCTCGCGGCGCGCTTGACCCGTCCTTCGTGCTGTTCACAGCGGTCGCCCTTCTCATCCTCGGCCTGGCGCTCTCGTGGCTGCTCGGCCCGGCCGTCTTCCAGCTGGTCGCCGCCGGCACCGCATGCGGCTTCCTCTACAACGCGTGGCTCAAACGGACCGCCTTCAGCTGGCTGCCCTTCGCGATCGCGCTTCCGACGCTGGCGATGTGCTCGCTCCTCGTGGCGCAGCGGCTCGACGGCTTCCCGTACGCGCTCTATCTCATCGGCGCGCCGCTCGTCCTTGCGATCCACCTTGGCGACTCCATCCCGGACATCGAGGGGGACCGCGTCGTCGGGTCAGGCGGGCTCGCGGTCGCGCTCGGCCGGCGGCGCGCGCTGCTCGCGTGCTGGTCCGGGATGTTGTCGGCCATCGCGATCGCGTCGCTCCTGCGGCCGTTCGCGATCCCGCCGGGTCCGCTCGTCGCCCTCTCGCTCGCACTGCTCGCCGGCGCTGTGATCGTCTCGACCCGCTCGCTGCGCGCCCAGTGGTATCTCCTCGTTGCGAGCGCGATCGCCGTTGCGCTCGACTGGCTCGCGGCGCTCGCAGCCTGACATGCGAGCATCGGGAGCGTGACGCCCATCGTCCTCGCCGCCTACATCGCGATGATCCTGGTCTGGGGCACGACCTGGGCGGCCATCAAGATCGGCGTCGAGACCGTCCCGCCGTTCGTGTTCGCCCTCGAGCGCGCCATCGCGGTCGCGGCCGTCCTTACCGTCGTCGCCCTCGCGCTGCGTCTGCCGTTCCCGCGCGACCGGGTGACCCTCCTGGCCGCGGCGATCGCCGGCATCTTCAACACGGGCCTCTCCTGGGCGCTGATCTTCTGGGCGGAGCAGTTCGTCCCGAGCGGGCTCGTCGCGGTGTTCGGCGCGACGGCGCCCGTGTGGACGGCGTTCCTCGCGCACTTCCTGGTGCGTGGCGACCGCCTGTCGTGGCTGAAGATCGCGGCGCTCGGCCTCGGGCTCGCCGGGACGGCTGTCCTCGTCGGCTCGCCGGTGACCCGTGACGGCGCCGACGTCGTCGCCGTGACCGTGCTGCTCGCGCTCATGCCCGTCACGTGGGCCATCGCATCGATCCTCGCCTCGCGCTACCTGCAGCACGCATCGCCGGTCCCCGTGATCGCGGTCGAGGTCTGGGCGGGCGCCGTCGTGCTCGTGCCGTTCGCGCTGACGCAGGCCGCGCTCCCCTCGGTCTGGACCGCACCGGCCGTCGTGTCGTTCGCCTACCTCGTGCTGCTCGGATCGTGCGTCGGGCTCGTGCTGAACCTGTGGCTGTACCGGAAGCTGCGCCCGACGACCGTCTCGCTCGCGCAGGTGCTCATCCCGGTGCAGGCCGTCCTCATCGGCGCGCTCGCGCTGGGGGAGCAGGTGACGACGCGGACGCTCGTCGGCGCGGTCCTCGTCTTCACCGCGGTGGGTCTGAACGCGCGCGCCGGGAGCGGCCGGCCCGACCTGCGCGCGACCGAGCCCGTCGCGACCTCCGCGGACTGACGCCGCCGCCGGCCCCTACACGCCTACGTACGACGCTGGCGTAGTATCTCCGGGCAGAGGTGCGTGTGGCGATCGATCCGGAGCTCAACCTCTTCCACAGTGACCCGGCGCTGCTCGATCGCGGCGACGAGGCCGAGTACGAGCGGGCCGCGAGCGCGCTTGCGTGCCTCGCGCAGCCGCGGCGGCTCCTCCTGCTGCATGCGCTCGCTGTCGGCCAGGACACCCCGCAGCGGGCCGCCGTGTGGGCCGGCCTGCCGCAGACCGCGGCCGAGCGCGAGCTCGTCGAGATGGCGCAGGCCGGGGTCGTCGAGCGCCGCGACTCACCGCGCGGACCCGTGTACGCGCCGCGTGACGGCCACCTCGTGGTGGAGCTGCATGTCGCGCTCGCGCACGGGCGGGAGGAGCGCTCACACCCCCGCTTCCTCGGCCGTCGGCGCTCGCGGGCTGTGGGATGATCGAGCGCGTGGCGGACGTTCGCCGCTTGAAGCGGGCCTCCACCGGACCGGAGCGGTTCCTCGGGCCGCTGGAGTCCGCCGTCATGGACCGGATGTGGTCCCGCCGCAGCGCGACCGTGCGCGAGATCGTCGACGATCTCGTTCGGACGCGGCGCCAGCTCGCGTACACGACCGTCATGACGATCATGACCCGGCTGCATGAGAAGGGACTGCTCGCGCGTGAGCGCGACGGCAAGGGCTACATCTACCGGCCCGCGTTCACGCGCGAGGAGCATCGGGCACGGCTCTCCCGCGAGCTCGTCCGCGGCCTCGTCGACGAGTTCGGCGATGTCGCGCTCGCGCAGTTCCAGTCCGAGCTGGACACCGTCGACTCCTCGCATCGCGCGGCCCTGAAGAAGCTCGCGTCGAAGGCGCCGCGTGACGCGCGCTGACCGCGTCTTCGCGGGGCTGGTCGCCCTCGCCCTCGGATCGAGCGCGGTCCTCATCGCGCTCTTCGGCACGCTGCTGCTCCGCGCGGAGCAGCTCCTCGCGCACGGCCCGGACGACACGGCCGATCTGGTCATCGTGTTCGTGCTCGGGCTCGCGCTCTGCGGCATCGGGCTCGGACTGGTGTCCCTGCTTCGCCAGCTCCTCGCGACCGCGGCGCTCATCCGCTCGCTCCTCCGGCGGACGGTGCCGGCGTCCGGCGAGCTCCGGACGCTCGCGGCGCGGCTCGGCCTCGCCGGGCGGATCGATGTCGTCGCGGACCCGCGTCCGTTCTCCTTCTGCTACTGGTTCCTGCGGCCGCGGGTCTGCCTCTCGACCGGGCTCCTCGACCGCCTCGAGGCCGAGGAGGTCGAGGCGGTGCTTCTGCACGAGCGCTCGCACCTCCGGCGCCGCGACCCGCTCCGGCTCGTCATCGCGCGGTACTTCGCGGCGGGGCTCTACGTGGTGCCCGTGGTCGAGGACCTCGTCGAGCACTACACGCTCGAGAAGGAGCTCGAGGCCGACCAGGACGCGGTGAGCGCGCTCGGCGACGTGCGTCCGCTCGCGCGCGCGCTGTACAAGGTGCTCCCCGACGCGGATCAGGTGGACCTCGGCCTCCTCACGCCGGTCGGCGCGCTGTCGGTGACCGAGGCGCGCATCGATCAGCTCGTCAGCGGCGCCCCGCTGCCGCTGCACCTGAGCGCCCTTCACGTCGCGCTCTCGGGCGGCGCGCTCGTCGCGGCGGCGGTCCTCGCCCTCGTCGAGGGCCCGGCGGCGCCGGGCCTCTTCGTCGCCCCGGCCACGCTCCTGTTCGCGGCGGCGGTGAGCGGTGGCGTCCAGCAGCTCCGGCTGGTGACGAAGCCCTAAGCGGCCCGCGCGCATTGACCCTCGCGCCGCGCCCGCGCGTCGCCTTGGCACCTCCGGCGCGCGCGTACACGCCCGCTTTACTTCGCCCGTGGCGCCGGTCACAGTGCGCGTGCGGGCTCAGCAAATCGCCGGTGGGGCGGGAGGACCCACCAATATGTCGATCCGCCGCGCATTCACGACCGCGCTGTTCATCGTCGCCTTCGCGTTCTCGATGGCCGCTCCGCTCGCTGGCACCGCAGACGCCTGCCCGCCGACGAACCCGATCGGCATCTGCTGATCCGGACGCCTCACCCCGCGTGACCCGGGCGCTTCGGCGCCGACCGAAACCGAATAGGGCACCTGAGCCCGACAGCCCCGACCGGCACCGCCCCGGTCTCGGTCCTGTAAGGCTCGGTAAAGGTCCAGTTGACCGCGCCCTTCATCACCCGTAAAGTCCGGCCCGATGGCAACCGCGATCCGCTCCGCGATGGTCGCCGACGTCGGCGCGCGCATCCGGTCGCTTCGGACCGCACGCGGGCTCACGCAGGCGCAGCTCGCCGAGCCGCTCTACACGAAGGCCTACATCTCGATGCTCGAGTCGGGGCGCACGCGCGCCTCGATGAAGGCGCTCGAGCACATCGCGGGCGTCCTCGGCGTCACTCCGGCCGATCTCCTCGGCGGCAACCCGACGCCGGACGCGCCGCAGTACTCGCTCATCGAGGCGCGCAGGCTGCTGGAGACCGGGAAATACAAGGAGGCCGTCGCCATCCTCGAGGGCCTCGAGGATGGGCTCCAGCCCGGCGATCAGATGGTGCGCCTGCGCTACCTGGCCGGCGGCTACAACGCGCTCGGCCACGCCAAGCAGGCGTTCCCCGTCCTCGAGCGCGCGCAGCGGATGGCCGAGCTGCTTGCTGACGAGCCCGAGCAGATCCGGGTGAAGGCCGTCCTCGCTGCGACCTACACACGCACGTTCGCGTTCGGCGAGGCGATCGAGCTCTACAAGGAGTGCGTGAAGGCCTGCGAGGACGGCGTGATCAACGATCCGCCGTTCCACTTCCGGCGTCTGGTGGACCTCGCCGGCGCCCTCGCGAACCAGCGGCAGTCCAGGGCCGCACTGCCGTACTACGAGCGCGCGCTCGAGCTCAGCGACCAGTTCGGCGACCGGCGGACCATTGCATACATGTACGCGGGCATGGCCGAGGCGTACAAGGAGCAGGGCGATCTCGAGCTGGCCATTCGGAACAACCAGAAGAGCCTGCAGGCCTACGAGGAGCTCGGTCTCCTCGACCAGGTCGCCTGCACCCTGGATAACGTTGCCTTGCTGTACGCCGAGTACGGGAACCGTGAGCG
>DASUCM010000041.1:0-3481 GCA_036276035.1 Candidatus Limnocylindria bacterium | reverse complement strand
CGCGTCCGCGAGAACGTGGACCGGGACACCGCGCGCGCGGTCGCGGCCGTCGTCGAGCGCGCGCGGCCACCCGAGCTGCGCTTCCGTGCCGCCGAGGTCGTCCTCTTCGAGAGCGTTCTGTCCGCGGGTGGCCCGCGATACACTCGCCGCGGCAGCCGGTCGCTTGGGGTGGGAGGGACGGAGTGAGCCAGTACGCGCGCGACCAGATCCTCGAGCGTGCCATGACCGACCCGGCCTTCCGCGCGCTCCTGGCGCGTGACCCCGGCGCCGCCCTCGCAGGCTATGACCTCACCCCGGAGGAGCGCGCGGCGTTCCAGACGGGCACCGCCAGGGCCGAGCGTCTGGAAGACCGCATGTCGAAGTCGGACCTCGCCGCGGGTATCGCGGTGAAGACCTCCTCACCGCTCCTCAAGTCGCCGTCGGAGAGCGTGAAGAAGCGCTAGCCGACGATGTCCTGGGCGCTCTTCGAGCGTGCCGCGAAGATCTCGCCGATGAAGGGACCGACCAGCAGCGCGGTGAGGATGAGGGCAAGAGCGACGCCCGCGATGGGCAGCAGCTCCGGTCCGATCTTCCCGGCGAACGTCCCCTCGACCACGGCCGGCACCCCCGACAGCACGATCAGGCTCATGATCACCACGTACCCGAGCGCGCCGAGCGTGTAGGCGAAGAGCCCGGCCTCCGCGCGTGAGGCGAGCCGGCGCGGGCGGGAGAGCAGGTCGGCGAAGACGAAGCGGAGCGCCTTACGCCGCAGCGAGTTCGTGTTGGTCAGGTCCTCGAGCACGTAGTAGCCGTCGAACTCGAGGAGCGGCGACAGGTTGAACGCCACCGACACGAGGTTGAGGATCGCGAGCCAGATCGCCACATCCTGCGCGCGGCCGGTGAGCGCGAGCGCGGCGAGCCCCGCAAGCCCGGCGAACGCCCAGTTGAACAGTGGCCCGGCGGCGTTCACGCGGATGCGCCGCATGCGCGGCAGGAGCCACGCGTCGGAGGTGTCGACGTAGACCACCGGCGTGAGCCAGAGCAGGCCGATGCCGGCCTTGCCGATGCGCCTGCCTTCCATCTTCGCCGCGACCGCGTGCGCCGCTTCGTGGCCGATGCCCGCGAGGAGCAGCCCGATGAACGCGACGACGAGCCCGCCGAGGCCGAAGTCGCCCGGCGATGAGGCGCGGAACGTGATGACGAGCGCCACCAGACCGGCGGCGCCGATGGCCGTCGCGGCGACCGCGCCGGCGCGCGTGAAGGCCCATCCCGTCAGGCGCCGGAGTCCGGTCGCCAGGCCGTCCGCCTCCTTCAGCTCCAGACGCGGTGCGAGGAGGAGGTCGAGCACTCGGAGGAGCCGCGCATCCGGCTCGTCACTCGCGACGCGCGGTGCGGTCACCAGGCCTGCCGCCTGGAGCGTCGCCACCGTGGCGAACACGCCGCTCGGGTCGAGCGCGCCGGTCCGCTCGTAGTGGCGCAGTGCCAGGTCGCGCAGCGTGCGCTCGCCGTCGATGTCCTCGTAGATCGCAAGTGCCTCGCGTGCGACCCGCAGGTACGTGCTCCCCGCGGCGTCGCGTACGAGGAAGGCGCTCGGGTCGTCCGGTGCGGGCGTGACGACGGCCTCGCCCGCGCGCCGCGGGATGTGCCGGGCCTGCATGGTGCCCTCGAGGCGACCGATGAGCGCCTGGTGCTTCTTCACGACCGGCCGGACGACCTCGCCGCCGAGCCGGAAGGCCGACACTGCGCTCCGCGCGCGGACCGTCGCCGTGCGCGCCGTGCCGGTGAGTGCGGAGACCTCGCCCACGAAGGCGCCCGGGCCGAGCGTGGCGAGGACGCGCTCTCCGCGGAGCACCTCGACCTCGCCCGCGCGCAGGAGGTAGGCGTCGTCGCCGTGCTCGCCCTCGCGTAGGACGACATCGCCGGGCGCGAAGGTGACCGGCTCGAGCTTTGCGGCGAGCGTCTCGACCACGGCGGCGGGTAGATCGGCGAACGGGCTCGAGCGCCGCAGGAAGTTCGTGCCGTCGCGGATCGCGGCGAACGCCGCGAGTTGACGCGCGAACTCGGGGTTGTTCGCCGTGAGGTAGCGGAAGGTCTCGTCGGCGAAGCGGTAGGCCGCGACCGGCGTGATCGCGGTGACGGTGGCGTTGCGGGTGGCGCCGGTCAGGATCGCCATCTCGCCGACCATGACGGGCGCGGCGGGCATGGCCACCACGACGGGCGGGTCGCCCTGTGTCACTCGGAGCCGGCCGGTCACCACCGCGTAGACGTCCGCGGCGGTATCGCCCTGGCGCAGGATGACCTCGCCGGGCTTGAAGCGGACCCGCTGCGCCTGGGTCAGCATGCGTGCGCGTGTCTCGGTGTCGAGGGCCTGGAATGCGCCGAAGTCGAGCGGGGTGGCCACCTCGCGGGAGGGTACCGAACGCGAACGATGCACAGCGCACGAACTTCGCGCTCGAGGGCCCCCGGAGGCGTATTCCGATGGATACACTCGGAATTCGGAGCCCAGGGCGGTAGGCCCACGAACGCGACGAGGAGCCTTCACATGAGCACACTGACCGCAGATCCCTGGACCGACACGGACGTCATCGACGCGCGGGCGCCGCGCACGAACCAGGCGATCGTCGCCGTGCTGGCGTTCGTAGCGCTCATCACCGGCTGGTGGGCGATCCTCGGACTGCTGGCGCTCCAGCTCGCCATCGGCCTGCGTTTCGGCCGGCGCTACTGCCTACCGTGCGTGTTGTACTTCCTGGTCATCCAGCCGCGGTTCGGCGAGGGGCCCATCGAAGACAGCCGCCCGCCGCGCTTCGCGAACATGGTGGGCGTGGCCTTCCTCGGCTCCGCGGCGATCGCCTACGCGGTGGGGCAGCCGGCGATCGGCGCCATCCTTGCCATCGCCGTGGCCGCCCTCGCGGCGCTCGCGGCGGCCACCGGTCTGTGCGTCGGATGCGAGCTCTACCGCATCGGGGCGCGTCTTCGCGGTATCCGTCCCGGTCGCATCCTCCGGGTGGACATGACGGAGCTCGGCGTGGCCCGTCGTGACGGCGAGACCGTCATCCAATTCACGCACCCGCTCTGCACGGACTGCCGGACGCTCGAGACGGAGCTGCGCACGGCGGGCCGGTACGTCGTGACCATCGACGTGTCGCGCCGGCCCGAGCTGGCGCGTAAGTACGGGGTCGCGCTGGTGCCCACTGCGGTGGCCGTGGGACCCGAGGGGAACGTCGTCGCGCGCATCGCGTGATACTTGGGGTGTGGGCGACGACCCGCGCACGCCCGGGCTGAAGCGGATCGAGTACGGCGTGGAACAGCGGCTGCGCGAGCTCGCCGAGCAGGGGGAGCTGCGCGGGCTTCCCGGTGAGGGTGCACCGCTCGCGCCCGACGAGGGCGGACCCGACGACACCTGGGCGGCGCGCCACGTCATGCGCACCGCGAGCGCGGTGCCGGAGTGGGTCGACCTGCGGAAGGACATCGACGAGCGCACGGCGCTGCTGCGGCGGCGGGT
>DASUCM010000040.1:0-6112 GCA_036276035.1 Candidatus Limnocylindria bacterium | reverse complement strand
CAGGTTGTCGAAGAGGTCCTTGCCCGTCAGCGTCAGCGACGCGGCCGACCCGGTGAAGCCCCAGTGCACATCGCAGCCCTGGCGGATGACCGGGTAGTGGTCCAGGTCGTCCGTCTGGCGGCCGATCCGCGTCACGCCGGTCACCGCGGCCGGGGCGAAGACGGCGATGGTCGTCGAGGGTGCCGAGTAGAGCGTCGCGGCGGCGCCCGTCGCGAGTCCGGTCGCGTTCGGGGTCGTCCAGGCAGCGGCCGAGCCGTCGACGACGATGACGCCGTCGGCCGACGAGACGATCCAGGACGAGAGCCAGCCGATCGTCGACGTGCCGCCCGCCTTCGCGTCGAGGAACTTCGCGCCGCCGTCGCCGAGCCCGATGATCGGCTTGCCCGACCGCGTGATGTTCGCGACCTGCGCGGGCGTGCCCCACGGGTCGGTCCGCGGGTCGCCGTCGCCGGTGTCGCTTCCCACGAGGATCGCGCGGTACGGGGAGAAGTCCGCCGTCTCGGCGGCGGCTTCCGTCATGGCCGTGACGGCGTAGCCGCGCGTGCTGAGGAACGTGGACCACGCATCGCGCGAGACCGTGTCGGTCTTGTAGATGTACGCGAGCTGCACCGGGGTCGTGACCGTGATCGGCACGCCGGCCGAGAGGTTGTTGCCCTCGTTGCTCTCGCCGATCTGGTTGCCGTTGTCCGTCTGGATGATGAAGAAGTAGCTGCCGGGCGGGATCGCTCCGACCGTCGCGGAGAACGTGCGGTCGTACGAGGCGCCCGGCGCGAGCGAGTTCGGGGCGACGATGCCACCGGCGGGGTAGGCCCCCGCGATCGAGGTCGCCGAGGTCGAGATCCAGGCCTGATCGCCCCACGAGAACGCGCTGGCCGTCGCCGTGCCCGTCCCCTGGTTCGTCACCCTCCATGAGTAGGTGACGGTGCCGCCCGGCGTGACCGACGGCGTCACCGTCACGTTCGAGGCGACGAGGTCCGGCAGCAGCGCGGGCGCGCCGACGACGGACAGGTCGTCCGTGCCGAAGTTCGGTAGGTACACGCGGTCCGACGCCGTGTTGACCGCCGCGTCCTGCGGGAACTGGCCGCCGGTCGGCACCTGCACGAGCACCGTATTCGCGTCGGCAGCCGTGTCGATGACGGCGAGCCGGTTGCCGCCCTCGATCGCGACGTACAGCCGGTCGCGGCCGGGGTCGACCGAGAGGCCCGCGGCCCCGTCGGCGAGCGCGATCGTCGCGATGACCGCGTTCGTCGATCCGTCGATCACCTTGACGGGCCCGGTCTCCGACGCCACGTACACGCGCCCGGTGCTCTCGTTCACGTCGAGCAGCTCGGGCCAGAGACCGACATCGATGTTGGCGGTGACGGCGAGGGTCGCGCCGTCGATGACGGAGACAAACCCCTGCCCCGCGGCGTTCGTCCTGGCGCGGATCACGTAAATGGTGTTCGTCGCCCTGTTCACGGCGACCCCGAACGCTGCGCCCGTCAGACCCTGCGCGAGGAAGTCCACCTGGCCGACCTGCGTGTTCGTGTCGGTGCTGAAGACGGTGAGGTTGTTGTTGTGGGTCAGGTAGAGGCGCGCGCGGCCCGCGTCGAGCGCGCCATCGAACGCGCCACTGGAGGTGGCGGGGATCGTCGCGGTCACCGCGTTGGTGGTCCCGTCGATCACCTTGTAGGTGGCCTCGCCGCCGTGGAGCACGTAGATCCGGTTGGTCGACTCGTTCACCAGCACGCGGCTCGGCGAGCGGCCGACCGGGACCGAGGCCACGACCGTGTTGTCGGCGCCTGACACGACCGCCACGGCGCCGTTGTCCAGCGAGGTCGCCCCGCGCGTGGCCACGTACACCCGATCGGTGGCGGTGTTCACGGCCGCCGAGACAGGCTCGTTGCCGACGGCGAACCGGGCAAGGAGCGCCGCGTCGGCGTCGAGTGCCTGCGCGGTCGTCGGCGCGTGCGCCGCGAGCTGCGGCCAGAGCGACGACGGGACCTGCATGAGCACGAGGGCAGCGGTGAGCGCTGCGGTGACGACACGCCGAACTGCGATCGAGCTCACTGTGCCCCTTCCCCTACCACCACGGACCTGCGCACCGGAGTGCGACTGGCTGCTGCGCAGACGGGACTATGCCGTAGTACTTGCGGGGGAGGAAGAGTCCGGCCGCACTTGCGGAGCGTGATCGCGCGAACGTGTACCGCCCTGATACCCGGGCGCTGTGACGGCAAGCACAGCGATGCCGAGGAGGGCGAGCGTCACCGCGTAGACGTAGTAGCTCTGGGTCGTCCAGCGGGCGAGCAGGAGCGGCACCGTGACGAGCAAGCAAGCGACCACGAGCGTGCGGCCGAGCGTGTCGAGCCGCGATCGCAGCGCCAGCAGCACGGCACCGAGCGTGAGCGCGAGCTCGAGGACGAAGAACAGTCCGAGTAGACCGGACACATCAGTCCCGCTTGACGCGAGCGCGTGGAGGAGGTTCGCGCCCCACACCTCCTGATGGAAGGTGAGCGCCTGCACCTGCTGCCGCACGAAGGCGCCCGGATCCATGACGAAGAACGGGAGCGTCATGACGGTCGCGGTGCCGAGCGACGCGAGCGCATAACGCCGCCAGTCGAGGCCCGCGAGCGCGAGGTGACGGAGCGCGAGCGGGAGGACGAGCACCGCGAACTGCTTGAACGCGACGGCCCAGCCCATTGCGAGCGCGGAGAGCAAGAACGCGAAGCGGCCCGGGAACGCGAGCGCGGTGAACGCGACGACGACGAGGAACGCCGCGCTCACGTCGTTGCCGCCGTCGGTCGTGCGGAACGCCGCGATGCCCCAGGTCGCGTAGAGCATCGCCGGCAGCGCGGCCTGGCCCCAGCCCGCGCGCGCTCCGGTGAGCGCGATGGCGGCGATGGTGAGGATGCCGGTCCAGGTCTCCACGCGGTGCAGATCGAGGCCGGCGACGTACGCCGGCATGTAGAAGAGCATCTCGCCGGGCGGGTACACGAACGGAGACCCGACCGGGACCGTGCTCTGCATGACGTGCGTGTAGGGGTTGCCGCCCGCGAAGAGCACGAAGATCGCCTCCTCGGTCGCGGGCAGCACATCGCTGCCTCCGGCGAGCGGCTCCCGCGCGAGCCGCTCGGCTGCCCCGATGGCGACCGCATACACGCAGGCGAGGGCGCCGACCGCGCCGCGCGATGTGAGCAGATCGCCGCGCTTCGTGATGGCGGCGAACAGGAGCGCGAGGCCCGCAAGGAGCAGCCCGAAGCGGACCGCTGACGGCGCGGAGAGGTCGACCGCGCCGATGGACCACAGGAGCCCCGCGAGGATGGCCGCGAGCGCGGCGGTGCTAGCGCTGACCCGTCGCCGCCCGGAGCCGCGCGAGGGTGTCCTCGAGGGCCTTGATCTCGCGGCCGTAGCGCTCGAAGTCGCCGGCGCGGAGCGCGTCCTGCGCGCGCGCGTACTGATCGGAGGCCTGCCGGACGAGACCGGCGACGTCCGATGGCGCGGCGGTCCCGGTCGGTGGCGGCGTCGGCGAGCCGCCCGGAGGAGGCGTCGGCGAGGGTCCGGGCGTCGGCTGCGTCCCGACGGGAGGCGTGATGGGCGTCTCGAAGAAGCGCGCGAGCGCCTTCTCGAAGGTGTCCTCCATGACGACGCGCTCCTGCGTCGCGAGGATGACGCGCTTCAGCTCCGGGATGCGGCCCTGCGTCGCCTGCACGAAGAGCGGCTCGATGTAGAGGAACGAGTTCCCGACGGGCAGCACGACGAGGTTGCCGCGCGTGAGCGTCGCGCCCGCGCCGGACGAGAGGAGCGTGAGCTGCTGCCGGATCGACGCGTCGGCCTCGATCCGCGCCTCGATCTGCAGCGGGCCGAAGATGACGCGGTCCTTCGGGAAGCGGAGGACCCGCAGCTTCCCGTACTCCTGCGCGTCCGCGCGCCCGGCGATCCAGGCCACCATGTTGTCCCGGTCGTTGCCGGCCGGCGTCATCGGCACGAAGAGCACGAACTCCTTCTTCGTCGAGCCGGGGAGACGGGTCGTCACGTAGTAGGGCTCGATGGGCTGCTTCGGGCCACCCTGCGCCGAGATCTCGTTCGCGATCCGCCAGGCGTCCCCGCGGTTGTAGAACTCGTCGGGGTTCGTCATGTGGTACGTCGCGAAGATCTCCACCTGCATCCGGAATATGTCCTCCGGGTAGCGCAGGTGCGCGCGAAGGTCGGTGGGCATCTCGGCGACGCTCTTCGCGAAGAGCGTCGGGTAGATCGCGCGCAGGGTGCGGATGACCGGATCCTTCTCGTCGGCGACGTAGAAGGTCATCGAGCCGTCGTAGGCGTCGGTGACGATCTTCACGCTGTTGCGGATGTAGTTGATGTCGGACCGGAAGTAGTGCTGGCTGTAGGGGTAGCGCGAGCCGACGGTGTACGCGTCGTGGATCCAGTACATCTTCCCGGCCGACACGACGAGGTACGGGTCCGAGTCGAAGCGCAGGAAGGGCGCGACGAGCCGCACGCGGTCCTCGATCTCGCGGTTGAACAGGACCCGGCTGTCGGCGCCGATCTGCCCGGAGATGAGCAGGTTGAAGTCGCCGAAGCGGAGCGCGAAGAGGAGCCGGTCCCACAGCGTGCCGATCCCGACGCCGCCGCCGCCGCTGAACCGCGTCGTCACGTCGCGCTCGCTGGGGTAGTCGAACTCGTCCTGGGTCGTCCCGACGATCGCGTAGTCGCGCGTCAGCTCGCCGTAGTAGATCCGCGGCTGGTCGATCTTCGGCTCGCCCTGCGGCGGGATGTCGCGGAGCTGCAGCGTCGGCAGGCCCTCGCTGGTGACGCCGCCGACGTTCGTGAGCGCGGCCCCGAAGCCGTGCGTGTAGAAGAGGTGCAGGTTCAGCCACGTGCGCGCGGCGGTCGGGAGCCGCTGCGCGTCGAGCTCGCGCGCGGAGATCATCGTCGCGCGCTCGACGCCGCCGATCGTGTAGCGGTCGAGATCGACGTCGACGAAGTGGTAGTACTGCCGCAGCGCCTGCAGCTGCTGGTAGGCGTCCATGAGCGGGCGCCAGTCCCAGAGCCGGATGGATTGGGTGTCCGACAGATCGGCGAGGGCGTTCGCGGCCGTCGGGGAGTCCGCGACGTCGATGAGCGACTCATCGATGTTCGCGAGGCCGTAGGCCTCGCGCGTCGCCGCGATGTTGCGCTCGAGGTACGGGCGCTCCTTGTTCAGCTGGTCCGGTGAGACCACGAAGGTCTGCACGAGCCCGGGGTAGATGCCGCCGACGAGGATCCCGGCGACGACCCAGAGGACGACCGCGCCGCCGAGCACCCAGAGGGTCCGGGCGAACGCGTTCGCGAGGCAGGCGAGCGCGGCGATGCCGACGAGACCGGTGAGGAGCGAGAGCGCGAGGAGCCGCGCGTTCACGCTCGTGTACGCGGCCCCGGTGAGCACGCCGTCCTCGCGGAACAGCAGCTCGTAGCGGTCGAGGTAGTAGCCGAACGCGACGAGCGCGAGGAAGAGCGCGCCGAGGATCGAGAGGTGCGCGCGCGCCGGGCGCGCGAGCGCGAACGCGGTCCGCGCCGAGACGGCGAGGTCCGCGCTCGCGAGCGGGGCCGTCGCGATCCCGACGACGCCGCGCAGGAGGTAGATCCCGATCGCGCCGAGCGCGACGAGGATGACCGCCGCGAGCGACCAGCCGCGGACGAACTCGATGACCGGCAGCGTGAAGAAGTAGAAGCCGATGTCCTGGCCGAAGATCGGGTCGGTGGCGCCGAAGGGGACGGCGTTCTGCCAGCGCAGGAGCTCGTCCCACATGCTGCCGCCCGCGATGCCGAAGAAGAACGAGGGCACGAGCAGGAGCGGGAGGAGCCGGAGCGTCGTCGCGAGCGGGCGCGGCCGGGGGGCCTTCGCGTCGACGACGACGCGGACCATCTGCGGCCGGAGCGCGAAGTACAGGTTCGGGATCGCGAAGAGGAAGAAGAGGATGAAGAAGGTGACGAACGCGGAGAAGCCGGCGGTGTAGCGGCGCAGGTACACGTCCTCGAAGCCGACGCTGCGGAACCAGAGGAGGTCCGTGAGGAAGCCGACGAGGGGCCCGAAGACGAGCGGGATGAGGAACGCGGCCGCGATCACGATCGCGGCGACGACGCCTCCGCGCGA